>JBCBWQ010000127.1:0-7645 GCA_039817025.1 Pseudomonadota bacterium | reverse complement strand
GCGGCATCTACCTTGTGCCTGTCTTCACCGCAGACATGAAGATGCAGGCGACGTTCGAACCGTCAGCCTTGCGCGGGGCGCTTCCGAGCGACGCTACGCCCCTTTGGGCGGACGCTCGGGTTTACTTTGGTGTGAGCGATACACGCGGTATCCAGTCCACAGAGGCGCGCGTCGATGGCCGCGTCGTAGACGTTGCGCCTGCACCCCATGTGTACAGTCATGATGGCAGTTACCAACCAGTGCCTCACTCCGGTGTAACGCTCGCAAGCGCTGAGATTGCAGATCTTGCCAAGCGAGACGAGCGGTTTGACGTGTCCGTCGATCTTGTACTCACGGGAGCCCAGCGCTTCAGCATCGGGCCATTTGCGAAAGACACCGCGGTGTCCATGACCAGTGACTGGCCTGATCCGAGTTTCACCGGCGGTGTGATCCCATCCAGCCATACAGCAGGGCAGGGCCCGGATGGGTTCTCTGCAGAATGGCGGGTGCCGTATCTTGCGCGCGGAATTCCCGGCGCTGGATCATCGCTCAACCTCTCCAAGGTTACTGAGTGGAATCGGCGCGACATGGCAGTGCGCTTCATGCGGGAGGCCAATCCCTATCAGAGCGTACAACGCGCGCTGAAATATGCGGCGATGTTCATCGGCTTTGTGTTTCTTGCCTACTTCCTATTTGAGGTAACGAGCGGATTGCGGGCCCACCCAGCGCAATATGTGTTGGTCGGACTGGCGCAAGCGATCTTTTATCTCCTGCTGCTCGCACTCGCTGAACGGATTGGATTTGACCTGGCGTTCGCGGCGGCAGCTACGCTGACTGTTCTGCTGACGTCGGGCTATGCTGCATCTGTGTTTCGCTCCCGGGCCTATGGAGTGCGGGCGCTTATGATCCTGTCCGGCATTTATGCGCTGATCTTCACGCTGATGCGCGCAGAGGACCACGCCTTGCTGGCCGGTGCTTTTGCGAGCTTTGCTGCGATTGCGCTGACCATGTGGATGACGCGCAAGATTGACTGGTATGGCGAGGCGAGGGCCGCCCCAGCGGCGGTGACTTGACGCAAACGCCGAAGACAAAAAGGGCCACCCGGCATGGGTGGCCCTTTCTCTTTAAGGCTTCAATGTTGCCTACTGTGTCGATCGCCAGCTTTCCAACTGCTTCGCGGCCCAGTCCTTTCCGCCCCACCCAAACGCGATGGCTAGACCGGCTGCCCCGCCGATCAGCAGGATGCGGGCTGCATCGAGGATGAACACGCCGCCGGTCGGATCAAGACCCATGCGCGAAACACCCAGGATCACCGACAGGATGATGATGAGCCATTTCACTGCATTCGCGGCGATATCCGTTGCCCCGGACCCTGCGGACGCCATAGCGCCGGTCACGAGGCGCGCAATGAAGACGCCGGCGAAGATGATGACACCGCCAAAGGCAATGTTAGCACCCATCTCGAGGATCGTGTTCATGGCGCTGGTAAGCGTTTCCAGCTCCAGCGCGCGCAGAGATGCGATCAAGCCCAGCAGGACGATGAAGAACATCGACAGGTTGGAGATGATCGACGTCGCTGACAGACCCGAGTCTGCGCCCTTAAGGATACCCAGCTCTGCAACGGCTTCGTCCACGCCGGTGCCTGGCAGCGTGCGTCGCACCAGCGTGGCGACGAAACGAGCGATGATAACGAAGATCGTCAGGATCAACGCAGCGACAGCAATGTTCGGGATCATGCTGAGTATCTCGTTCAGCATGCTGGTCGCAGGCGCTGAGATTGCTTCGATACCCAGTGCATCAAAGGCTGCAATGCCGCCGACGATCATGATGATTGAAGAGGCAATCGTGGCTGTGATTCCGGAAACGTTTGCTGGACCCGTAGTGAGTCCGAACTGCTCTGGCAGTGGATCTGCGAACACCAAGACGGCTTTCAGCGTCTGACGCAGAACGTTAGCGACAATAATGAAGATCGCAAAGATCAGCACCGCTCCCAGGATGTTCGGCAAGTATTCGAAGATCTGGTTGAGCATATTGTTCAACGGCTCGGTGACCGTTGTAAGCTCAAGCCGGGTGAGCGCTTGTACAACACCGACGAGCACGATGACCCAGAACGCAGCCGAAGACAGGCTCGCGCCGAGGCTTTTTGATCCGGGCGGCGATGTCTCATTGGCTTTCTTGGCCAATCCCGTCCGATTTATAGCGGCTCCAATCAGCCAGCGGACGATATAGGCAGCAAGAATGAACCCTACGAGAATAACAATAGCAGCGAAGACTTTCGGACCGTAGGTCTCGAATTGGCGCTGTATAGTTTCAATAATGGACTGCATGGTACCCCTCAGCATTGTTTACGCTGAGGTCTTTTATCACAACAGTACATGAATTTTCGGCAACATACCGTTATTCGCCGAATGGACGATCAGGATCGTCCTTTAAGCCGTAAGCCACATAATTCTTCAGACGCTCAGTGGTTTCTACGGCATCGCCAACGAGTTGTTCCGGCGAAATCAAAGGACCCATGGTCATGTCAAAGCGTGAGCGCGTCTTGTTCAGCAGTTCGTAAAACAGAGTGATGTCGCGCAGTTCGCCATTCAGGTTCGAGAGCAGGTAAAACAACGAGGAGTTCTTCGCAGTAATGTGCAGCGGAAGGACGGATGCGTTCTGTTTCTTTGCGAGACCGATAACAGTGGAGAACCAATCCTGCTCGGTCAGCGTGCCATCGACCATTTTGGCGAGTTTCCCCGATGGGAAGATGACCACGCATTTTTCCTGCGCAAAAGCATCGGCAGCGCGGCGAAGCGTTTCGCGGGTTTTTGCCGGTGAGCGCTTTTCCATCACCCATTCCACCGGGATGATGACGTCCTCGAACCGGCGATTAACCCGGATTGCATCGGCATTGGCGAAGAAAACAACGTCCTGCCGATACTGAGTGAGGGCAGCCCAGACGGCCACGCCGTCGGCAAGGCCGGTCGGGTGGTTTGCAGCAATGATGAGGCGCCCTTCGCGGGGCAGGCGCTCAAAACAATTGAGATGTAAATCGACGTCGAGGGCTTGCATCAAGTCGTCAAAAGCCTGGCGACCAGACAGCTTTGCCATGCGATCGGCCATATGACGGGCTTTGCGGTAGCCAAGGAGTGCGTGCAAGGTGGGACGAACCACCGGCCAGGTCCAGTGTTCGGCAAAGGATGGGCAGCGCTCCTCGATGAGCGTGTCGACGATATGCTGGTCCGTGTCCCGTTCGGCGGGCAGGAAAGCAGACCGGCGCGCTGGTGCAGCCACCTGATTGTCCGACATGGCCGTATCACCTTCCCAGATGCGCAGGGCCGTCCCGCCGTGCACATGTGTCACCTCAAACGCGGACCCTAGCATGGAACATGCCGGGGTGCGCCAGTCCTTTCCAGTGCTTGCTTTTCGACGGGCAGAAACCTGCAATTGTTAAGCGTTCAGTAGCGAACGGTTTACCCTGCCGAAACGCCAAGGTGCCACAGTGTGCTCCAGACACACACCGCAACAGGCCGATCAAAACGGCCCTCCACAAGGTCAGTACAATGAAAGTTCTTTGGGTCGAAGATCATGCTCCCGTATGCGACATGCTCGCCATCGCAGCCGACAAGGCTGCGCGTAATCGGGTGCAGGTCGACCTTGTTACTGCAGGCACTCTGATGGAGGCCGAAAATCGGCTGCGCCTTGAGCGGTTCGACTTGATCGTGCTCGACCTGACGCTGCCGGACAGCTTCGATGCGGATATGACAATCGCTCGCGTCGCCAACATGGGCAGCCACAGGATCGCGGTGGTATCTGGCTCGGACGCGCGAGACGAAGCCGTCGCGACAGCCTTGCGATGCGGTTGCAACATCGCTCCCGAAGCGGTCTATAAGGCTGGCTTGCCGTTTAACCGGTTCATCCAGCGCCCGGAAAGCTTTCAGGACTTTCTGCTCGGCCTGATGCCGGACGCAGAGCTCGCGCCGGTGCGGGCCGCTTAAACCAGCGGGCCTTGCGCCAGGGCTGGCTTTGCGGCAATCGGCAGGCACTTCGCCGGAGGCCTATAGTCCATGGACCTGATCAATGCGGCGCCGGCGACGGCGCTGCTCATTCTCGCAAACGTCCTTGCGAGCCTCTACGCGTTCTCCAATCGGGGCTTCCTGGAGGATGGCACTTTCATTGTTGGCGCGGTGAAATCGGGCCAGTTGCAGCGACTGTTGACCTCCGGTTTCCTACACGTGGGTTCCTGGCATCTCCTCGCCAACATGGTGACCCTGTTCTTTTTCGGGCCCTATGTTGAGCAAGCCCTCGGGACGGGCGGTTTTCTCCTTGTCTATTTTGCATCGCTTCTTGGCGGCAATGGCTGGGCGCTGGTGGAGAACTGGCGCAAGCCGAACTACGCTGCGATCGGGGCGTCTGGCGCAACGTCCGGCGTGGTCATTTCATTCTGTCTGTTTGAACCGTTTGCAATGCTGCTGATCTTCATCATCCCGATGCCAGCGATTGCCTTTGCGGTCGTTTACATCGTCGGTAGCGCGTACCTGTCCACGAGGGCGAACACTCGCATTGGGCACGAGGCTCATCTGGGCGGGGCGCTCACCGGAGCGGTTGCGACGTTGATCGTCGAGCCGGGGGCGTGGCGTAGTTTTATCGACGCAGTGACGGCTGCGCTCGGAGGGTAGGGGATGGGACGGGTCCTTGAGCGCTACCAGGCCCGGGTCGCATCGGGTGAACTGAACCCGGATCCGGCGCAGGCGAGCGCAGCGGTTGCTCTCGATGATCTCTCAATTCGGCTGCAGTCCCGCAAAAAAGGATGGTTTTCGAAACCAGAGCCGGTGAAGGGCCTTTATCTTTGGGGCGGTGTTGGACGTGGCAAGTCCATGCTCATGGACCTGTTCTTTGCCGAAACGCCGGTCGCCTCGAAACGTCGGGTGCACTTTCACGCCTTCATGGCTGAAGTCCACGATGCCATGGCTGAATGGAGAGCGATGGACTCCGCAGCGCGCAAACGCTCGCCTTATCGTGTGAAAGGTGCCGGCGATGATCCGATTGCGCCGACCGCAAAGAAGATTGCAACCGAGGCTCAGTTGCTATGCTTCGATGAGTTCCAGGTCACACAGATTGCTGATGCCATGATCCTGTCGCGCCTGTTTGAGGCCCTGTTTGCCGATGGCGTGACGGTGGTGGCAACGTCGAACAGGGTGCCCGGTGACCTCTACAAGAACGGAATAAATCGCCAGCTTTTCCTGCCTTTCATCGCGCTTCTGGAAGACGCTTGTGATGTGCTGGAGCTGTCGTCGGAGCGGGATTACCGGCTTGAGCGGCTTACGGAGGCCCCGGTCTGGCTGACGCCACTTGGGCCGCAAAGCGCAACTGCGCTCGACAAGGCTTGGGCACGGCTGACTTTGGGAGCGGAGCCGCAGAGCTGTGTCTTGACGGTTAAGGGCCGCAAGCTCCCTGTCACGGCAGAGGCAGCTGGCGTGGCGCGCTTCACCTTTGAAGAGCTGTGCGCGCGGCCGCTGGGGGCGAGCGACTATCTGACCATCGCCGCCCACTTTCATGCGGTCCTGCTCTCTGGCATTCCAAAGCTCAGCAAAGACAAGCGCAACGAGGCGGCAAGGTTTGTGACGCTCATCGATGCGCTTTATGAGGCCAAAGTGAAATTGGTGGCGACCGCGCAGGCTGAGCCGGACGCACTGTATCCCGCCGGCGACGGAGCCTTTGAATTTCAACGGACGGTGAGCCGATTGCACGAGATGCGCTCAACCGAATACCTCGCCGCTGAACGTGAGACAGTAGATATCGAAGCCTAGTGGTGGCGAGACGGGTAGGGATGCCTTACCTGCAACCCGGACTCGTCAGTTCTAATGTTTTGGAGGTTTCCGCCTATGGATCGCGTGCTCATTATTGGAGCCGGTGCTGCCGGATCGGTCGTCGCGAAGAAGTGCGCGATGGACCGTGACACGTTCAAGCACATCCATCTCGCCTCTCGGCGGATTGAGAGCTGCGAGAAAGTCGCGGCGGATTGCGTCTCGCCCATCGAGATCAGTCAGATCGACGCCGATGATGTCGATGCGACCGCCGCGCTGATCGAACGGGTCAAGCCCGATCTCGTGATCAACATGGCGCTGCCTTATCAGGATCTTCCGATCATGGATGCCTGCCTGAAGGCGGGCGCCAATTACATGGACACCGCCAATTACGAGCCCCGCGAGGAAGCCAAGTTCGAGTACAAATGGCAGTGGGCCTATCAGGACCGTTTCAAGGCGGCCGGTCTGACCGCTATCCTTGGCTGCGGCTTCGATCCGGGCGTGACCAACATTTACTGTGCCTATGCCCGTGACCACTTGTTCGACGAAATCGAGTATATCGACATTGTCGATTGCAACGCCGGCGACCATGGCCAGGGCTTCGCGACGAATTTCAATCCAGAGATAAACCTGCGTGAAGTCACCCAGGACGGCAAATACTGGAAGGACGGTCAGTGGGTCGAGATCCCGGCGTTATCCATAAAGGCGATGATCGACTACCCCGAAGTCGGTTCGCGCGCTTCCTATTTGATCTATCACGAGGAAGAAGAGAGCCTCGTCCAGAATATTCCAGGGCTTAAGCAGATCCGCTTCTGGATGACATTTGGCGAGGAGTACATCAAACATCTCGACGTGTTCAAAAGCATCGGACTGATCGGCCTGGAGCCGATCAAACACAAGGGCATGGACATCATCCCCATGGAGTTTCTGCGTGATTTGCTGCCGGTACCATCGACTCTGGCTGAAGGTTACACCGGCAAGACCTCCATCGGCGTGATCATTCGCGGCAAGAAGGACGGGAAAGAGCAGATCAAGATGATCTACAACGTCTCCGACCATGCTCAGACGAACAAGGAAGTCGGCGCGCAGGCGGTTTCCTATACGACAGGTGTGCCGCCGGTTTCAGGTGCTGCCATGTTCTTCCGGGGCGAGTGGAGCGGGGCGGGTGTCTGGAATGTGGAGCAGTTCCCGGCCAAGCCGTTCCTTGAAGATGTCGCACAACGCGGGCTGCCTTGGCATGTAATTGATGTGGACACTGCCGATCAGGCTGAGCTTTTCAGCGTCGAGACTTGATGGAAACGCCGGTTTTTGTGCTGGACGCTGCACGGCTGCGGGCGAACTTGCAGACAGCAAAGCGCGTTCGCGAAGAAGCGGACTGTAAGATCCTGTTGGCGACCAAAGCCTTCGCGATGCCCGCAGTCTTTCCAATGATGCGTGACTATCTGGATGGGACAACGGCGTCTGGTCTGCAAGAGGCGCAGCTTGGCGCTGATACCTTTGGCAAGGAGGTCCACGTCTATTCGCCTGCTTATAAAGAAGAAGACCTTGCTCAGATTATCGGTTTTGCTAGGCACATTTACCTGAATTCCGCTGAGCAACTGAATCGTTTTTCCCCGATGGCGCGGGAAGCAGACGCAAAAATCGGCCTTCGAGTTAATCCCGGCTACTCCAATGCAACGCTGGGCGGCGACCTTTATAATCCGTGCGCGCCAGGGTCGCGTTTCGGCGAAATCCCAGAGCGGCTTGACGCGGCAGACTGGTCTCAGATCGATATTTTTCACGTGCACGCGCTTTGCGAGAGCTTGCATGATGGGTCTGTCGGTTTGATCGAACACGTTGCCGACCGTTTTGGGCGTTATATAGAGCGCGTTTCAGCG
>JBCBWQ010000126.1:0-7701 GCA_039817025.1 Pseudomonadota bacterium | reverse complement strand
ACGGCGCGACAACGCTCATGTTCGAAGGCGTGCCGACCTATCCTGACGCGTCGCGGTTCTGGACCGTCGTGGATACGCACAAGGTCAGCATCTTCTACACCGCGCCCACAGCGATCAGGGCCCTCATGCGCGAGGGCGACGCGCCGGTCAAAGCGACCAGCCGCTCCAGCTTGCGCCTGTTGGGGTCCGTTGGCGAACCGATCAACCCTGAAGCCTGGGAGTGGTACTTCCATACTGTCGGAGACGGGCGATGCCCCATTGTTGATACCTGGTGGCAGACCGAAACCGGCGCATGCATGATGACGCCATTGCCGGGCGTGCATCCGATGAAGCCCGGCGCGGCCACTGCGCCCATGTTTGGCGTGAAGCCTGACCTGGTCGACGCCGAGGGACGCGTGCTGGAGGGCGCTGCAGAAGGCAATCTCATCCTCACCGATAGCTGGCCTGGCCAGATGCGGACCGTGTATGGCGATCACCAGCGCTTCATCGAGACATACTTCACCACCTATCCCGGCACCTATTTTACGGGGGACGGATCCCGCCGTGACGCGGATGGCACGTACTGGATCACAGGCCGCGTCGATGATGTGATCAATGTCTCCGGACATCGCATGGGCACCGCAGAAGTGGAATCTGCGCTTGTTGCCCATGACGCCGTGGCCGAGGCTGCGGTGGTCGGGTATCCGCATGAGGTCAAAGGGCAGGGGATCTATGCCTATGTCACCGTGCGCGCGGGCATCGAGGCCGACGACGCGCTCAAAGCCGACCTGGTCAAGCATGTGAGAGCGGAGATCGGCCCCATCGCGTCACCAGACCTTGTCCAATGGGCACCGGGGCTGCCAAAAACGCGCTCCGGCAAGATCATGCGCCGGATCCTGCGAAAGATCGCTGCAGACGACTTCGCCAATCTCGGCGACACCTCAACCCTCGCTGAACCCGAAGTCGTCGACGACCTGATCACCAACAGGCAAAACAAAGCATAAAGAACAGTGGCGGAGGAGGAGGGATTCGAACCCCCGGAACGCTCGCGCGCTCAACGGTTTTCAAGACCGCCGCATTCAACCGCTCTGCCACTCCTCCGCAGAGCGCCCTTTTTCTCGAAACGCGTTTTAAATGCAAGTCATCTTCGACGCGATGCCTTGTTTAAGCCGCCTTTGGCTGGTGCCATCGTTTAATGAATTGCTTCCAGTACCGCTCGGATTCACTTGCAGCATTCACCGTAAATGCAGGCTCTTCTGCTAGATCAAAGGAGAGGCGGACGAATTCCGCTCATTGCCACCGCTAACCGTAAGCGTGGCAAGGTCACAGAACGAGGACAACACCATGCCGTACGGCCCAGGACCGAATAGAACGTCAATCAGGCTCCTGACCGTGGTGGGTGTTGCAGCGCTCGTCTCTGCTGCGCCAGCTCATGCTGGCAACAAGAACAATCCTGCTCCAATTGTATTTGCCGGTAATGGAGCCGCAGCTCCCTCTCAGCGAGCCACCGCTCAACCTTCCACTCCTGCGCCAGTTGCCGGGGCAGGCGGCTCAGCGATCGTTCACGACGCTCCTGGCGGCAAGCGAATCGAGTTCCGGTATCCCGATCAACCGAGCACGTATTACAGCGGGCAGGGCGCGCGACAGGCGGTCAGCACAGACCCGATGGTCTTTTCGTCTTCAAAGTCAGCCGTCGCGCCTGAGCAGGCGCGCCACTATGCTGCGATGACGGCACCAACGCATTCGGTTGCCGCACCAAGCCGCGATCCATCGATTTCGGCTGGCGGGTTCGACGCGCGCGCGGCCGCCGCCCGAGTCGCCAGCAAACCTGCCCCGGTTGCGGCTGCTCCCCTCAAACCGATCGCGCCACCTGCTATTGCTGCGCCGGCGCCGACGACCTTCCAGCCTGTCGCGGCCTCAACAACTGCAGCCGATGAAACAGGCATCGCATCGTGGTACGGTGAGGCCTTTCACGGCAACCCGACAGCCAATGGCGAAACATTCGACATGAACGACCTCACAGCGGCGCATCCGAGCCTTCCACTACCGAGCCTTGTACAGGTCGTGAATACTGCAAACGGTCGTGATGTGGTTGTGCGGGTCAACGACCGCGGACCCTTCGTCGACGGCCGTATAATCGATTTGTCCAAGGCGGCTGCAGCGGCAATCGGCATGATAGAGCAGGGCGAAGCGCAAGTTCGCGTCCGCTATCTGGGCCCTGCTCCCGCTGTGCTCGCTCGGGCGGCTCCGTCTCCAGCCCCAAAGCTGGCCGCTTTTGAAGATGTTGACTTTGACGCGCCGCCGCCGGCTCAGCCTACGTTCGAGCCAAGCTTGCCCGTCGCTGACCCAATCACGCCAAGTTCTGTAGCCTACTTTGTCCAACTCGGTTCATTCGCAGATATCGGCAACGCTCAGGCGCTCGTCTCCCGTCTCGCTGCGGACATGCCCGTGGACATCGTTCCCGCGCGAGTTTCTGGAGCCGACTATTTCCGCGTGATGGTTGGCCCCCTCTCTTCACGCTCAACGGCAGATACGATGCGGAATCGCCTGGCCCGCGCAGGAATTGCGAATGGCATCGTCGTGAAGCCATAAGCTTCCATGCCCGCCTGTTGACGGGTGCCCCAAAGCGGTCCTTTTTCCCTGCTCTAAAGTGGTTTGCGCATTCGGCGCACCCAACGGAGCTATAGGATGATTGCTCGCCTGTTTGCTGTCTCGTTTGCATCGCTCGGTCTCGCACTCGCAGCGTTTGCTCAATCGACTAGCGTCAGGACGGAGGCTGAATACGCCGTCATAATGGATTATGAGAGCGGTGAGGTTCTGTTCTCCAAGGACGGCGACGTCCCGATGATCCCCGCCTCCATGACGAAGATTATGACGGCATACGTCGTGTTCGATCGCCTGCGCCGCGGTGAAATAAGCCTCACCGACCAATTTACGACGAGTGAGAACGCCTGGCGTAAAGGCGGCTTCGCGTCTGGGGGCTCGACCATGGGCCTGGCGCCTGGTGACCAGCCCACCGTTGAAGAGCTTTTGCGCGGCGTCATCATTCTATCTGGCAACGACGCGTGCATTGTCCTCGCCGAAGGCTTGTCAGGCAGTGAGGAAGCCTTCGCTGAAGACATGACCGCCCTCGCCGCCGAGCTTGGACTGGAAACAGCGACCTTCAAGAATGCAACGGGCCTCGACGAACCTGGGCATCGCATGTCTGCTGTTGATCTTGCGCGCCTCGCAAAGCTGAGCATCGAAGAATTTCCAGAGCTCTATGCGCTCTACGCTGAAACCTCGTATGAGTGGCGCGGTATATCCCAACCAAACCGAAATCCGCTGCTGGGGCGCATGGACGGCGCTGACGGTCTCAAAACCGGCCATCTGTCTGTTTCAGGGTACGGGCTCACAGCATCGGCGGAACGGGACGGCCAACGCCGGATCGTTATCGTCAACGGCCTCGATAGCATTGCACAACGCGCGCAGGAGTCCGAAAGGCTTATGCGCCTCGCCTTCACAGCCTTTGAAACCCGCACGATTGTTCCGGAAGCCGTCATCCTGCCTGAACTTGATGTTTGGCTTGGCCAAAGTCGTACCGTCGCCGTTTCTCTGGCTGAACCGATGAAGATTACTGCGCATAAACGCGCGCTTGAGGGCGCAAAAACTGAGATTGTTCTAGAAGGCCCGCTAGAAGCTCCCATCACGACAGATGAAGTCGTCGGTAATCTCGTTGTAACGATCGAGGGCCGTGATCCAGTTGTCGCCCAGATCGTCGCGGACGAATCGGTCGCGCGTCTCGGATTTTTTGGGCGAGCGATCGAAGGTCTTAGCCTGATGATCTCCGGCGGTGAGAGCTGATCAAACTCGTGCGCCGAGGATTATTCATCACACTTGAAGGCGGCGAAGGGGCCGGAAAGTCGACGCTTCAGAAACGTCTCGTTGAAAGACTGTCCAGCAACAACCGCAAAGTCGTGTCGACGCGAGAACCGGGTGGCACACCATACGCTGAAGCCATCAGGGAATGTGTCCTCCATCCTCCCGGTGAAGCGCCATGGACGCCAATGGCTGAGGCGCTCTTGATGAATGCCGCACGCAGTGAGCACATTTCTAGCCTGATCGAGCCCGCATTGATCAGAGGAGAGATCGTGCTGTGCGATCGGTTCATCGATTCAACGCGCGTCTACCAGGCAGTTCAGAGCGGCGTCACACCAAGTGACCTGCTTGCGCTGGAAGCGCTGGTTGTAGGCGAGACCCGGCCGGACGTGACTTTGATCCTAGATGCCGATCCAGCAGCGTTGGTCGGGCGCCGCAGACGCCGCGGCGAATCAGCTGACACCTTTGAGCGACGCGATGCGAGCTTTCACGAAGCCGTTCGCCGAGGCTTTCGTGAGATCGCCGAAGCTGAACCGGATCGGTGCGTCGTCATCGACGCCTCACAATCCGAAGACGCTGTCCTCGCTCAGGCACTGGACGCAATACAACCGAGGCTCAGGCGATGACCGCCGCATGGCCGCTCTACGGTCACCAGGCCGCCGAGGCCGAGTTCCTGAAGGCTCGAGACAATGGACGCCTGCACCATGCTTGGATGCTGGAGGGGCCGCAAAGCATTGGGAAGTCGATCCTTGCACGCCGGATCGGTGCCCTGATGCTGGGTGCGGCTTCTCTGGATGCTTCAGTTGAAGATCCCGTCGTCCAGAAAATCAATTCAGACGGTCATCCGGATTTCCGTTGGCTCGCGCGTCGGCCCGATGACAAAGGCAAGCTGAAACAAAACATTCCCGTTGATGACGTGAGGGATTTGATCGCTTTTTTCAGCTTACGACCGGCGCTAGGAGGATGGCGCGTCGGCGTCATCGATTCCCTCGACGAACTCAACACCAACGGGGCGAATGCACTCCTCAAGACGCTTGAAGAACCGCCGGGCAACTGTCTGATCATTCTCGTGAACCATGGGGTCAAACCCGTGCTGCCGACCATACGGTCTCGCTGCCGGGTCTTGCGTCTTAGTCCGCTGAGTGACGCGGATGTAGCCACTGCTCTGAGGCCACTGGCGGATGGCGATGTGGACGTAAATGCAGCGGCGAGTCTCGCGCGCGGTCGTCCAGGGCGCGGTGTCCGCCTTGTATCTCCAGCGGGCTTGGCAGCAGCAAATGCCGCGCGCACGTTGCTCAGGGCCGCACCATCAATCGGCGATGGCGCATTGAGCGCCTTTATAAAACTGGCGAGTGTCGACGCGGTTTCCTTTGAAGCCGCCGTCACAGAATTGCTCGATGGATTGTCGGAAGCGGCACCGCAGTCCGCCCATGCCGCTACAGTGTGGCTCGATATCTCGGCAATTGCCGCCGAAGCAGCAGCCCTCACTCTCGAACGCGGACAAGCAGCCTCCCGGATTGCTGGCAGGCTCTTGACGCTGGACACGGCGGCCTGAACAAAGCCGCCAATGTTCGACACCCACGTCAATCTACATGGCGAGCCTTTCGCCGACGATCTGGAAGCCACGCTGCAGCGCGCTCGGGATGCAGGCGTGCGACGGTTTCTCGCAATCTGTGACCGATTGGACAATTTTGATGCCATCCACGCGATCGCATCCGCCCATCCAGACATTTGGTGCTCGGCGGGTATCCATCCCCACCATGCCAAAGACTTTACAGACTTAACGGTGGAAACGCTCTCCACAAATGCGGCTTCGGACAAAGTTGTCGCCATCGGAGAAACTGGGCTCGATTTTCACTACGGGTATAGCGAAGAACGCGATCAGGTTCGCAGCCTTCGTCTACACATCGAAGCCGCTCGACAAACTGGATTACCGCTGATTTTACACACCCGAGAAGCAGACGACCTCATGGGCGATATCCTTGAGAGCGAGTTTGCGAAGGGTGCGTTCCAGCCTTTGCTGCACTGCTATACAGGCGGAGCGAGGCTCGCCGCGAGAGGGTTAGCGCTCGGCGCTTATGTGTCTGTTTCCGGCATTCTCTCATTCAAGAACGCCCACGATGTTCGTGCCGTGATAAAGGATGTCCCGCTTGATCGCGTTATTCTAGAAACAGATTGTCCTTATCTTGCCCCCGTCCCATTTCGCGGTCGCCGAAACGAGCCCGCCTACTTGCCGCACGTAGCACAAGCGCTTGCCGACCTTCACGATATGGACGTCGAAAATATAAAACGCACGACCGAGGCGAATGCCTTGCGACTGTTCCGGGCGGTGCCGTGATGCCTGCGCGATTGGTCTTCACGTTGCTTGGAACGGGGTCGTCAGGGGGCGTCCCGCGGATCGGTAATGACTGGGGTGCCTGTGATCCTAATGAGCCGCGCAATCGCAGAACGCGTTGCAGCGCACTGGCTGAATTGTACACAGAAGGATCAATGCCTACGCGCGTCTTGATCGACACATCGCCGGACATGCGCGAGCAACTTCTATCGGCCAGTGTGGACAGCCTCGATGGCGTCGTCTTCACGCACGACCACGCGGACCAGACCCATGGCCTCGACGATCTGCGCGTTGTTGCGATGTTGCAGCGTGCGCAAGTGAAAACCTACATGGATGAAGCAACAGCGGGGACGCTCATTCCAAAGTTCCGCTACTGCTTCGAAGGGTCCAAAGGCTATCCGGCCATTCTCGCAAACCAGACGCCTCTTGAGGCTTTCAAGCCCATAAAAATAGACGGGAAGGGCGGCGCGATCGAATTGCTGCCGCTCCTGCAGGAGCACGGACCAATCCCGTCATTGGGGTTCCGTATCGGCGATCTCGCCTATTGCAACGATGTGAACGGACTACCAGACCAAACTAAGCAAGCGCTCAGAGACTTGGATGTACTGATTATTGATGCACTTCGCTTCACTCCGCATCCGACCCATGCAAACCTTGAAACGGCGCTCGGCTGGATCAGTGAGCTTGCGCCGCGCCGAGCAGTCCTCACGAACATGCATATCGATCTAGACTACCAGACCCTTGTCGGGATGCTGCCGGATGGCGTCGAACCAGGCTACGACGGCATGCAAATCGTTTCAGTCGATGTATGATTTCCCATAATTATGATTATGCGAATGGCGTTGGTGAACGCCCGTGCCTTTTAGAGTTGCCGGCGCATGCTTCTAGTCCGAGGATGTCTCCAGCTGTCACCACATCACACTTCCTGGTCGACCCAAGCCCCTTCCCTGTTGCCGCGGCTTGCTGCTTCAGAAGGAGCAATTAACCTTTGCATTTCGTTTTTCCTCGCAGCCGGCTTATGCCAACACCAGGCTAGGCATACATGGAGTGCGTGATGGCAGACGACCAAGTAAAGCTTGAGACACCCGGCATTCAGCGCCTTATCGACATCATGGCGAAACTCCGCGACCCGGACGGAGGTTGCCCTTGGGACCTGGAACAGACTTTCTCGACGATCGCCCCATACACAATCGAAGAAGCCTATGAAGTGGCGGACGCGATTGAGCGCAACGACATGAACGACCTGCGTGATGAACTGGGTGACTTGCTGTTGCAGGTCGTTTTCCACAGCCAGATGGCCAAGGAGACTGGCACCTTCGATTTCGCGGCCGTTGCCGATGCCATATCAGCAAAGATGATTCGAAGGCACCCGCACGTCTTCGGACCTGAACCCAAACGCTCCACCGGCGAACAAACCGTTGCCTGGGAAGAGATCAAAGCAGCAGAGCGCGCAGAGAAAGTCGTCACACAATCCTCAAGCCCTAGCGCGTTGGACGGCGTCGCTCGTGCACTGCCGTCTCTTCTGCGGG
>JBCBWQ010000125.1:0-7775 GCA_039817025.1 Pseudomonadota bacterium | reverse complement strand
GGTTCAAACATATTGCGGCGTGCGAGTGATCCTGAAAAACCATTCACCCTGCCAGCCTAGACGATCCGGCTATCGCTTTTGCCCCAGTAGCGATCCCGGATCAGGCGCTTGTATAACTTGCCAGTCGGGTGACGCGGCAATTCAGGATCGAAATCGATACTCTTGGGGCATTTCAGCTTTGACAGATTGGCTTGGCAAAAAGCCATAAGTTCCTCCGCCAGCGCGTCGCTTGGTACAAGGCCAGCCATGGGTTGCACAACCGCCTTTACCGCTTCGCCGAAATCAGGGTCTGGCACGCCAATCACAGCGCAGTCGGCCACTTTGGGATGCGTGATCAGAATGTTCTCGGTTTCCTGCGGATAGATATTCACCCCGCCGGAAATGATCATGAAAGCCTTGCGGTCCGTAAGGTATAAAAAGCCGTCCCCATCAACTTTGCCCACATCGCCCAGTGAGGACCAATCGGCCTGATTCGGGTGGCGCGCCCCTTGGGTCTTCTCCTGGTCATTGTGATAGGTCGGCGGCGTTGTCCCACCGAAATAGATCTGCCCTTCTTCGCCGGTAGCGACTTCGTTCCCGTCTTCGTCGCAAATATGGACTTCACCAAAGATTGCCCGCCCGACTGAGCCCTTATGAGTCAGCCATTCCGGAGATTTGATCCACGTCATCCCGTTGCCTTCAGAGCCGGCATAATACTCGTCGATCACGGGTCCCCACCATTCGATCATCTGCTCCTTAACGGGAATGGGGCAGGGCGCTGCGGCATGAATCGCAAATTTCAGGCTCGAAACATCATATTGGGTGCGCACGATTTCCGGCAGTTTCAGCATCCGCACGAACATGGTGGGGACGAGTTGAGTATGCGTGATCTTGTATTGCTCGACGCATTTAAGGAACGCCTCCGGGTCGAAGGTCTCCATGATCACCAGCGTCGAGCCGAATTTCGTAAACGCCATGCACCACCGCAGCGGCGCGGCATGATAAAGCGGTGCGGGTGAGAGGTAGATCGAGGTTTCATCTGCGCCCGCAAGCGATTTGGCGATCTGATTGAGAACGCTTTCCCCATCAATCGGAAGCCCGGCCTCAAAGGAAGGACGAATGCCTTTTGGCCGCCCTGTCGTTCCCGAGGAATAGAGCATGTCCATCCCATTCATTTCATTGGCAATCGGCGTGTTTGGGTAAGCAAGCCGAACGGTTTCTAGAGCTTCAAACCCTTCGACCGCACCATCGATCGACCACCTCAAGTCAACGCCAGCTTCATCCGCTGCGTCTTTCGCTACGGAAGCTTTCGAGGCACCGGCAATTATGAGCTTCGATCCCGAATCCTGAAGGATATAGGCCACCTCCGGTGCAGTGAGACGGGAGGAGACGCAGACGAAGAAAAGGCCGGAGCGCTGTGCGGCCCAGCAGGCTTCAAAATACCGGGCCGAGTTCTCGGCAAAGATCGCAAACGTATCGCCCGGGCCAAGCCCTGCAGCCCGCAAGGCGTGGGCGATTTGGTTGGAGCGCTCATCGAGTTGTTTGAACGTCACCACTTCTTCTGAACCCGCCATGATATAGGCTGGCTTGTCGGGCATGGTCTTCGCGTGATGGCAGGGATGCATAGCGTTTCACTCCGATCTTATGCGCGGCCTTACACCGTCTCTTGTCAGCCGAGTTTATCGGGCTGGGCGGCGTCGTCCATTGGCGACGCAGCGTAAGGTGGATCGAAATCGGTCCGCCTGCGCGCCCTGGAGAAGCATCACCTAGGCTTTGTCCACGATCTCGCCAACAATAACCGCGCGATGAATGACTGGTTCGAGGTGCCCCTTACTCCTCCATCGGTCCGCCGAACTGGACAGCAAAGAAGTCATCCTTTTTCCAGAGCGGGCGCTCGTCGGCGTTTGCTAGGGCTTCCGTAATGCGGGCCTTGATGGTTGAGAATTTTGCGGCCGCGTCAAAGTCGATGGAGTTGGACATATCGTCAGACGGGCGGTGATAGTTTTGCGTGCGGTGGCGAATGGCTTCGGCTTCCCCGCCATTCTCAAAGCCCGGGATCAGATAGACGGATGGAATACCGGCTTCGACGAACCGAAAATGGTCTGACCGGGTAAAGATGCCCTGCTCTGGGAAGGGGTCCGGGCTGAGGGTTACGTCAAGCTCGGCGGCAGCGGATTCTGCCAGATCAGCGATGGTCGAGCGGGCTGCGCCGAACACGATCAGGTCGGTGAACTCATAAGTGAGGACCGGCATGTCGAGATTCACATTGGCGACAATCGACTCGGCCGGCACCGTGGGATTGTTGGCGAAATACTGCGCCCCAAGCAGGCCTTTCTCTTCCGCCGTCACGGCAAGGACCATGATAGAGCGTCCAAGCGGCGGGCCGTCCACAAGCATCCGAGCGGCATCTAGCAGTGTCGATACGCCCGCGGCGTTGTCGAGCGCACCATTGTTGATTTTGTCGTCCTCGATCGTCTTGGCGAGGCCGATATGGTCTAGGTGCGCGGTCAGGACGATCACTTCATCCTTGAGCTCAGGATCGGTGCCTTCGATAATCCCGGCCACATTAGGCGACGTGACCGTGTCGATCTCTGATTTCTGGCGAATAGTGATCTCGACCGGAAGGTCAAAGCCCTTCACCAAACCGCCCTCGGCTTCCGCCATTTCCATGATTTCGGCAAATGCCACAGGGGCATCCCGGAAGAGTTTTTCTGCGGCAGGCATGCCCATATAAGCGTAGCCTTCAATGCCGGGTGAGAGGGAAAACGGCGTGCCGTCCTTTTGCAGCCAGCCCATGGACGCTCCATCCATCCGGCGCTCGATCAGCAGGCGCTCAAAGGGATAGATGTCTTTGCGGGTCGGTGTTTCCACGCTGAGGATGCCAATCGCGCCGCGGTCTGAGGCGTTCTTGCTCTTGCGCGTGCCGTAATAGGCCCGCTCTTCTGATTGGATGCCCTTCGGTGTTCCGGACAGCATCACAACGATCTTTCCGTCAACGTCGAGACCCTCATAGTCATCCCGCCCGAGGTCGGGCGCGACAATGCCGAAGCCGACGAACACCGCCTCGGCGGTAATGTCCGACTCTTCAAAGCTGCGCGATCCATAGACGACGACGTCTTTGTTCTCCTCGAACCCGAAGTCTTCTCCGGCTGCATCGGTTGCTCCGAAGTAGACCGCATCTGCCACGCGTACCGAGCGTTGCAACGGCACCTGCTGGAAATAGCTGCCATCGTCGCCTGCCGGTTTCAGGCCGATTTCCTGCATGCGTTCGCGCACATAGTCCGCCGCCATTTGGTAGCCTTCAGTGCCCGCTTCGCGACCCAACAGAGCATCGTCAGCCAGAAAACTCATATCGGCCTCGATTTGGGCGGCATCGCCATAGGGGCGAGGTGTTGCGCAGCCGCTGAGAAGCATTGCGGCGACAGCGACGGCGCTGAGGGATCGGATCATGGGGTGGGACTCACTCTGCTGGCGCAAGCGCCGATGGAACGGAAGATGTAAGACCAGGCTGGCCCGCCGTTTCAGGATTGGCAGCGACGTAGGCTGCTTTGAGGTCTTTGGAACGCATGTGATGGCCGTCCGGGTTCCAGCCGGGCGCATTGACAAACCGGCCAATCCAGCGTCGCGGCCGCAGCCCGTCAGAGGCGCAGTCGCGCAGCAAGCCAGCCAACTCGTGATAGGCCAACACAATCGGATTGTAGGAGCCCACCGGTTTGACGATGCCATAGACCGGGGGCTCATCGGCCCGCTCCTCGACAAAGCTGCCGAACATCTTGTCCCAGACGATAAACACGCCAGCATAATTGGCATCGAGATAGCGCGGATTGGTGGCGTGGTGGACGCGGTGGTGGGACGGCGTGTTGAAAAGCGCCTCGAACCAACCCGGCATCCGGTCGATGGCTTCGGTGTGGATCCAGAACTGATAGACGAGGTTGATCCCGCCTGCGAAAAACACAAAAGCCGGATGGAAGCCAAGCAACACCATCACCCAACCAAGCAGGATCAGTCCGGAGAATGGCCCCCACCAGGGCTGGCGAAGGGCTGTTGGGAGATTGTAGTGGGTCGAGGAATGGTGGGTGACATGTTCAGCCCAGAACCAGCGCATCCTGTGGGCCAGCCTGTGCTTCCAATAGTAGACGAGGTCATAGAGCACGAAGCACGCGGCGAAGCTCCAGACCGTCACGGGCAGTTCGAGTGCCCGGAACGGCCAGGCGAGCATCATCATCCATAGCGCGATCGTGCCGGTCAGCGTGTTTACAACCAGATTACCCGTGCCCATGGCCAATGAGGTGATCGCGTCTTTTGTTTCGTAGCGGCCTTTGGCGCGCCCTGTCTTTACCGCCCACCATTCCCAGATCACCGACAGCACAAAAGCCGGCGCAGCGAGGGTGGTCGGGGGCGGAAAATCAGGCATGGTTGGGATAAGGGGCAGGATCGTTACTCTTTAGCCGACTGTGACGCGCGCCTTGCGACTTGTCCATGCGGCACAGCTTGACGCCGCCCGCGCCCTCCGGCTGTCTTGACCGGAACGACAATCGGAGGAAATGCGCCATGGAAACGATGAAGGAATTCGAGCAGATCAAGCTCGAAAGGGACGGTCCCGTTGCTGTGCTCACCTTGCACCGCCCGGACAAGATGAATGCCTTCACCGGCAAGATGATGTTCGAAATGATCGAGGCGTTTGATTTGACGGATGCCGATGACGATATCCGTGCGGTCATCGTCACAGGGTCTGGCGACCGTGCCTTCTGCGCTGGCGCGGACCTGTCCGAGGGCGCAAAGACCTTCGATTATGAAGCGCGGGCCGCGTCTGGCGAAGTCGGCCGGACCGAAAAGATCGACATGCAGCGCGATGGCGGCGGGCGCCTGACCTTGCGCATCTTCGAGAGCCTGAAGCCTGTCATTGGCGCGATCAATGGCGCAGCCGTTGGCGTCGGCGTCACAATGCAACTGCCTATGGATGTACGCATCGCATCCGAGAATGCCCGGTTCGGTTTTGTGTTCAACCGCCGCGGCATCAATCCTGAAGCGGCGTCGAGCTGGTTCCTGCCGCGGCTTGTCGGGATCTCGAAGGCGCTTGAATGGTGCTATTCTGGGCGCGTCTTTCCGGCTCAGGAAGCCCTTGACGGTGGACTTATCGCCTCGATCCATCCCCAGGACAAGCTGATGGGTGCTGCGATGGCGATGGCCAAGGAAATTGCAGAAAACACTGCAGCCGTATCCACAACGCTCACCCGTCACATGATGTGGCGTATGCTCGGCGCAAGCCATCCCATGGACGCGCATATCGTGGACTCCGCCGCAATCTATTCGCGCGGACAATCGGCAGATGCGAAGGAGGGCGTTATGAGCTTCCTTGAAAAGCGCAATCCGACCTATCCGGTCAAAGTGTCGGACGGCCTGCCGGACTTCTGGCCCTGGTGGGACGATCCCGAATTCAAGTGGATCGGTAAATAAGCAATGCTGTGCCGCATGTCGCCGATTGGCGAATCCGGCGCGACTTGTCATAAGGGTCGCGGTACCAAGAAGGCGTCCCTGACATGATGATGTATCTCTATATCGTCGCCGGCCTTGTGCTGTTGTTTCTCGGCGGCGAAGCGCTTGTGCGAGGCGCGGTCAGCATCGCGCGCAGTCTGCGCGTCTCGGAACTCATCATTGGTGCCGTGCTTGTCGGTTTCGGCACATCGATGCCTGAGATGGTCACCAGTCTCGAAGCGATCCAGATGGATGCCGTCGGGATTGCGGTCGGCAATGTGGTCGGCTCCAATATCGCGAACATTCTACTGGTGCTGGGCGTTGCGGCACTGCTTAGCCCCATCGTCACCCATCCATCCATGCTGGCCCGCGACACGACCATAATGATTCTTGTCACGATCGGATTCTGCGTCTTGCTCTGGATCGATATGTTCACCCGCGAGGTCGGCATTGGAATGGTCGCGCTGCTCGCTCTCTACATCGTCGGGTCGATCCTGCTCGACCGGCGGGGAAGCGACGCCGCCGACCTGCATGCCGATGAAGCCGAGGCCGTGGATGTCCACGACCCGTTGATCCTGTCCATACCCATTGCCCTGGCTGGCGTGGCGGGCGTGATCTTTGGTGCGAAATTCCTTGTCGAGGGCGGTGTGGATTTGGCGCGCACCTTCGGCGTCTCCGAGACGGTGATCGGCCTGTCCATTGTCGCGATCGGCACAAGCCTGCCGGAACTGGCGACGTCGGCGGTGTCCGCCCTGAAGGGCAAATCCGATGTCGCATTGGGGAACGTGCTCGGATCAAACATTTTCAACATCCTCTTCATTATTGGTGTCGCCGCGATCATTCATCCCTTCTCCGTGTTCCAGCCCTTCCGGGCAGCGGAAGGCTTTGGATATGGCGAAGGACAACCCGGTGATGCGCAGGGAGACGTCTTGCTCCCGATCATCTCATGGGAGCACATCGGCGCGCTGATCCTGTCTGTCTTCCTGTTGCTCCTGTTCGCCTTCACCGGGCGAAAGCTGTCCCGTTGGGAAGGAGCCGTCATGCTCGTCGCCTATGGCATATACTTGGGTATGGTCTTCGACTTTGTGCCAACGCTGGCGAGGTAGGCCGTGTCCGACATCTACAAGAACCTCGATCAACTTGGCCGACAGACCGGCGCGCCCTCAGATCCAGACAAAGCGACGCTTGAGCGGGTTCCCAATCCGCACGCTGACGATCTCTATCTGGCGCGGTTTGTGGCTCCGGAATTCACGTCGCTCTGCCCTGTCACGGGCCAGCCGGATTTCGCCCACCTTGTCATCGACTATGCGCCGAAGGACTGGCTGGTGGAGAGCAAGAGCCTGAAACTCTTTCTCACCAGCTTCCGAAACCATGGCGCTTTCCACGAGGATTGTACGGTGACGATTGGCAAGCGCGTTGCCGCCGTCACAGATCCGGTCTGGCTTCGAATATCAGGCTACTGGTACCCGCGCGGCGGAATCCCCATCGACGTGTTCTGGCAGACGGGCGATGTGCCGGGCGGGCTCTACGTTCCGGATACGGGCGTGGCGAGCTATCGCGGCAGGGGCTAGGCGGCGCGCGCTTTCCTGCCGGATTCCAGTCTGGAAACTTCTGCACACAGCCACTGATAATGGTCTTCGACGCGCCGGATATCGTCGATGTCGAGTTCAGCGCGTTCGGCCAGCTGCTCACGCCAGGCTTCGACCATCATCACCTGCCTGCGAAGCCACTCGATCATGGTTTCATCTGAAATTGGAAGGCACATGGATTCGCTCCGTTCTTATGGAGCGAGCATGGCAGGCTAAATTCGCAATTGCAACTCATTCTCAAAAATAGCATGGATTTTTTGCCCGGATCATGCGTGCATTTCAGGTCATCCAGCGGGAAATCTTCGTCGCCATGTCTGGTCTTGGCCGTTCCGGAGGCCGTGCCTCGCATGTGCCGAGATACACAAATCCAGCGACTCGCTCATGCTCACCAAGTCCAAGCGCGTCTGACACGCCGGCATCATAGGCGATCCACTCTGTCAGCCAGCATCCGGCCCAGCCCGCAGCGTTGGCGGCAATCAGAAGATTTTGGCAGACTGCCCCGCATGAGAGCTCCTGCTCCCAGACTGGCGTTTTGTGCGCAACGTCGGGCGAGGAAATCACGGCAATGACGACCGGTGCGCGCAGGAACCGGTCGCGCTCCTCTTGAAGCGTCTTGTCGTCGGCATCCTCCTCGTTTGAGGCTTTGATGTCTGCCAGGATCGTCCCGAATGCTTCGCGGCGGTCTCCCTCGAAGACGATGAACCGCCACGGCTCCAATCGCCTGTGATCGGG
>JBCBWQ010000124.1:0-7859 GCA_039817025.1 Pseudomonadota bacterium | reverse complement strand
GACGTCAGTCGCAGCGGCTTTCCAATGTCTGAGCGCAGGGCCTGTAGGGCATCAAGAAAGTCAGGATCATGCCAGTACCGGCCGCCGCAGTAGCGGCCCCTACATCGGCACGCCAGTTCCGCGATTGTGAAATTGGGCCAACGCCACGTTTCACCGAGCGCTCTCTGCGCAGCTTGTTTCGTCTCGAATAACATGCGGCGAGCCTAAGCCCGCCGCACATGGGGTATGATTGTCAGCCCTGATCACCGCAGAATTCTCGGCGAGGATGAAGGACAAAACTCGGACTATTCCGCAGCGATTTTCGGTATGGCCCACGCCTGGCGCTTCTGCAGTGCGGCAATCGCCTCTTCATACTCGCGTGCCAGCTTGTCGACATATTCGGCTGTCGACATCCGTGTTTTGATCGCGCCGATGCCCTGTCCGCAGCCCCAGATGTCTTTCCAAGCCTTGGCGTCCTGATTGCCACCAGAGCCAAAGTTCATCGCGGATGGATCGCTTTCGGGCAGGTCGTTCGGATCGAGCCCGGCGCGCGAAATCGATGGTGCGAGATAGTTTCCGTGTACGCCCGTGAACAAGTTCGAATAAATGATGTCTCCGGCTTTTGAGTCGACGATCATGTCCTTGTAGCCATCCACCGCGTTGGCTTCGTGGCAGGCAATGAAGGCTGATCCGATATACCCAAGGTCCGCGCCCATGGCCTGCGCTGCGGCCACAGACCCGCCCGTTGCCATCGACCCGGACAGTGCTAGCGGCCCGTCAAAGAATTCCCGGATTTCTTGAATGAGAGCAAACGGCGATAGCGTACCGGCGTGCCCCCCTGCTCCCGAACAAACAGCGATCAGACCATCAGCGCCCTTTTCGAGCGCTTTGTGTGCAAAAACGACATTGATGATGTCGTGCAGAACAACGCCGCCATAGGAGTGGATGGCGTCATTGACTTCCGTGCGCGCCCCCAAGGAGGTAATCACGACGGGCACCTTGTATTTGACGCACATTTCGACGTCATGCTCGAGGCGGTTGTTTGTTTTGTGAACGATCTGGTTCACAGCAAACGGCGCTGCGGGGCGATCAGGGTTTTTCTCGTTGTGCTCAGCCAACTCTGTGGTGATGCGGTCCAACCATTCATCCAGCATCGACTCCGGCCGCGCATTCAGCGCTGGGAAAGAGCCGACAACGCCAGCCTTGCACTGCTCGATGACCAAGTCGGGGTTGGAAATGATAAACAACGGCGATCCGATAGCCGGAACACGCAAATTCTGGAGTACAGGCGGCAGCGCCATGGCAATCCCTCTTAAAAGCCTCAGTGGGTTCGAAGCTAGCGGAAGAGCGTTCAGGGACAAGGGCGCCGTTGGGTCAGCCCGCTGCTAGCGCTTCGCCATCTTGACGGTCTCGCCGGACACCCCCTTTTTACAGGCAGGATGGAGAGGCACATGCCCACGCAAACAGACTCTTTTAGCGCAGATTTTGACTCCGCAGACGAAGCTGCCTGGACGACGGCTGTCGAAAAGGCGCTGAAGGGTGCCGGACCAGAAAAGCTGCAGCGCAAAACCTATGACGGCCTGATCATCAAACCGCTGTATCGCGAGAGCGACTCGGCAAGCCAAAGCGATCCAGCAGGCGTGCCTGGCGTCAGTCCCTACCTACGAGGCGGAGTTCCGGAGCGGGACGCTTTCCTGCCTTGGGATATCCGACAGAGCTTTGCGCACCCTGACCCAGCAGTGACGAATACCGAAATTCTGCGTGACCTTGAGCGAGGCGTCAGTTCGATTGACATACAACTCGATTGCACCGGCAAGTCTGGATGCTCAATCGCGACGTCGGCCGATTTTAACACAGTCCTGAACGGTGTCAGCGCCGATATCGCCATCGTTGCACTCAGTCACGGCGCAGGTACCGGTGCCACCGCGGCGGCCCTGCTGGCCCTCTGGGCTGAGAAGCAGGCCGAACCAAAAGCGCAGAAGCTCGCTTTCAACATCGATCCGCTCGGCACCTTGGCGCGGACCGGACTAATCGAGGGCGGTTTGGATGCGACATTCCACAAATGCGCAGGGCTGGTCGAAACTCTCGCACTCCGTTTTCCCCTTTCGACCGGCCTACAGGTAGACGCACGGACGGTCCACGAAGCCGGCGGGTCCGAAGCTCAGGAACTAGGAGCGCTGATCGCCCATGGCGTCGATACCTTGCGCCGGCTGGACGCTCGCGGAATAACGCCCGACCTCGCAGTCGCGCAGATGGTCTTTACGGTATCGGTTGGGCCGAATTACGGGCTTGAAATTGCCAAGCTAAGGGCAGCAAGACGACTTTGGGCGCGCTGTCTGGAAGCGCTTGGAATAGATCCTTCACCCATGGTTCTTCAAGCCGCTACGTCTGCACGCATGCTGACACGCTACGATCCCTGGGTGAATATGCTTCGCGGAACGACCGCCTGTTTTGCTGCCGCTGTTGGCGGTGCGGACGTCATCACAGTGCGCCCCTTCACCGACGCCCTAGGAACGGCGACGGAACTCGGCCGACGCGTTGCGCGCAACACGCAAATCATTGCCATGGAGGAATCCAATCTCGGCAAAGTGGCCGACCCAGCCGGTGGATCATGGTTCACCGACACGCTGGGGAATGACCTTGCTGAGGCTGCCTGGGCTGAGTTCCAACGCATCGAAGGCGAAGGCGGATACGGCGCATCGCTGCTGGCAGATGCGTTTCAGTCGCGGGTGGCGCAGGTGCGGGCAGCACGCATGGCATCGATTGCCAAACGCAAGGACGCCATCACCGGCGTGAGCGAATTTCCGATCCTTGAAGAGATCGACGCGCCTTACGCAGAAATCGAATGGAGTGCACCGCAAGACGGTGTGTCTGATGAGGGTCTACGGGCGCTGCTTCCCAAACTGTCGCAAATCGCGGCTGAAGATGCGATGGCTGAGCCGCTCTGGCCTATTCGCCTTGCAGAACCCTTCGAGCGCCTGCGCGATATCGCGCAGCGCAGGACCCAGACCACAGGCAAACGACCAGCGATTTTTCTCGCCACACTCGGTCCACTCGCCGAGCACACAGCGCGGGCAGATTTTGCCCGTAACCTATTTGCTACGGGCGGTATCGAAGCGCTGGCGGCGCCTGTCCCGCCGGAAAGCGTTGACGAGCTTGTTTCAGCTTGGAAAGCATCGGGCTGTGCCCTCGCGGTGCTGTGCGGATCCGACCAGCGATATGAAGACCAAGCCGCACAGGCAGCAGGCGCTCTCAAAGAGGCGGGCGTGCAACGACTTTACCTCGCAGGCAAATACGAGGCCGAGGATGTCGACAGCCTTGTCTTTATGGGCTGCAATGTCGTCGCCACGCTGGAACTTGCCCACGCAGAACTGGGGCTGACATGATGACGAAGTTTCCCGATTTTACCGAACTATCGCTTCGCACATCATCCGTTGAATGCTCGATGCCCAAAGCCGTAACGAGTTGGGAGACGCCTGAAGGCATCGCAGTGAAACCCGCCTATTCCGCGGCCGACACGCGTGAACTCGACTGGCTAGACGATTTTCCCGGGCTCGCGCCTTTCGGGCGCGGCCCTTACCCAACCATGTACACCCAGCGACCGTGGACGATCCGTCAGTATGCCGGCTTTTCGACCGCCGAGGACTCCAATGCCTTTTACCGTCGCAATCTCGCGGCAGGACAAAAAGGGCTTTCCGTTGCCTTCGACCTTGCGACGCACCGGGGTTATGACTCCGATCATCCGCGCGTTGTTGGCGACGTCGGCATGGCGGGCGTTGCGATCGATTCAATCTACGATATGCGCACCTTGTTCTCCGGCATTCCGCTGGACCAGATGTCGGTATCTATGACGATGAATGGTGCGGTGCTGCCTATAATGGCGCTTTACATCGTCGCCGCTGAAGAACAGGGCGTTTCTCCTGATAAGCTCGCCGGGACGATTCAGAATGACATTCTGAAAGAGTTCATGGTGCGGAACACTTACATTTATCCGCCTAAGCCCTCCATGCGGATAATCTCGGACATCTTTGCTTATACGTCGGCGAACATGCCCAAGTTCAATTCGATCTCGATCAGCGGCTATCACATGCAGGAAGCCGGAGCGACGGCAGACCTGGAACTCGCCTACACGCTTGCTGACGGCATCGAGTATATCCGCGCCGGCGTTGCAGCGGGCCTGGACGTGGATGCGTTCGCGCCGCGATTGTCGTTTTTCTGGGCCATTGGAATGAACACCTTCATGGAAGTCGCAAAAATGCGCGCGGCACGGCTTCTCTGGGCAAACCTTGTGAAGAAGGAATTCGCTCCGGAATCGGACAAGTCTCTGAGCTTGCGCACGCACTCGCAAACGTCTGGCTGGTCGCTTACAGCGCAGGACGTTTACAACAATGCGATCCGGACATGCCTCGAGGCCATTGCAGCCGTGGGCGGGCAGACTCAATCTCTGCATACGAACAGTTTCGACGAGGCGCTAGCCCTCCCGACCGACTTCTCTGCGCGCATCGCACGCAATACCCAGCTCCTGCTACAACAGGAGGCCGGAGCTTGCCAGACAATCGATCCATGGGGCGGTGCCTATTATGTCGAACGCCTGACCCATGACCTTGCGCAAAAGGCCCTCGCCCATATTGAGGAAGTCGAAAGCATGGGCGGGATGGCCAAGGCCATAGAGGAAGGCCTGCCCAAATTGCGTATTGAGGAAGCCGCCGCTCGCACGCAGGCGCGGATCGATAGTGGCGAGCAGACTGTGGTCGGCGTCAACAAATTCCAGCTCGATGAGGACGAAGACGTCCCGGTACTGAAGGTCGACAACGCAACCGTACGGCGGATGCAACTCGACAAGCTGTCACGGCTGAAGTCCGAGCGCGACCAGGGCGCTGTCGATGCCGCTCTGGATGCGATTGCGCAAGCCGCAGGTAGCCCAAATGGAAACCTCCTAGCGCTTGCTGTCGAAGCCGCGCGTGCAAAGGCAACCGTTGGTGAAATTTCAGAGGCGGTCGAGCGAAGCCAGGGGCGTCACAAGGCGATCATCCGCTCTATCAAAGGCGTTTACGGGGCCGGCGTGGACAAGACAGATGCCGCGAAGTCCGCTCGCGCCATGGCAGACGCGTTTGAAGCCAAACATGGCCGAAAGCCGAAAATCTACATCGCAAAAATGGGTCAGGACGGCCATGATCGTGGACAGAAAGTCGTAGCTTCGGGCTTGATGGATCTTGGCTGGGACGTCGAGATCGGCCCACTTTTCCAAACGCCCGAGGAGGCAGCAAAGGATGCCCGCGAACGCGGTGTGGATATCGTCGCTGCATCGTCGCTAGCGGCAGGGCACTTGACCCTTGTGCCAGAACTCAAGCGCGCGCTTGGCAACGAAGGCGCGGCGGCAACGAAGATCATGGTGGGCGGCGTGATACCGCCTCAAGACTTCGACGCCCTTCGCGCCGCCGGCGCAGCAGCGATCTTCCCACCGGGGACTGTGATCCCAGATGCGGCAAGGGCCATGCTTGAGGCTTTGGCGGATGACCTCGAAACCGCGCCTGCGTCCGTGACATGAGGATCCCGGTCTTCCTGTCCCGCCCCACTCGACTGAACGAGGCACAGGACGCCCGCTTCCGTGATATTGAAAAAATTCTTGAAGAGCTTGCTCTAGAGCCGCGCACGCTCGGGTCGTCAGACTATCCGCTGGACTTTCCGCTGAAGGAGGTCCGCGCGATCGCGAAGCATTGCGCTGGCGGGCTGATTCTCGGCTTCTCGCAGGAGCGGGCCTCGGACGTGGAGCGGCTCGGCAAGACGAGCCTGCCGAACCGGGCCTATCCAACACCCTGGAACCATCTCGAGGCGGGGATCCTGTTCGCGCTCGGGTTGCCACTGTTGATCTGGCGCGAGGACGACATTGATGGCGGCGTGTTCGACAATGGTGTGACCGGTACGTTCGTCCATGCGTTCGACAGCGAGTTTTCGGCCGATAACAAGGGCGTGCGCGCTGTCTTTTCGAAGTGGCAATCCGAGGTCAGCCGCTTCTACTATGATGTCTGATGGAGGAACTGCGAGATGAAAGACTACGCCGAATATGACGCCCTTGGTCTGGCGGAGCTGGTGCGCACGAAGCAGGTCACGCCAGACGAGCTCCTGACCGAAGCGCGCAAACGCGCTGAAACGGTGCAGGCCGAGTTGAATTGTTTCTCCAACATGTTTGAAGGCGCTGGCGAGGCGCAAATCCGGGCCGGGCTCGAAGACGGCCCTTTCACCGGCGTACCCTACCCAATCAAAGATCTCGGCATCTCTTTGAAAGACTGGCCCATGACCAATGGGTCCGTAGCCTGGAAGGACAATATCGAGCCGCAAGACAGCGTTCTCGCCGAGCGATACAAGGCAGCGGGCCTTGTCTTGTTCGCGCAAACGACCAGCCCCGAATGGGGCCTGACCACATCAACGGAAAGTCAGCTTTATGGCCAGACGCGCAATCCTTGGGATGTATCGCGCACGTCTGGCGGTTCGTCTGGCGGAGCATCTGCTGTTGTGGCGTCCGGCGTCGTCCCGGCAGCCCACGCAAGCGATGGCGGCGGCTCCATCCGTATACCGGCGGCCTGCACCGGACTGTTTGGCCTCAAACCCTCGCGTGGACGCACCCCCATGGGTCCATGGACTACGGAGGGATGGAACGGGCAGTCGTGTCACCATGCCGTCAGCCGCACCGTTCGCGACAGCGCGGCATTGCTAGATGTTTCCCATGGACCTGAAAGCGGCTCCCGCTACGTGGCTCCGCAGCCGTTGGGACCCTACCTCTCAGCAGCGCAGCGTGATCCAGGCAAACTCAAGGTCGCGGTGTGGACCAAAGCACCGAACGGAACCGAGGGCGACGCAGAAGCAAAGGCCGGCATCGCCAACACAGTAAAACTTATGGAATCCCTCGGCCACGTGGTGGAGGAAGCCAGTCCCGATGTTGATGGCGAAGCCCTAGGTAAGTCACTCATGATGACCGTCTCGGCCGCAATGGCGATGACCGTGGCAGCCCGCGGAGACGCGCGCGGCCGGCCGGTAGAGCCTGAAGAGCTTGAAATGGTCACCAATCGCTTCGTCGAGTTTGGTAACCAGATCCCAATGATTGAACTTATGCGGGCCAACCAAGCCAGCATCCATGCCGGGCTCGCTTTCGATCGGTTCATGGAGGCCGGCGGCTACGACGTAATCCTAGCCCCAACACTTGCTCGAGCCCCCGAAAAGCTCGGCGTGCTGTCGCTGAGCCCCGAGAATGTCGACGACTATGGCGTTGCCGTCACCACGTTCGCGCCCTGGTGTGCGTTCTTCAATCAGATCGGTGCGCCAGCCATGTCGGTACCGCTGCACTGGACGGCTGAAACGCTTCCCATTGGCATTATGTTCGGTGCGCGTTGCGGAGAGGAGGAACTTCTGTTCAGCCTTGCCGGACAACTCGAAAAAGCAGCACCCTGGTCCCATCGAAGGCCCCCGGTTTGGGTAGGATGAACGGCGACTTGGTGACCCGAGCTGGCGGCTGTCACTGCGGTGCCGTTCGGTTTGAAGTGGATCTGCCGCAAGCGTTCGAGGTCGAAGACTGCAATTGTTCGATCTGCCGAATGAGTGGCAACATCCATGTCATCGTACCGGTATCGCGGTTCAAGCTGGCGAAAGGCGAAGACGTGCTAACCGAGTACACTTTCAATACAGGTGCAGCGAAACACCTGTTTTGCTCTGTATGCGGCGTAAAAAGTTTCTATATCCCGCGATCCAATCCGGACGGCGTCGCCGTTACTTGGCGTTGCCTCGATGATTGGGACGCTTTGGATATCCGGATCGATGCTTTTGATGGTGTGAACTGGGAAGCCAACGCCGCGCGCCTCGCCCACAAGTCAAAGGATTAGTCGGGC
>JBCBWQ010000123.1:0-7865 GCA_039817025.1 Pseudomonadota bacterium | reverse complement strand
ATTGGAGAGCAGTGCCGTCCCAATGCTGACCATCAAAGTGACAAACATGTAGTGGATGTAGTGAATGCTCGCTGCCACTGCGCCGATGCCTGTATCGAGAGAAAGGCCGGCATACTGGTAAAGCTTGAAGCTGAATATGGCGTAGACCAGAACGCCGGTCATCACACCGATAATCGCCGCGCCGGCGCTTACGTTTCTGAACGCCAGTCCGACAATGAATGCCGACAGGATCGGCATAGACAATAAGCCGTACAGTTGCTGGACAGTGTTGATGATGCTCTCCTGTGACGCAAAGACGGGCACGAGCCCAATCGCAAGCACCGTCATGGCGATCGACACAAACATTGAAAGCTTCGGCACATCTCGGGCCTTCTCCACATAGGCTTCGTGTAAGTCGCACACATAGAGCGCAGCTGACGCGTTCAGGATTGAATTGAAGGTCGTCAATACGGCTGCAGCAAGTGCTGCTGCAAAAGCTCCGGATAGGGCAGGCGGCAGGATATCTCCGACAATCATGCCGTAGGCTGCGTCGCCTACATCTCCATATAGCTTGAAGGCAACAACACCGGGTACAACGGCGATGACCGGAACGATCATAAGTCTTATGCCTGCAGCCGCGAGTACGCCTTTACGCGCCTCTTCAACACTTGGCGATGCCATGGCGCGCTGAGTGATCGTCTGGTTCGTGCTCCAGTAGAAGATCTGGATGAAGATCATTCCAGTGAGCAACGTATGCCACGGGATGGGTGTCTCACTGCCGTCCTGAAGGGTGTTCCCGATGAACATATCGAGGCGTTCTGAGGGGACGCCGCTAAAGTCCCAGTCGATCGCGTTTAGCGCCAGGACAACCACAAGCAGTGCAAGAGATAAAATGAGGACGCCGCTGTAAGTATCCGACACGGCGACTGCCCGAAGCCCGCCAAGGATCGCATAAAGCGCTCCGACAAAGGCAAAGACAATGGCCATGCTGAAGATTGTAGAGTCGACTTCAAAGGGCGATCCGAGGAACAAGCGCTCGCCAAGCAAGCCGGAAAAATCAGCACCGGTGGTCGACTTCAAGAACAGCGAACCTCCGTAGAGAATCGCTGGCAGAAAAATAAACAGGTTTCCGAACAGGAAGAGCGCAGAGATCAGCGCTCGGATATGTTTGTCGTTGTATTTGAGCTGAAGCAACTCTGTCGTAGTCGTGCAATTGTTGCGGTAGTAGATGGGTATAAAGACAAAGGCGAGGACGAGCAGGCCGAGCACAGCTGCCAGTTCCCACCACGCAAGAAGTAACATCTGGTTGCCATTCATGCCGACCAATTGGTCAGTGGACAGGTTTGTCAGTGTGATAGAGCCCGCGACGAAGTACCAGCTCAGGCCGCCATTCGCGAGAAAGTAGTCGTGATCCGATCCCCGGTCACCAGCGGCAGCCTTCCGGCAGCTCAAGTAGGTCAGGAAGCCGATCAGGCCGGTAATACCGAAGAATATTGCAATCTGGACGGTGTTCATGGTGCTTCGGCCTCACACATTACAAGTGAATCTTTATGGGAGAACGGCGTGGAGTCACCCCCACGCCGCCTGCGGTGCACGACCGGGAGGTTGGGTCGTGACCGCGGATCGTTACCGACCCCCAACACAGTCGGGGGCCGGCATGGTGGTCTGCGGTCTAGAACGAGGCTCTCACACCAAGCTGGTACCGAGATCCCGTGTCCGAGTAGGTCAGGAAACGGTTCTCAAAGCGAGAGAAGTCGCGTGTGTCTTCGTCGAGAATGTTGATCCCTTCGAAGAAGACCTGGAAGGTCTGGTTCACGTCATAAGCGGCGGAGAAATCGAGCTGCCCGAAGGCTTCCCGTTCGCGAGGCTCCGAGAAGTCTGAGAAGCACTGGAACAGAAACTCGTCTCGGTAGTTGTAGGCAAGCCGGGTCGAAATGCCATCCTTCTCGTAGAAGCCGCTGATGTTGAAGGTATTCGGCGATAGACCGTTATAGTCACAGTCTGAAGCGCCAGATCCCTCCGCGCGATCAATGTTGCTGGTCACATAGGTATAGTTTGCAGCTGCACCGAGACCGTCCCAAGGGGTAGGCAGGTCATCGAACGTGCGCTGGTAAGCGATTTCGATACCCGTGATCGAACCGGTCTCACCGTTTCGTGTACGCGTGTCCTGGAAGTCCACGGCAAGAGCGAGGTCTTCGGTACCATCAACGTTCAGTGGGTTACCCGGCGGAATAAGGACCGTGCCGGCAACGGGCAGCGTCTGGGCCTCAAGGAAGTTCTCGAAATCCTTGTAGAACGCGGCGATTGAGAAGTAGCTCACATCGTTGAAGTACCACTCAAATGAGGCATCCCAGTTGCTTGATTCGAAGGCTTCGAGAGATGGGTTGCCACCGCCGGAAACCGGAGCGTTTGAGCGCCCACCGAAGGTGTTGTTCACACCCAAAGAGGTGAGCGTTGGACGCGTAACCGTTTCAGAGTAGCTGAAGCGAACAACAGTATCTTCCGTCGGTTCCAGCTTGATGTTCGCTGAAGGTAGGAAGCTGATATAGTCGTTCGACACAGAAACGGCTGTCGTTTCACCAAAGTCGACCAGCAGCTGCGTGTCGCCTGGCGTTTCGCGGAATTGCAGCACGGGCTGATCAAAACCACTCGAAATGGTCTCGGTTTGCGCCAGCCGGACGCCGAAGTTCGCCGACCAGGGCAAGGCTCCGTCAAAGTCGCCTTCCCATTCCGTGTTGGCGTAGAACGACGTGATTTGCTCCTCGACCCCAAAGCTTCCGCCAGGGTTGAAGGCTGGCGTGTAGAAGCCGAAGACTGAATTGCCAGCCGCGTCGCGGCGCGCAATCAGGTCGGCATCATTTGCGGCCCGGTCGGCACCGGTCAGCCCGTTACGAGCCGGATCGGTGATATTCGCTGTGTCGTTCAGTTCAGCAAAAGCGTCTGCAATCGAGAAACCGAGGATTTGCCCTGGAACGGCACCGGACCCGGAAGCGTCATCAAGGAATCCGCTGAAGGAGAAGGGGGACAGAATGCCTGGGTTTTCTAGGGCAACATTGTATCCGCAGTACGCGCAGAAAATGTCACCGCCTTGAGACGGCGAGAAGTTGGTGAAGTTGTCTCGCGTCTTCTCCCGATCTGTGAAGCTCGCGCCAAAAGCAATGGCGGACAGCGGCCCACGGTCAACACTCCAGCGGCCATCGGCTTTGAATTCGAGGATGTCGTCTTCAACCTTGTTGCGTTCGACGTTCACAAAGTGAAGCCGCTGGATCGATGTATCGGTCAGTCCGGACAGGTTCGTGATTGTTGAAATGCCGTCGCTATTTGGCAGCTGGATCAGCGGTGATGTTGGTGCAAGCGCACCGATCACGATGAATGGGTTGGTGCCATCGCGCTGAGCATTGGAGGCTGAGACGTCAAAGTTGAAAGTGAGCGCGTCGCTCGCTTCCCACTCCACATGACCGCCGACCATGTAGGTTTCAGCCAGACGATTGTTGGACGTGACGACGTTATCGTTTTGCGACAGGCCAACCGACGCTGCGATGTCCGGGTTGCGGGCGGCAAAGTCCTGACCGGGCCGGCTGAATGACACAACCGTACCGTTCCCATCGATCACGGGATCAATGAATGGCGGGCTGAAGAAGCCCGAGAACTGCGTTGCAGAGGATTGAACATCGAACTCCGAGTACAGACCATCAAACGTTACCGTGATGGTATCGCTCGGGCTGAACTGCGCGGCACCATTCACGGTGATGCGCTCGCGGTCTTGAATGTCTCGGCTGTGCACCACCTGCTGCTGAACGCGGGCGCCGTCCGGGAGGGCTCCGATTTCCGTCAGGCCTGAGGAGGATTCCGGGGCGAGAACTGCCGGATCGCCGGAACGAAGCGCAAAGCCATTTGTAAAGGAGCTATCTTCCTGAACCTTGCGGTCCGAGTAGGATGCGCCGAGCAGAAAGCCGAAAGAGTTGTCTGGATTGGTCCATGAGCCGACCGCAGTCAGATCAGGACTTGTGTCTTCCCGAAGCGTGTCGTACGTGCCCGCTGCAGAAACGGTGAAATTTGTTCCCGGGCGGTCAAACGGACGCGCGGTGACAATATTCACCGTCGATCCGATACCACCAGATTGCAGGTTCGGCGTCGATGTTTTGAAGACTTCCGCACGCTGAATGATGTCGGACGAAAGAACGTCGAATGAGAACTCGCGACCATCATTGTCTGTAGCAATGGTGCGCCCGTTCAGTAGGACAGTATTGAATTCCGGACCAAGGCCGCGAACCGTGATGAACTGACCTTCGCCCCCACTCCGGTCAATCGCGACGCCGGTAATGCGCTGCAAGGATTCAGCAACGTTCGCATCGGGGAACTTGCCGACATCCTCCGCCGAAACCGCGTCAACAACCTGGTTCGAGTTGCGCTTGATATCCAGTGATTGTTGTAGGCTGCCGCGAATACCGGTGACGGTCACGGTCTGAAGTGTGCGCTCCTCACCCGCTTCGGTTTGAGTCGTTGTTTCCTGAGCGACAGAAATGCCGCCGCACATAAGCGCGATCGCGCTTACTCCAAGTATGCACTTGAACTTTTTGTCCATTCGTTCCTCCCGTTTGACGTTTGTTTTTTGGACATTTTTTTGGCCTGAACGGCCTGGTGTTAAGCGACCATGCGATCTTCCCAATAATGCTTGAGGGCGCTTAATTCCGTTTCGCTCAGGTGGAGTCCGAGCTTGGTTCGGCGTTTGAGCACATCATCCGCAGACAGAGCGAATTCGTGCTTGGAGAGATAGTCTAATTCCGCAGCATAGAGACCGCCTCCATAGTGCGCTCCTAGATCACTCACGTTAGAGGCTGTCCCCAGGATCGCGGCAATACGGGTTCCATAAGTGGTGGCAAGGCGCTTGACCGTCTCAGTCTCGAGCCACGGGTACGTCTTCAGGCAGTCTGCAAGAAAGGCATCAAAGTCCGCATCAGGAATGTCGCCCCCGGGCAGCGACGCGTCAGCAGTCCATGGCTTGCCCATATTGGGCAGAACGCCCTTGATCTGCTCGAGCGCGTTTTCCGCGAGCTTTCGGTAAGTCGTGATTTTCCCACCAATGATGCTGAGCAGCGGTGCGTTGTCACAAAACTCCATTTTAAGAACATAATCGCGCGTAACCGAAGACGCGTTTTCGGCCTGGTCCTCAAATAGTGGCCTCACGCCCGAAAATGTGGACACAACGTCATCGGGGGTAATCTGTATATTGAAGTAGGTGTTGGTGACGTCACACAGATAGTCGATTTCTGACTGTGAGGCTTCTACGGCGTCAAGGTCGCCATCATAGGGCAGGTCAGTCGTTCCAATCAGTGTGAATTTGCCGTTCTCGTAAGGGATTGCAAAAACAATGCGCCCGTCGCCAGTCTGGAAGATGAAGCACCGCTCGTCCTCAAACAGCGCGGGGACGACGATATGGCTACCTTTGACCAAGCGGACGCTTGGCGCATTTCGGGCTACACCGGCCCGGTGAGCCAGTTGGTCAACCCACGGGCCAGCTGCATTAACGACGACTTTTGCTGTAACCGTCATGTCTGATTGGCCATCTAGCCGAAGCGCAGCTTCCCAATTTTTGCCATTGGATTTGAGCGACACACACTCGGTCCGCGTCATGATGGTCGCGCCGCGTTCTGAGGCGTCGATTGCGTTCAGGGCGACCAGACGAGAATCTTCCACCCAGCAGTCTGAATACTCGAACCCCTTCTGAAAGCTGTCCTTTAGGGCACCAAACAGCCTGTCTGTTTTGCGCGAAACGCCCCTGGTTGTGGGCAAAATTTTGCGGCCACCGAGGTGATCGTAAAGGAACAGCCCGGCTCTGATCAGCCAGTATGGTCGTAAATCTTTGTGATAGGGGAGGACGAAGCGAAGCGGCCAGATTATGTGCGGCGCGGCTTTGAGCAGAACTTCGCGCTCAATGAGTGCTTTGCGCACAAGCGCAAAGTCGTAATGCTCAAGGTAGCGCAAGCCACCATGGATCAATTTCGTACTGGCAGAAGACGTGTGAGACGCGAGATCGTCTTTCTCGCAGAGTAAAACCTTCAGCCCCCGCCCGGCTGCATCGCGCGCTATTCCGGCACCATTGATGCCGCCACCGATGACCAGAAGATCGTACACGTTACATTTCCTCTCCGAAATACACGTTACGCCCCATTCGAATGTTCGTAAACACCCAATTTTAGATCGTAATCGAAAATTGAAGCGCGAACGCTCTCAAAAAATGCTGAAGGCTCTATGCGAAATTGGGAAAATGTTCGTTTTCAAACATGCGGGCGGCCGCAGGCTCAGGATAGCCGTAAGCAGGCCTCTCAGCGGGCCGATCCTTTTACGATTTTTCGGATGACTCGGTCATACTGAAGGATCGAACCTTCGCGCAGCCAGCGAACCAAAAACAGCCTGCTAGACTACGGTTAGCACTTAGTCTTTGTCAGAATCATCAAGAGGGACGCCGTAGAGTTCCAGACGGTGATCGACAAGTTTGTAGCCGTGCTTCCGCGCAATCTCTTCCTGGAGACGCTCGATTTCTTCGTTCGTGAATTCGATAACCTTGCCTGAGCGGATATCGATCAGGTGATCGTGGTGTTCTTCTGGGGCTTCCTCAAACCGTGAACGGCCATCGCGGAAGTCATGGCGCTCGATAATGTCATAGTCTTCAAACAGCTTGACGGTACGATAGACCGTGGCCAGCGAAATGGAGGCATCCAGCGCATTTGCGCGGCGATGAAGCTCTTCTGCGTCAGGGTGGTCGTCGGATGCCGATAGAACACGCGCGATGATCCTGCGCGGCTCAGTCATGCGCAGACCTTTCTCAACACAACGCTTTTCTATCCGGTCCATGGTTACCCTATGCCTTTACGCAGCGGCCAAGTCTATAATGAGGACGACAGCAGCCGGGTCATCAGGATCGCATCAGCGCGCTCCGTGCCTTCCAAATAGTAGTTGGGACGGCGGCCTGAAACGGCAAATCCAAATGACGCGTACAAAGCAATCGCTGCGGAGTTGTGTTCGGAAACTTCAAGGAAAAGCCTGCGGGTCCCCGCTGCATTAAGGTTTGCAAAGGCCTCTTGCAAAAGTTGACGCGCCAGTCCGGTTCGTCTTCGATCCGGATTAACGGCAAGCGTGAGAATTTCCGCCTCATCTGAAAGCCTTGCTACGAGACTAAGCGCGTCTACCGAGTGGTCCTCGGCCACCAATGCCAATGTCGTCTTCAGCTTTAACAGGTCCTTGAAAGCGTGCGCAGTCCAGGGGCGGTCGAAGCAGCGCGCATGAAGTGCGGCCAGCTCTGACGCATCTTTCCCGTGGGCGTGTCGGATCATGGTGTTCGGGGTAGCACGGCGTCCGGGGCGCGCCCATAAGCTGCAATGGCTGGACGCTCCTCAGGATGCGCATCGGTCGCGATATGAGCGGCGGTCTCGGCAGAAATCGCGGCGGTCCCAAACCTACTCGCGAAAGTGTCTGGGCTGTCAGAGACAATGTCCATGATGTGGCTTTTGGCGAGGGCCTCAACGCCCGCAACGTCCAGTTCCGATGGCTGGCTCACGCCTTTGCCTGCCTGTACGATTTGGGTCCACCAGGTTTGATCCGGCGGGCGGCGCTTGGCTTTGAGCGCCACAATGACGGAGGTGGCGACATCTCGCGGGCAAGCCGCTTCAAGACTTGTTACCCCGAGAACGGGACGCCGTAAGCTCAGCCCGAGTCCGCGGGCAAAGGCGATGCCGATGCGCAGACCCGTAAAGCTGCCCGGACCTGTTACAACCGCAATGCGATCCACTTCGCTGAGTGAAAGTCCAGCCTGACTGCAGACGTCAGACACGAGTCCAGGTAAGGAGGCGTCCTGTCCTTTGATGTCAGGCAGGCCGTGTATGAAA
>JBCBWQ010000122.1:0-8138 GCA_039817025.1 Pseudomonadota bacterium | reverse complement strand
CATTCGGTCGGCTGGAATAGGCCCAAAGCCGACGCTTCGATGTCTGTTTCCGATGCGCCAAGGTGACCGGTGATCGCACTTCAGAGAGCGTAGAGGCTTGGCCCTACTCCGCTGGCGTGGCGACGGCGTCCGCTTCCTGGTCCAGCTTGCGGGCGACGTCGCCGGGCGAGCCCGTGCCGCGGGCGAGCAGGCTGTAGGCAGCGGGCACAAGCAGCACGGTGACCAGCACGGACGCAATCGCGCCGAACAGCATGACCACGCCGATGGCTGCGCGGGTCTCAGAGCCTGCGCCTGACGAGATGAGCAGCGGGACCGTGCCTGCGGCTGTGGTGAGGCCCGTCATCACAATGGGGCGGAAACGGGTCAGCGCGGCTTCTCTCAAGGCCGCGTTGAATTCCTTGCCTTCGTCCCGGAGCTGGTTGGCGAACTCAACGATCAGGATGCCGTTTTTGGCCGCAAGGCCGATCAGCATGATCAGGCCGATCTGGGTGTAGATATTCAGGCTGGTGCCGGTGACCATCAGGCCGAGCAGGCCGCCGCCAATGGCGACGGGCACACACAGGATGATCACGATGGGATGGATATAGCTTTCAAACTGCGCGGCCAGGACGAGGAAGACGATCAGGAGGCCGATGGCAAAAACGAGCAGGATGGAGTCGCCCGATGTCCGATAGTCCAGCGACTGGCCCTTGAAGTCGATCGTGGCTTCGGCCGGGAGAACCTCGCGCGCGGTTTCGATCATGGACTGGAGCACCTCACCAAGCGCTGCGCCGTCCTGCAAGCCGGCCTCAATCGTAATGGAGCGGACGCGGTTGTAGCGGTTCAGGGATGGACTGTCGGCGACGGGGACGATGTCGACGAGGTTCGCCAGCGGTATGAGCTGGCCGGACCGGGTGGAGCGGACATAGATGTTCTGGACATCGTTGGGGGCGCTTTGCTCGGAGCGGATGCCTTCGAGGATCACATCATACTCCTCGCCGCGCTCGAGATAGGTCGTTACCCGCCGCGAGCCGAGCATGGTTTGGAGCGTGTTGCCGATATCGGAAACGGTGACGCCGAGGTCTGCGGCACGGTCATAATCGACCTGGATGCGGTATTGCGGCTGGGTTTCCTTGTAGTCCCAATCAATGTCGACAAGTCTAATGTCCCGTTCCTGCAGGGCGGCGACGAAGGTGTCGCGCCATTCGGTGAGCGACTCATAGTCTGGCCCGCCAAGGACGAACTGCACCGGCTTGCCCTGCCCGCCGCCAAGGCCTTGTCGCATGATCGCGAAGGCGCGGATGCCAGGGAGGTCTGAGAGCTTGCGGTTGACCTCAGAGATGATTTCGCTGGCCGGGCGGCGCTTTGACCAGTCATTCAGGACGACCACAACGAAAGCCTGGTTAAAGGACGAACTGCCGAAGCCAGGCGCGCGGACGAGGAGGCGATTGACCTCACCACTCTCGGTGTAGGGCAGCATGCGCCGTTCGATTTCGTCGGCATAGCGCTCCATGAACTGGAAGGACGCGCCTTCGGGGCCGCGCACGGCAACGAAGAAGGCTCCGCGGTCTTCGGTCGGCACGTATTCGCGCTGGACGTTCTGCAACATGGTCCAGGAGCTGAAGATGATCAGGCCGAGCGCGATGGCCATCATGATCGGGCGGCGAACGGTAATGTCGAAGACCCAGCCATAGCCAACGCGAAGGCGGCGGAAGACGCTGTCGACCGCGTTTGGCAAGGCGTTGGCGATGCCGCGCTGCTCCGATTTCGGCTTGAGCAGTTTGGAGGCCAGCATGGGCGCAAGGGTGAGCGCGACCAGACTGGAAAATGCCACAGCGGCGGCCATGGTCAGAGCGAATTCGGAGAAGAGCCGACCCACATCGCCTTCCATGAAGGTAATCGGGACGAAGACACTGATGAGAACGAGCGTTGTGGCGATGACGGCAAAGCCGACCTGGCGCGCGCCGCGATAGGAGGCCACGAGCGGGGTCTCGCCATATTCGTCCATGCGGCGGTGGATGTTTTCAAGCACCACAATCGCATCATCGACGACAAGGCCGATGGCGAGCACGAGCGCCAGCAAGGTGAGCAGGTTCACCGACAGGCCAAGCGAAGCAAGGATAATGAAGGTCGCAATGATCGAGATTGGCACTGTGACGGCCGGGATCAGGGTGGAGCGGACACTGCCGAGGAAAAGGAAAATCACGAGGACGACGAGGGCGACGGCAATAGCGAGGGTCTTGTAGACTTCGGAAATGGCGGCCTCGATGAAAACCGAGCTGTCAAAGCTCTGATAGATCTGAATGCCTTCGGGCAGTGTCTCATTCAGCTGTGCGGCGAGTTCCTTGGCGCCGCGCGCGACGTCGACGGTGTTGGCTGTGGATTGCTTGACGATGCCGAGGCCGACCATGGGGATGCCGTTCCCACGGAACATGTTGCGGTCTTCCTCGGTTCCGCGCTCCACCCGGGCAACGTCGCCGAGGCGAACGAGATAATCATCAGACCCTTCTGCGATGACCAGATCCGCGAAATCCTCCGGCGTGCGGAAGGTGCGGTCGATGCGGACGGTGAACTGGCGGGACTCCGATTCCAGGCTCCCGGCGGGCGCTTCGATGTTTTCGCTTTGCAGGGCCTGAATAATATCAGTGACCGTGAGATTACGCGCGGCCAGGGCGCGGCGGTCAATCCAGACGCGCATGGCGTAATTGCGCGATCCGCCAACGCGGACGCGGGCGACGCCATCGACGGCCGAGAACCGATCGACGATGTAGCGCTCGGCATAATCGGAGAGCTCCGGCGTGGTCATTTCCTCTGAAGCGAGGTTCAGCCACATGATCACATCGTCTGAGGAATCGGCTTTCTCGATTTCCGGCGGATCAGCTTCGGGCGGAAGGTTTTCCAGAACGCCCGCAATACGGTCGCGCACGTCGTTGGCCGCGGCATCAATGTCACGATTGAGGCCGAATTCGATAGAGATGCGGGAGCGCCCGTCAGACGAAGAGGAGTCGATAAAACGGATGCCTTCGACGCCCGCGATCCGGTCTTCGATCTGCTGAGTAATTCGCGTCTCGACAACGCTGGCAGACGCGCCGCGATAATTGGTGTCGATGGTGACGATGGGGGCGTCGATATCGGGGTATTCGCGAAGCGGCAGGCGATCGAAGGCAACGACACCGAACACCACAAGAAGCAGCGCGATAACAGAGGCGAAGACGGGCCGCTTAACGGAGAAATCCGAGAGCTGCATGGCGGATCAACCCGGTCCAGCGACGGCAGACGCACGGGCCCCGGTACTGCTGCCACCCGGAGAGAGCATACTCTCGTCCTTGATGGCGAGCGGGCCATTGTCCCGGACCCGGATCAAGCCTTCGGTCACGACGCGCTCACCGACGTCCAAACCGCTCAAGACTTCCACTGTTGCGCCTTGACGCAAGCCCAACTCGACCTGCGTGCGCCGGGCAACCGGCGGCGTTTCGCTGTCATCGACCACGTAGACAAAGGAGCTCGGGCCGCGCGGCTCGATGGCCTTTTCGGGGATCGCAATGCCCATGCGCGGCCGGGCGGTGAGATCAACGGTCATGAACATGCCAGCCTTGAGGATGCGGTCCGGGTTCGGCAACGTCGCCCGGACGCGCACGGCGCGCGTAACGGGATCGATGGCGTTGTCGATGCTGGTGACTTGTCCGGAGAAAATCTCGCCCGGAAGGTCATCGGTCTTCGCATCAATCTGGGATCCCGGCGAAACAGCCGTGAGAAAGATAGACGGGACAGAAAATTCAAGACGCATTTCTGAATCGTCGATCAGGGTCGCAACAACATCGCCCGGTCCGACATAGCTGCCGACCGAAACGTTACGGAAGCCCAGGACGCCATCAAACGGCGCAACCAGGACGCGGTCACGCTGTCGGGACTGGACGGCGCGCAGTTCTGCTTCGGCACCGGATGCGTTCCGGCGGGCTTCATCCAACTCCGATTGCGAGACGGCGTTCTCTGCGGCGAGGCGCGTGACGCGCTCCAACTGGCGGCGGGCTTCATCGGCGCGGGCATCCGCCGCTTCAACAAGCGCAACCTGCTCGCGTTGGGCGAGAGAGAGCAGCGTCTTGCCCTGCACGACGCGCTGGCCGTCATCGAAAAAGACGGCAGTCACGCGGTCCGCAGCGTTGAGACGGAGTTCGGCGCGCTCCTTGGGCTCCAATGTGCCCAGCGCTTCGATACGGGTGGAGAATTGCTGTTCTTCGACATCTGTGACGAAGACTGCAGCCGGCCCGCCTCGCTGGGCTTGCGCTGGCAGCGCCACAGCCGCAAGCAACATTGTAATCATTACGGTAATGGTGCGCATGTCAGGTGCCGCCCGTTTGTGAATTCCTGAAGTCTACCAGTGCGGGATCGTCCCACACGCCGCCAAGAGCGCGATAAGCGCGGATGGCGCGACTGGCCGTCTCGGCCTGGCTCGTCGCGAGCCGGTCCTCAGCGTCGAGGAGTGTTCTTTGAGCATCTAGGACGTCTAGGTAATCGTCCAAGCCCTCCTGAAAGCGAAGGGTGGCCAGATCGAGCGCTCGGCGCGCCGCCGCAGCAGCAATGACAAGGTCCGCGCGGCGCTCCAATTCGAGGGCATAATCGCTCAGGGCGCTTTCAGCGTCAGCCAATGCATCCAGTACGGCTTGCTCGTAAAGGGCCGCGGCCTGCATTGAGAAGGCGTCGGCCTGGTCGATGCGCGCATAGACGCGGCGCAGGTCCGGCCCCTCCCAAACGAGCGATGGACCGATTCCAAAGCCGATGCTTTTGGAGGTCTTGAAGTCGTCGAGGTCGTTATAGAAGGCGTTTGCCGCCGCATTGAACGTGATCCGCGGGAAAATATCGGCGCGGGCGGCCTCCCCCAGGGCGAGGCGCGAGGCGAGTGTGGCTTCTGCCTGCCGCACGTCCGGACGTCGACGCAGGAGATCAGCGGGGTTGCCGGCAGCAATGGGCGCGGACAACGCAGGAATGTCCGTCGCGGCGCGCACGGGCTCGAAATAAGCCCCTGGCGCCGTGGCATCGATGCCGACAAATGCGGCGATGGTGTTCTTTGCGGTGGCAATCTGGGCTTCGAAGACGGGCAGCGATGCGAGGGTTGAGCGGTATTGTGCGTCGGCCCGCTCGAAATCGAGCTGTGTGGCGCGTCCGTTGTCCAGAAGCGTCTGGATCAGGTCGAGGCCCTCTTTCTGCGCTTCGGCATTGCGGCGCGCGACATCGAGCCGAACCTGTGCGCCGCGCAGGTCGATATAGGCAAGCGCCGTTTCGCTGGCGATGATAACGGCGAGGTCGCGGCGGGCCTGTCGTTCAGCCTCTATGTCGAAATCCGCACTTTCAACAAGCGCGCGCAGGCGGCCGAAAGCGTCGTACTCCCACGAGGCCGTCAGCGCCGAGGACAGCTGGCCTGACACTTCGCTGTTGACCTGAACACCGCGGGCGACCTCGGCAGAGGTCGTTGTCCGGGTTGAAACGCGGCGCGACAGGTCTGCCGATCTGCGGGCGATCTCGACAGCGTCAACGGCAGCGTCCGCAGCTTTCAGGGACGCATTGCGGGCGAGCGCGTCTTCGATCAAGTCGGTGAGAACAGGATCGTCAAAGCCGCTCCACCACGTCGCCTCCACCGGCACCGCTTCAGCCGGCGCAGCAAAGGCCTCAGCGCCCGTCGCCGGGGCATCGGGCACAGGCGCGGGCGGCGCTGCACAGGCAGCGACCACGGCCAATGCGGCCAGGCATGGCGTTGAGCGCAAAGACTTCATGTCCCCTCATATGGTGCAGTGCAGCGAAAGAGCCACTGCAAGTTTTCGTGAAACGTGTACATGCCTATACGGTTCCATCCCGTTAGCCGTTCAAAGCAAATTGAAGAATTTACGCAGCAGCCGATGCCATTAGCCCTTCCTGCCCTGTTTCTGGTCACTGCGCTGCTTTATGCGGCGGTCGGCTTTGGCGGTGGGTCCACGTATAACGCTCTGCTTGTGCTTTATGGGGCGGATTTCCGCGTGCTCCCCGCGGTGGCGCTGATCTGCAATATTATCGTCGTAACGGGTGGGGTCTTTCGATTTTACAGAGCCGGGCATGTGAACCTGAAACGGCTCGCGCCGTTCATGATTGCGTCTGTCCCGGCAGCTTTTGTCGGCGGACGGCTGCCGATTTCCGAGACGCTGTTCGTGGGCCTGCTGGGCTTTGCTCTCTTACTCTCCGGGGCGCGGCTGCTTTCTGGGCCGGCTGACGCCACACAACCATCGACCCACCAAACCGTGCCGTGGCTGGCGGCGGCCTCTGTCGGCGGCGGGATTGGCCTCCTGTCCGGACTGGTTGGAATTGGCGGCGGGATATTCCTCGCCCCTGCCCTCTATCTCTGGCGCTGGGGCGGACCGAGGGTCATTGCGGCAGCGGCGAGCGTCTTCATCCTCGTCAACTCTCTGTCCGGCCTTGCAGGACAACTCGCCAAGCTCGGCGATGCGTCGCTACTGCCCGCGCTGGTGGCGTATTGGCCGCTCTTTCCGGCGGTGTTGATCGGCGGACAGATCGGGTCAGCATTGGCAAGCGCGCGGCTCCCGGCAGGGCTCATTAAACGCCTGACCGCCGTGCTGATCCTTTATGTGGCCGTCCGCCTGCTCTATCGCTGGGTACAACTTTCAGGATGGCTATGACGAACGATCGCTCGACCCTCAGCCTGCGTATAGACGCGCCGGACGGTTCGCGTTTCGGGCCGGGCAAGGCTGCCCTGCTGCGGGCCATTGAGGCGCACGGTTCAATCTCTGGCGGGGCGCGGGCTCTGGCCATGTCCTATCCGCGTGCCCTGAGGCTCGTCGACCAGATGAACGGGCAATTCGGCGCGCCGCTGGTGGAGACGTTCCATGGCGGGGCGACCCGTGGCGGGGCAGCGCTGACCCAGCTCGGCCAAGACGTGGCTGCGGCCTATGAGGCTGTCCGAAAGCGCGCCGAGGCGGCGACCGCGGCCGAACGGGCAGCGCTTATGGCGCTGATCCATCGAAATTAGCGCTGGCACCGTTATCATTCGCCGTTAATATCGGGCCGATGACCGGGCCCATGCGACATGCTGAACATGCGAGCGACGTGATGCGCGCGGCGTTGTCGTTCTCGGCGCGCGGCGAGCCCGTCGCGTTGGCTGTTCTGGCGGGAAGCGAAGGCGGGAGTGTGCGGGCACCGGGCGCGCTTATGGCTGTGGGCGAGAGCGGCGCGGCGGCGGGATATTTGTCTGGAGGCTGCATTGACGCAGATGTGGCGCAGCGGGCTTTAAACGCATTGAAGGACCGCCAGCCGCAACGCCTGCGCTATGGCAGCGGATCGCCGTTTTTCGACATTCGCCTGCCCTGCGGCGGCGCGCTGGACGTGGTGGTGGACCCCGCTCCGGACATGGCGGCATTGGCGCGGGCGGCGGAAACGCTGGACAAACGCAACGCCGCCACGCTGGACATCTCAACGCCCGATGCAGCGTTCACGGCGCACTACAAACCGAAACTGCGCCTGCGTATTGCCGGGCGCGGGGCCGACGCCGTGGCACTGGCACGGCTTGCCGCGGCGAGCGGGATCGACTGCCGCTTTCAATCGCCTGATGCGGACTGCCTGGCTGAAGCCGAAGCTGCGGGTCTGACCGCACTGGAGCGCCTTGAGACGCCCGGCGCTGTGCCGCCTTCTACCGATGACGCTGCGACGGCCTTCGTGCTGATGTTCCATGATCCGCACTGGGAAACGCCGCTGCTGCGCGAAGCACTTGCGGGCGATGCGTTTTACGTCGGCGCCGTTGGCAGCCGCACGACCCATGAGCGGCGATGCGGGGACCTCAAGGCAGCGGGCGTCGCAGCGGAGGATAGAGCGCGGGTGCATGGGCCGATTGGATTGGTGCCGTCGATGCGGGATGCGTCGATGCTCGCTGTGTCTGCGCTGGCTGAGATTGTCGGCGCATTTCACGCGGAGGCGGATCGATGAGCCTGTCGACCGCTGCCCTGATCCTGCTCGCCAGCGGCCGGGCGACCCGCTTTGGCGCAGACAAACTCATGGCCTCCCTGGATGGCGCGCCCGTGCTGTCCCGCGCTGCGGATTTGGGCCTGGGCGATGGCCCGATCGCACGCCTTGCAGTTGTGGCCCCTGATCAAACGGAGCGGCGAGCGCTTCTGAGCGCGAAA
>JBCBWQ010000121.1:0-8216 GCA_039817025.1 Pseudomonadota bacterium | reverse complement strand
GACGCCCAGATCGAACGCCGCGCCGAAAACCGGGACTAGGCCCGCTTGTCCGGACATCTGGCCTGCGGTTTAACCGCTCGAGCAACCAGGGAGCGCGGTCATGGTTCAGAACCTCGGTAAGGCGCAATCGCCGGTCCGGCAGGTCGTTTTCGATCCGCAGCTCGCCCAGGAGGTTGCCAAACGACTGGCCCAAGGCCTTCACCCGTCGCTGATCGCAATGCAGTTGGCCGCGAAGGCAGACGCTGCAGTGGTTGCAGCCTATGTCAAACAAGTCGAGGCAAGCCCCTTCTACAAAGGCGCAGCCGAAGCGGCTGCATCGCTGAGAAAGAACGAATGGATACTGGACTGCCAGCGCAAGGCCTGGGCGGAACAGCCAGACGCGGCGACCATACCGCGCAAGCACCGGCTCGATCCGGAGCGCTTCCTCAGCGAGCACTACGCCAATCAACGTCCCGCCGTGCTGACAGGCCTCGTTGATGACTGGCCTGCCCTGTCGCTTTGGTCTGTGGACTATCTTGAAGACACGGTTGGCCGCGAGACGCCGATCGAAATGCAGCGTGGGCGACAATCATCCAAGCGGTTCGAGATGGACTCCGAGCGCCTCAAAGTCATCGCGCCTTTTTCTGAGCTGACGGACGTGCTGCGCGCGGGCGAGCGCTCCAATGACGTCTACGTTACCGCCAATAATGGTTCCGCCAACCGGGCGGCCTTCGATCCGCTCTGGGGCGACTTTGGCATCATCGAAGGCTACACGCAGGCCGATCCGGAAAATGATGGCTTTCTCTGGCTCGGCCCGGCTGGGACCATTACCCCATTCCATCACGACCTGACCAACAACCTCCTGATCCAGGTGAAAGGCCGTAAGCGCGTCCATATGATCCCGAACTGGGAAGAGTCGCGCATGAAAACCGTACGCCGCTGGTTCACCGAATGGACGCTGGAGGCGATCGAGGCCGCCGGTGAGGATGCGCCGCTGGTTATGGAAACGGAGATCGGTCCAGGCGACGCGCTCTATATCCCCGTCGGCTGGTGGCACCGAATCGAAAGCCTGGATGAGAGTTATTCGGTGCTGTTCACGAATTTCGTCCGCCCCAATGGATTTCGCACCGGTTACATGGCCTAGGCTCGACGGGTCGTCCGCCGCGCAGTAAACCAAGGGCTGATCCGGATTAGCGCTATCGTCCCGCGCGCCTCAAAGAGTATGTCCATGTCAAATCCTGTCATCTCCGCCACGGGTCTGTGGACCCCTTCGGACTCAGTTACCAACGAAGAACTGGTCGCCAGTTTCAATGCCTGGTCCGACAAGTGGAATATCGAAAACGCCGCCGATATCGAAGCCGGGTGTGCCGAGCCGAAGCCGCACTCCTCGGTTGAGTTCATCGAGAAAGCGTCAGGCATCAAGGCCCGCTACGTGGTCGACAAGGCCGGCATCATTGACCCCGATGTGATGCGTCCCAACATCCCAGAACGCCCGAACGAGCAGATCTCGGTCCTCGCTGAGATCGCCGTGAATGCGGCGAACGAGGCGCTGGCTGCGGCCGGCCGGGATGCAAAGGATGTCGACGCGGTCCTGTGCGCCGCTTCGAACATGCAGCGCGCCTATCCAGCCATGGCCGTCGAAGTTCAGGATGCATTGGGCGCGAGCGGCTTTGCCTTTGATATGAATGTTGCGTGTTCCTCGGCGACATTCGGCATCCAGACAGGGGCGGATTTCGTCCGATCGGGCTCTGCAAAGTCAGTGCTGATGGTGAACCCGGAAATCTGCTCTGGACACCTGAACTTCACCGACCGCGACAGCCACTTCATCTTTGGCGATGTCGCCACGGCGGTCCTGATCGAAGCCGAGGACCGCGCTCCCGCTGCGCACTGGGACATTCTGGGCACGAAGCTGATCACCCAGTTCTCCAACAATATCCGCAACAATTTCGGCTTTCTCAATCGCTGCGCGCCCGAAGGCGTTGGCGCTCAGGACAAGCTGTTCGTCCAGGAAGGCCGCAAGGTCTTCAAGGAAGTGGTGCCCATGGTGGCGGCAATGATTCAGGACGAGCTCGAAAAGCTGAACATGCCCGCAAGTGAGCTGCGCCGGATGTGGCTGCACCAGGCCAATGCCAACATGAACCGGCTGATCGCCGCCAAGGTGCTCGGCCACGAAGCCACCGAGGACGAAAGCCCCACCGTGCTTGATACCTATGCGAACACCTCCTCTGCCGGCTCGATCATCGCCTTCCACAAGCATTCGGCAGACTTTAAGCCCGGCGATGCGGGCCTGATCTGCTCGTTTGGCGCAGGGTATTCCGCAGGCGCTGTGTTCGTCCGCAAGGCTGGCTAGCGCTTCCGCGCCTAGGCCGCTAAGGTCGCGCTGCTGGGGCGCGGGAGGGACGCGCATGTTGAGACGACTGGTCCTCGCCACGGCGAAGACGCCCAAGGGGGCTCGGCAGGGCCGGATTGCGGCGTCTGCCTGTATTGTCCTGAGCGTCATCCTCGGCGCGATTTTCGCCGCTTATTTTGCTGGCCGACCGGGCTTTGGAACAGCAACGGCGACGGCATTGTTCCTCGCCTCCATTGCGGGCGGCGTTGCGCTTGGACAGGTCTTCTACGAGCTCGATGGCCTGTTCGACCAGCAGACCCGCGACCTGCGCGCCATGGACATCAAGGCCGACCTCGATGCCGGCCGCGTTCCCGATGAGCCGTTCACACTCTATCTGCGCCCGTTCGCATCAACCGACACGATTGCCCGAGACGACAGCCGCTTCGTCAATGTTGCTGCGGGTGCGCCGGGGATTGCCCCTCAATACGTCATGGCATCGGACAGGATCGAATTCGAAACCCAGATCGAGACGGCGCTACGCCCGCTCGGCACCCTGGTGGGGCTTGGCCGGCCGCTTGAGCATTTCGGTGCGGGCCGTATCGTTGTCGCCTTTGAAGGCTGGCAGGACCTTATCGCAAAGCTGATGGATCATGCCCGGTTGATCGTGCTGCTGCCATCTAGCCGGGGCGGGACAAGCTGGGAAGTGGAGCGAATCCTTGAGCGCGGTCTGCTGCCAAAGACGATTATTGTTGACCCGCCCAATGCCGCCGGCGCTGCCCGTAAGGATTATGATCCGAGCGCTGAATGGGACTCCATCCGATCAGCGTTCTCGACCCATGGGCGCATCCTGCCGCCTGACGATGAAAATGGCCTGCTTCTCTGGTTTGGGGACAGCGACATGCCGCAAAAGCTGGAGACCGCGCCGCTCGGGAACCCGCGCGCTATCCGTCGCTTCGCCACAGACATCCTCGACACAATCGACTCCGGCGATGCCTCGATCGCCGCCACCGCACCTGCCTAAGGGACTTCAACCATGCGCAATATTTCCAGTGCCGTCCTTTCCCTCGCCGCCATGTCGCTGTCGAGCCTGACGACGTACCTCACCTTCTTCGATGCCCGCTACACGCTCACACAGGCCGTCGCGGAAGTGCCAACGAATATTCAGGGCGGCGGCGGGACCAATAGCGACGGGACCCGCTCAGCAAGCTATCGAATCTATCCAGAACCGCGGATCATCCTGTCCAATCGCGGGACGCGCGCACTTGTGCTGTCGAGCGTTGAGGCGGTGGTATCCTCTGATCCGGAAAAGTGTGTCCCGATGGACCTTGAAGGCGACGACGCTCCGTACACGCGCAAGATTGAGCCCGTTATCGTTGAGCCCTCATCGGTGCAACAGATTGCCCTGGAACTGGGATTGGCCGGGTTCAACTCTGAAGCCGCGCCGGGCGAAGACTTCGACTTCGAGAATACCGTCCAGCTGTGGTGCCTGAAATGGGTTGTCTTCGATCCGAATGGCGAGCGGCGCGAACCCCTTACGCCCCTTCTGACCCTTGATGTGACCTTCTCACCGCCTGAAGAGGGCGAAAGTTATCCAGACATCAATGTCGAGGTTGATCACCCCAAGGAACCGAGCCGCCTCGTCACGCGCGGCCTGTTCTAAGCTGTACAGCGGTCAGAATCAGAAACGGCCCCCGTTTCCGGAGGCCGTTTCCACCCATCATACGCCTCGGTTCGTACCTCTATTCGTCGGGATCGGCATCGAAGAAGTCGCCCCACAGCGCCTCTTTTCCCGACCGGACCATTTCAATGCAGGCAATCATGCCTGCGACGCCCAATACCCACCACGGTGTTGACGGTTGTCCCGCCAGATTCATGACCCACTCTACCATCGCCTCGCCGTCCTTTCTTGTTGAGGCCATCATGGCCGAAAGGGCTTAACGCGGCCTCACGGATTCAAGGGCTAAACAGGGCAGATGGTTAAGCGATTGCGCTGGGTTTCTTTACGCTTTGGCCCAAATGGCTATGAGGAACCCCATGGCGCGCAGAAATCCCCTTAAGACCGTCCAGCCCCGGGCCTGGCAAAGGATGCTGTCCGGACGGCGGCTTGACCTCCTGGATCCGTCGCCGCTGGACGTGGAAATCGAGGACATTGCCCACGGCCTCGCCCGTGTCGCGCGCTGGAATGGTCAGACGCTGGGCGACGATGCCTTTTCGGTGGCTGAACATTCCGTCCTTGTAGAGATGATTTGCCGCCAGATGAAACCGGATCTGTCTGCGGCTGAACAGCTGACCGCGCTGCTCCACGACGCAGCCGAATATGTCATTGGTGATATGATCTCACCATTCAAGGCGGTCCTAGGCGGTAGCTACAAGGAGGTGGAGGCCAGGCTGGAGCGGGCCATCCATCTGCGGTTTGGCCTGCCCGCCCATACGCCTGCCAGGCTGAAGGCGCTGATCAAACGCGCTGACCATATCTGCGCCTGGTATGAGGCCACGCAACTGGCCGGTTTTGCGCCCAGCGAAGCAGACGCCTTCTTCGGCCAGCCACCGGAAAGCATATCCCTTCGTCTGGCTCCCAAACCGCCGGCTGACGCACAAGCGGCGTTCCTCGCCCGGCACAACGCACTCGTCGCGGCGATGGATTCAGAGGCAAGCGGGCCATGAGCGCGCCGCTCCTGATTGGCCTGTCTGCTGTGCTGGTTGCCGCGGATGCGGAGGCACCACATGTGCTATGCACCCGGCGGGACGACCTTGCTGCCCTGCCCTTTGGTGCATTCGACCCAGTCGACCATCGCACCTTCGACCTGGCGCTGCGCGGCTGGGTGCGCGAGCAGACCGGCTTTGAACTCGGCTATGTCGAACAGCTCTACACATTCGGCGACAAGGACCGCGAAACGCCTGAGGCAACGGTACCCGGCGCGCCCGGCGATGCGCGGGTCATCTCGGTCGGTTACCTTGCCCTGACACCAGACAAGGCCGAGGTGGAAGCGGGCTTCGAGGCGCAGTGGAGATCATGGTACGATTTCTTCCCGTGGGAGGACCATCGCACCGGCCGCCCCAGGATCATCGACCGGGAAATCGCCCCGCGTCTCAAAACCTGGGCAGCTGGATCAGAGGCGCGGCTGGACCGGGCGAACCTGGCCTTTGGCCTCGATGGCGCGCCGTGGATCGAAGAGCGGGTTCTGGAGCGGTATGAACTGCTCTACGAGACCGGCATGGTCGCCGAATGCGCTCGAGACGCCGGCTTGCCACCCCCAGGCTTCGCGCTGGGCCGGCCCATGGCGTCTGACCATCGCCGCATCCTGGCCACAGCCGTGGCGCGCCTTCGCGGCAAGATCAAATATCGTCCGGTGCTGTTCGAACTCGCCCAGTCACGGTTCACTTTGTCCACGCTCCAACAAATCGCCGAGAGCCTGCTGGGGCTGACCCTGCACAAGCAGAATTTTCGCCGCGCGCTAGACCGAACCGGCCTCGTTGAAGGCACCGGCGAACAGGAGGCGCAGACAGGCGGCAGGCCCGCTGAGCTTTACCGCTTTCGGCGCGAGGTCTTGAGACGTACCGCACCGTCCGGGGTTGCAACGCCCACCCAGCGGCGGGATTAATACGCCGGAACGCGGCGCAGACCGCGCAGCAAGGGAGGTGGCCATGGACGGCCTTGAAGCCTGGCTCGGCGGGCGCGCATTCGACGATTGGCGCGCTGACTTCGATCGCGACGGCTACGTGATCTTTCCATCCGTCCTGGATGCGTCCGCTGTCGAGCGGCTGCGCACCGCCCTCGCGCCCCACTTCAATCACAAGGGCCGTAACGATTTCGAGGGGCTGAAGACCAATCGCGTCTACGCCCTCCTCGCCAAGGACCGCGCCTTCGCAGAGCTCGCCGAACATCCGCTGGCGCTCGCCTTCGCTGAAGCCGATCTCGGGCACACCTGCCTCCTGTCGGCCTGTCTCGCGATTAACCTCTTGCCTGGCGAGAGCGTGCAACCCTGGCACACCGACGACGGCCACATCCATGTGCCCCAGCCGCACCCGCCATTCGGGGTCAGCACGTTCTGGACCCTCGACGATACGACCGAAGACAATGGCGCGACCGAGCTCATCCCTGGCAGCCATCTATGGAGCCACGACGACGCCAAAGCGATCCAGGCACCCGAAGCGTTCCAGACCGCCGACTGGGACGATCCGGACCATGACCCCTCCCCGCACCCCGACGCGGTCAAGGCGACCATGCCGGAGGGATCTCTGATGATCGCCAAGGGCGCGCTCCTCCATCGCGGCGGGGCGAACCGGTCCGGTGCGCCACGCCTCATCATCACGCCCCAATACTGCGCCGGCTGGGCGCGCCCGCTGGAGACGATGATCGCAGCGGTTCCGCCGGCGCTTGCGGCGACCTATTCGACCCGGGTGCGCAAACTCATCGGTTATTCCATCCACCCGCCCTTCATGGGCTATGTGGACGGGATGCATCCGGGACGGCTTGTGCCCGGCGCTCAGTAGTCCCGCCGGAACGTACCGGCCACGACAATCGCCCCCGACGCGCGCACATCAATTGCCATGCCTTCGGCGGGCTCCATCGGCAGGGCTCCTGTGTCCGAGAAGAGCTTCAGCTCGCTCTCGTCGCCGCGCAGGCTGAGAGTCCCCAGGCTGGTGCCATTCAGGTACGCCTCCAGCGGCCCGGCCGGCGCGCCGCCATGGCCGTGCTCGACTTCGACCTCGAACGACCAGCGCCCATCATCATAGGCTTCAAACTCTGCTTCGCCATGGAGCGGGCCGCCGTCCGGCGCGGAGAGGCGCGCGTCCAGATCGACCCGTTTTCGCGCCCGTGGCGGACCTGAGAACAGGGATTTCAACCAGTTCAGCATCGCAAAACTCCCGTATTGGCTCGGCAAGTGTGGAGGGAGTCTGTGCGCGGTGCCAACCGAATCGGTCCAGAGACGCGCCATGACCGGTTTCGCTGCCAGTGCCATCCTGCTCGCGACGCTTATCACGGCGTTTGTTTCGGGCATTTTCGGCATGGCGGGCGGGCTGATCCTCATGGGGGTGCTTGCGGCGCTGGTGCCGGTGTCGACGGCGATGATCACCCATGGGGCGATCCAGATGGTGTCAAATGGCTGGCGGGGCTTCCTTCTGCGCGGGGATATCGACTGGCCGATTGTGCGCCGGTATGCGGCGGGATCCGTCATCGGCGTCGGCGCGCTGGCGCTGATCGCCTGGCAGCCGGACAAGCGGGTCTTGTTTCTCCTTCTCGGCCTGACGCCGATGCTGGTCTGGCTGCCGCGTGAGCGGCTCGACCTCGATATCCAGCGCCCGGCCCATGCGTTCGGCGCCGGCGCTGCTGTGTCTGGCCTGAACACGCTGGCGGGCGTCGCCGGGCCGCTGCTGGACCTCTTCTTCGTGCGCACGGCGATGACCCGGCAGGAGATTGTCGCCACCAAATCCGTGACGCAGGTTCTGGCGCACCTGATCAAGATCGCCTTCTGGAGCGCGCCGGTCCTGCTTGCGGCGGAGGCGGATGCTCTTCCGCCGGCCTGGCTGATCGCGGCGGCGATCCCGCTGTCCATGACCGGCACATGGCTCGGCGGGCGCGTGCTGGCGCGGATGACGGATGTGAATTTCAAGCGCTGGATGAAGGGGCTCGTGACGGTGATCGGCGCGGTCTATCTCGCGCGGGCCGCGGGCCTTCTGTAACCCAGCACAAAACGCCGGACGGCGGGGACGCCTCCGGGTCTGCGGGTCTCGTTCCAAGCCCCCAACAAAGACGGGCCGGCGTGCGGCGGCGCTGTGCGCCATGCTGAAAATGATGTGCGTTGGTTCGGCGCTCCAGTCGCCGCCGCACGGATGCGAGGGTTCGCGCTTGTCCCGCTGGGCCTCAGCCGTGTCCGCCGCGTCGATCCTGATCCTCGCCTTTACA
>JBCBWQ010000120.1:0-8230 GCA_039817025.1 Pseudomonadota bacterium | reverse complement strand
ATATGCGAGAGATGAAGTGCCGTCCGCAAGCACCAATTCGGGAAACGCTTCCACGAAAGCCTGCGCCTTGCTGGGACAACGAAAGTAGAACGCTGTCGCACTGCCACCTATTGTCGTATCTGCATGGTGCGCAAAGTGCCCGGCTCCAACTTCGCTGTTCAGCCATGAATATGCCCTGTCGAGCGCTAGGCCTAAGCCACGGGACGGAATCCGGAACTTGAGCCGCACCGGGAAGGCTAAGTCATCTGTCTTTTTTTGCGGTGTAGATCGCCTCGGCATTGGTCGAACATTTAGAGAACATCTCTGCTTGGCAAGGAGAAATGACCGATCTCTACTATGGCAGGTATGCGGGACAACACGGCCCCTTGCGGACCTTCACCGTACCATGCTGCAACGCGGCCCGTCATTTCGGACTTTCGCTGCGGTCGCAAAACCTTGGGCCGGGTGAACTGACATTTTGCGGGACGGAGCAGACAATCGCTTACAAATGGCTAAGGTCAGGTTTCGGTGTTTTGCCCGTGCCAAAACAAGGGCAACGGCAACACAGATGAAGACAGATCAATCCGCAAGACTCTTCGTCCCAATTGGACCGTCGCGGGTTTTGAACAATGAAGTGTCAGCATCTTAAGAATAAGCACGTCGCCTCGTTTGGCGTCGCACACCTCGATTGGATACGTGTTTGCTGCTTCTTCAGCTCGGGCCGACGGGACAATACCGCCTGCGTGACTTCCAACAGCGATTTCCATAGCGCCATTGGATTGGTTCGCATCATCGAGGTGAACGCGGACAAACAGCATGCCATCCAAAACGGTCTCAGGCGGCTCACAGTGCCAAGTACCTGATTTTTTTGTCCAGTTGTGATACCCTTCAACATCAACCTTATCTTTAACAGCTATGACGCGATCTTGATGCCAAGGCACGCCCCAATTGGCGCTTTCTGATTTATTGAAAGCGACGGTGCGGACAGGTATAGCCATTGGGTCGAGCCGCTGGATCGAAGCGAGCAAGGAGCTGTTCTTCGAAAGAACCGCATCTAATGCCGCAGATGAGCCAAGCCTTTGGCCAGCTTTGGTGCTGCTGGCAGTAGCCTTGTCCAAATGCGCAAGGTCGGAAACCGAGACGGCATCCCTAAGCCAAACGCGGCCATATTGTTCAAAATCATCTTTGAGTGTTTGATCCGTTGCCATTTTTGTCCACGATTTTCTAGCGACCTGAGCGGACATTAGCTGCGCCGCGGAATGATGTCACTTTGGGCTCTCTGCCGCCGTCGGGGCGAACGCAGAATCCCACCGGATGGCGGCCTCGGCAACCTTCATGGACGGCCGCTTTCCTGAAGGACTGTCCTGAAACAGGACTGACCTCGGTTCGTGGCGTCGAAGGTCCGCTTTGGCGGTTCAGGAGATCCTCGCTGCTATGCGGCGAATGACCGAAATCCGCCCATATTGTTGAAAAACTCCAAATCTCAAATGTCGCATTTTCTTGGCAGAAACCTATGAAAACAAGAATTAGAATGAGATCGTTCTTCAGGCGCTGAGAGCTGGCGCATGAGTGGCGGAACACCAATTTGGCCGAACCCCCTGCTGCCGGAAGCCGGTCGCTCTGTACGATGAAAAATTTCGGCGATTGGACCCGAAAGTAGAGTTTTTCAACACAATCCGCCCACTACCGATCCCCAAGCAACTCATCAATGAAATCGCCCTGCTCACTGAACACCTCATCCCACCGTTCCGGCACCGGGTCGTCGCGTCGCAGGGTCTCCGGACGGGACATTCCTGCGCGCGGCTCGTCCCTGTTTGACTGCATCGAGCGCGCCTGCCGACGCCGGGCGCGTTCGCTCGTTGGAGCACCCTCGGGAAATCTCGTGGCGGGCGGCACGTGTACGGCCTCTGATTCCTCTTGCCAAGGCCCGCCCCCCTCGACGCGCGGCGGGTATGGGTAGTCCTTTCCGGATTGTCGTTCGGACAGTCGCTCGAAGAACGGGTCCTCGAAATACTTGATGCGCTGCACGCGGATCGGGTGTTGGGGCGAGGCCAGAATGATGACGCTATCCGGGTCCATAGTCCGCGCCTCCGTCTCGGACAGGAGCGGGCGTTCCTCCAGACGCGATGTAGTAGAGGTGGCCCCCAGGATGCCTTTGTTGCGCCCATACATGCGCGTGACCGCCTCGCGCGTGGTGCTGCCGACGGCCGCCGAGACCTCCCGCACCGTTCGCTGGTCGCGCGGTGTGATGTAGAGCTTGAGCCCCGCCCCGTTTTCGAGGCTTTCACGACCTTCCGGTCCGTAGATGCGATCAAGCGAGGCAAGAGACTGGGCGATCATCGCCACGCGACCGCCATAGGCCGCCAACGAATGGATTGCGCGCTCGAGATAGGGCATCGCCCCCATCTGCTGGAACTCGTCGATCATCATCATGACGGGCCAGGGTTCATCTGACCCCGGCTCGTTCAATCGCAAGCTGGCGATCAGATCGGCAAACATGAGCCGCAAAAGTGGCGCCAGCGTCGCGATATGATCCTCGGAGACCGCAATGTAGAGCGCATGGGGTGTCTTGCGGAATGCCGCAAACTCAAAGTCACTGGCATCCGTCGCTGTTCGCACCGCCGGGTTGTCCCACTGCTTCAGTCCGGCCGTCATCAAGGCCTGTATGTTGGAGGTCAGAAGTCTGGAGGAGGCACTTGCGGCATTGATCCAGAGCTCCCGGACCGTCGCTTCCTTCGCCTCCTCGGCATAGGCGCTATACTGCGCGTTCTTGTAGTCGCCGCCGGTGACGATCTTGTTGACCTCACCAAGCGTTGGTCTTCCGCGCTGAATCGCCAAAAGACAAGCCGCAACGAAAATCGATTTACCGGCCTCCGAGAACGTGTCGAGGGTCTTGTTGTCCTTATCGAGGAACAGATCGGCCAGGATCGAAACCTCAGTGAATTGCTGCGCAAAACTCGGCGCAGCGGCAATCCGGGCCAGCGGATTGTAGCGATGGGTGCTGTTGGCCCAATCAAACGGGCTGAACCGGAACACTTCATCTCCGTTGAGGGCGCGCAGCCGGGCCGTTTTCTCGAAATTCTCGCCCTTCACATCAAGCACTACGACCGAGCCCGCAAAGGACAGCAGGTTTGGGATGACGAAGCCCACGCCCTTGCCGGCCCGGGTCGGCGCCACCATCATCACATGCGGAACATCGCTGGCCGAGATGAAGGGTGCCTGAGTATTGGGTTTGCCCAGCTTGCCGCAGACAAACCCTGTCCCCGGGGCCTGCAGCATGCCGTTGGCTTTGAGCTCCCGCTTCGTCTGCCAATGCGCAGAGCCGTAATCATCGCGGTCCCGCGCCCAGGTCCAGCTGAAGGCCAGCACTGCCAGTCCAACAGCCCCAAATCCGACCGCGCCAAAGGCGACCTGAAACGCCTCGGGATGCGCTGCCCGCAGTCCCGCACTCGCGGTCCAGACCGCAAACATATCAAAGTCGGTCACTCCCGTCTTGAGAGCCAAAGCGAGATAGAAACTGGCCACAATGGTGCCGAGGGCCGCCCCGCACAGCGAGCCCATGGGCACGGCAGCCCAGAGAGGCAGACGGGTGCTCATCAGAAACTGATCTCGTCATCGAGATCGCGGGACAGATCCCGGCTGGTGTCCAAACCCCTGCCGCGCTGCAATTCAAGGCTGGTCTCCTGGGCCATCGCATTGACCTTGTCCTGCTGCAAAGCTGCGGCGCGGTCGGTGAACATCTGATCGCCCGTTTGCTCGTGGGTCAGCTCAAGGAATTCCTGGGTCACCGTGATCTGATCGATCCGATTGGGCAGCACCTCGGCCAGGACTTCGTAATTGCCGCGCCGGAGTTCCACGAGCCCGTCCTCGCCCAGTGCCTTGAAGAGCTCCGCCTGGAGCGACCGCTCGACGGTGTCTTCCTGACTGTCCGACAATTGGCCATCCCGAAGCATATCGCCCAGATCCTGCAGATAGGGGTTGGGCCATGGATCGAGCCCCGGGTCGTCATCATCGATCAGCTGCAATTCGTCTGAGGCCCGAGAGAGATTCGTCGCAATACCAAGCTCCTTGGCCCGGTCCAACAGGCGGTCCATAAAGCCATCGACCCGCTCCAGCGCCCGGTTCTGTTGCGCTTCGCTGGCCTTTGAGAGATCGACGCCGTCCTTGGCGAGAACGGCGGCCATGTCGCGCTCCACCCAATCCTGCGCAAGTCCATAATTCGTGGTGCCGCCCGCCTCGATCCGCGCGACCAGCTCGTCGGCGTCGAGACCCACTGCGGCCGCATCCGCTTTCAGAGCCTCGAGCGCGCCGTCCTGACCAGAGGACATCGCGTCGCTCAGACGCGTGTCGCCGGACCCTGGCGGGAAGGGCTCCATTAGCTCACGCCCGAACCGGGCGCGCAGGTCTGGATCGGGCACCATTTGTGACAGGTCGCGGACGACATCGGCCGCCTTGGTCTCAAAGGCTGGACGCGCGATCGGGTCCAGTTCCTCGGCCTTGAGGCGCAAGGCTTCGATGGTCTTCTCGGCATAGTCGATGGCATCACCGACCGTTCGAATGGTCTCCATGTCGATCTCTCCTGCGGTGAAGGTGTGGGGTGTCTCGGACCCGAGCGGGCCGGACGCGCCCAGCGTGGTCGCCATGCGGCGCATCGCATAGGCGAGGTGTTTATGGTCCATGTAATCGAGCACGTCCGCGAGGTCCCGATAGTCTTTCGCGAAGGCAACTACCTGCGCCTTGGCAACTGCCCGCTCTTGCCCTGTCAGCGCGATCTCGCGCGGCAAGCGCGCTTCTTCCTTGGCCCGGTAGATCTCCTCGATGCCCGGCGCCTTGTCGAAGATGCCGCGCTCCAGTCGGGTCGTGGCTTCCAGGACGATGCCGTAGCGTTCAGCAATCTCGGCCTGCTTCTCACGCATGAGCTGCGGCGACATCACGCCCTCGGCCCAGCAAGAGAACCAGGTCCCGTTGTTGAGGCCGCGATTGTTGAGAATGATATGCGCGTGTTTGTGCGCCCGGTCGTCATGCACGCTGAGCACGTAATCCCACTGATCGCCGAAATCTCCGCTCTCGAAGAAATGCTCCGCCCAGTCGAGGGTGATGTCGCGGACCTGATCCACGCTGACATCCGTCGGGAACGAGAGCAGCATATGCGAAGTAAATCCCAGCTTCGTCGTCCCACGCCACGTCTCCGACCAGGCCTCGACGATCTCGGCCTTCTGGTCCTCGGTAAGGATTGCCTCGCCACTCAAAGGGTTGGTCATCGTGGAGTAGCTGTAGACCGCCTTGTCGTTCACATAAGCCAGCTGGTTGCCAAGGCTCGCCCGCGTCTTGCAGCCCCCTGCCCTGATCCGTTTGAAGACCGCGGCCCGGCTCTCGGGCATCGCAGACTTGAGCAGGTTGCGCGCAGAGGCGCGTCCGGTGCGCTGATAGCTGCGCCCCTGCCGTCGACCCGCAAGACGCGCCTCCACCCGCGCCTGGCGCTGCCCCTGAATACGATCTGTCTCCCAGAGCTTGCCCATCACGGCATGATAGAGGGCCAATGGCTCAGACATCACCAGCGCTCCAAGTTTGTAGACCTATTGAAGGGATCGACTTGCGCGTCTCAGAGTTGTCGGGCGGCAGCGAAGAGTCAGGCTGCTCCAAATCGGAGCGCTCTGTCAGGACCTCTCCGCCTTCTGTTTTGGCAAACGTTTTCGTGGGAGCCCACCCCTCGCCGCGTCGCCGATGCGCCGCCACCTTCAAGGATGCGAGGTCACGATGCGTTCCCTGAGCCAGCTCGAGAAGATCTGACAGGAGCTGACGATCAGCCATCGCAAGGTGCACCTGTCCGCGATGGACCGCCTTTGCCAGAACACGCGCGGCGTCCGACAGATCCTGTGCCCGTTGCACCGTCTCCGAGAAAGCCTGCAGGTCCCTCTGCATCAGCGACAGCCCCCCACACCGCGCCCGCACCATCGCCTGCAAGGCCTGGCTCCGGCTCGCAAACCCAAGGTCCTGCCATTCGGCATCGAAGGCGTTGAGATCGGACTGTACCGTGCGGAAACTCACCGCGATGGACGGATCGCGCACCTCCTGACCCTCCCCCTTCTCTTCCTTGGCAATCCGCGTCACGTGCCGTCTCGAGACACTGTAGGCCTCTGCCAGCACCTTGGGCGTTTCCCCTGCATGATAGCGCCGCGCCAGCGCGATCCGCTCTTCGAGTTTCAGGCGTTTCGGGCGTCCCTTAGCCACGTCTCAGACCCCTCGGACAAAAGTCGCAGACATTTGGCATATCCTGCCAACGTCCCTTTCATTTCATCCTCAGGGATATATCAATTCGTAACTTTGCGCAATTTGTCGTATTGCGCACCATGCCATTGCGCGAAATCACGCCGAGTCGCTAACGTTAAGGTATCATGGGTCAGGTCCGATGCTGCAGGCATCGGGCACGCGAGGGGCCGCCAGCCCTGGATCAATCATGAGGACCCGTCAAAGAGCGCCGCATGTCGCGGCACCCCACCTTGCATATCCTCCCCAAGCCAAGCAGCAATGTCCGAGATAAATGGACCGCAAAGTGCGGCCCACCCAAGTTGGGTCAAGCCGGGACACCTTCATGATCGGTCACCACCATGGTGTCCGTCACGCTGACGAATAAGGGTGTGATCTGGACCTCTGAGTTGGGATCGTTGGTCCGGGTGGCAGCAACGATGGCGGCAGCAGGCGTGCCATCCACGAAGCAGGAGAACAGGGCGAAGTTCTCGAAGCGGCCAGAAGTCAGCGCCTCAAAGGCGCTCATGTGATCAGGGGAGATATTGGTGCTCATGCCACGATCCCTCCGGCCTGCAGGGCACGCTCGGCATAGGTGCTCAGCGTCGCGTTGGCCGTGAAGTGCAGGTCCCGTTCGACCGGCAGCCCAAGACGTCCCCGGACGGCACAGAGTTCGCTCAGGCGCACCGATCCGATCTCGGGGAAACCCAGCCCCAGATCGCAGAGACCAAAAGCGATGTCCGGGTCCTCGGGATCGATCTCGGTAAGAAGCCAGGTTGCCCCGGCATCGGGGGTGAAGAATTTGACGACCGGTTCGAAGTCGATCGTGTCCTCGCCCGCCGCGATGCGGGCCTGATTGATACGACCGTTCTCGGCGAGTTGTTCGCGGACGGTGTGCGGTAAAAGCTCCATGGGAGGTCTCCTCGGGGATGTCGATTGGGAAGGACCGGGACAGCGCGCACTGCCCCGAGAAGCTGCTCATGCGACGAGCTCCGGGTCGTCGCCCTGCCCGTCGGGCTTCGGCGCGAAAAGGACGAGCTGGCCGTTCACGGGGATGGCGAAGAGCTGGATTGTCAGGAAGGATTTCGCATCGGGCTTTTGCGGGAAGGCGACGCCGATCTTGTGGAACCGGGTCTTGTCGTCGCGGCCCGTCTCGGGCGTGGTAACGGTGTAGTAGCGGGTCATGTCGATCTCCGCTCGTTTTCGATGCAAGAAAAGACCGGAGCCGTCCGGAGCGGCTGTCAGGCGGAACTTTGTTTCGCGAGGAATGGCCGCATCAGCGGTCAGGGGAAAGTTCCGCTTGAAGGGGGTGTGCGCAGCGCACGCCCGTCAGACGGGCCAGGTCCCGGAGATTGCAGCGAGAAAAAAACGCGAGGAGATCAGTTGAGCCGCGTTAAGCCGCCCCAAACACACCGAGGGGCACAGAGAAGAAAACGCGTTCTAGAAATGCGCCGAACTGATCGCAAAAGACGGCAGTATCGAGCTTTCCCGCGTTTATTCAGCCAAGCCAAAACTCACATTGCGGGACCGTCATACTAGTACCGGCTTGCAGGTCTAACGTGGCTGACGAGATAGAACTACGGGGGGCCTAAGCTCGCCTACTCACCAGCCATTCTCCACGTGAGTTGCGAACAGACTTCATGCGGACTCTCCAGCCTTTGGATTTTCGGCCTTCGCTGACGAAGCATCGGTTCGCATCTGCGGCAGTTTCCTTGTCGCGGTGGGGCGCATGTCATCGAAGCAGCCGTTCGACAGCGCGGATTTGGCCCAAACCGAAACTGTAAATTCGCTGCAGTTAGATCCGACAACTCAGACGCGGACTTTGCTGACCTTGGTTTTTCCATCTTTGCTTACGCAGCATTCTTTTGCACGTGCGGCGTTGTGACCGCTGCCTCGCACCTGCTTTCACCCGACCGGTCGTTCAAAGATAAGACAAAACCCGGCTCCTAAAAATCCCTTTTGCCCAGACCATTATCAATCACTAGGGCGCGGAAACGGCGCGCAT
>JBCBWQ010000011.1:0-26230 GCA_039817025.1 Pseudomonadota bacterium | reverse complement strand
TCGCTGAACGCCTATTCGAGCGAAGGCCCGGAGAGCGTGAGGGCGCGCTTGCTCCGCGACTTAATCGCTTCGTCCGAAAGGAAGCCTGCGCCACTGCGGTTCGCAGTCTTGGTCTTGGTATACATATCGTGATGGCACCGAATGAGGTCGAGCGCGGCGGGCGGGGACGCGACAGCACGCTTGGCGATATGTGTGAAGCGCTGATTGCGGCGATTTATCTCGACGGTGGGTTGAGCGACGCCCGTAAGTTCATCGAACGCGCATGGGCTGAGCAGTTCAAATCGGCTCCCAAACGGGCAAAGGACCCTAAAACGAGGCTACAGGAATATGCCCAAGCGAACACCGGCAGCGCGCCGCGCTACAGCGTCGTCAGACGCAAAGGTCCTGACCATGCGCCGGTGTTTACAGTGCGCGCGGCGATTGATGGCGCGACCGCTGAGGCGGAGGCAAGTTCAAAACAGGACGCGGAACGTCTTGCCGCCCAGCGCATCCTTGAGCAGGTCGATCCGGAATGAATGAAACTGAGATCAAACGGGCCGGGTTTGCCGCAATAATCGGCGCGCCCAATGCTGGAAAATCAACGCTGACCAACCGTCTGGTGGGCGCAAAAGTCGCCATCGTGACGCATAAAGTGCAGACGACGCGCTTTCCGATTCGAGGGGTTGCTCACCATGGCGATGCGCAGATCGTCCTGGTCGACACGCCGGGCATCTTCAAGACCAAGCGTCGCCTTGATCGGGCAATGGTCCAGTCTGCGTGGGGCGGTGCCGATGATGCCGATGCGGTTGTTCATCTCATCGATGCGTCGGCGTGGGTGGCGGAGAAAATGGGTGATACCACCCCAGCGCTGGTGAAGTCGCTCGTCGATGACCGCCTCGTTATGGAACAGCTCAAGACCACGGGTCGCCGAGTGTATGCCGCACTCAACAAAATAGACCTTTTTCCCCATGAGCAGGTTCTGCCGATCATCGCCGAGCTGGGCGAGCAGGGGGCGTACGATGAGATTTTCATGATCTCAGCGGAGAACGGTGATGGTGTTGAGCGACTGGCCGAAGCGCTTGCCGCCCGTATGCCCGAAGGACCACCACTTTACGATCCCGATCAGACAGCAGATGTCCCCATGCGCGTTCTCGCTGCAGAGGTCACCCGTGAGAAGCTGATGCTCAGGCTGCATCAGGAACTGCCCTATCAGCTCACGGTTGAAACCGAGGATTGGACAGAAAAAGCTGACGGCTCAGTGCGCATCCAACAGGTCATCATCGTTGGTCGCGAAAGCCATAAATCCATGGTGCTGGGAAAGGGCGGCTCGGTCGTCAAAGCGATCGGCAAGGCTGCCCGCGAGGACTTGTCGGATACATTGGGCGTACCGGTTCACTTGTTCCTGTTCGTGAAGGTCGATGAGCGCTGGCAGGAAAAACGCGAGCGCTATGAAGGACTCGGTCTGCAGTTCGATGTCTAGCGATGGCCCTTGCCAATGAATTGGACCGATGACGCCATAGTTCTGGGCGGTCGCCGGTTCGGAGAGGGCGGACTTATCCTCGACGTGCTGACACGCACAAGGGGAAGGCGGTCAGCACTTGTCCATGGCGGTGCATCGCGCAGGAAACGATCGCAGTACGAACCCGGCAATTCGCTGCATCTGAGCTGGACAGCGCGCTTGGAAGAGCAGCTCGGACGCTTCGACGTCGCTGAAATCGCAAAATCGCGCGCTGCACACTACCTCGATATTCCCGATGCACTTGCGGCCATATCTGCAGTGACGGCGCTCTTGAGGACAAGCCTGGACGACGGCGACGCCGCTGGTTCAGCGCTGTTTGAGGCAACTGAGATCTTTCTCGATGCGCTGGACCTCAAGGACGTTTGGCCTGCTCTTTATGTGCGCTGGGAGTTTGGATTGCTTTCAGCGCTTGGCTTCGGCCTGGATGTGTCGACATGCGCCCTGTCAGGCGAAAATGATGGGTTGACGCATGTGTCCCCTAAGACGGGGCGCGCGGTACGGGGATCGGAAGCGGCCGATTATGTCGACCGACTTTTCAGGCTGCCAGAATTCCTGATTAGCGCCTCGGCGCCGCTTCGGCCTGGCGATCTTGCTGACGGCCTGGCGCTCACGGGTCACTTCATCGACCGACGCCTCTATTCTGCTGTAAACGCGGCGCCGCCTCCCCCCCGGGACGTCCTGGTGCAACGCCTGTTGCGCCGTGAACCAGCAAGTCAGGCTTCGGGGTCTGGCTCCATCGGGTAGATTCGAAGGCCCGTAATCTGGTTGCGGTTTCGGCGCAGGATATCGAACCGGTGACCGTGGAAAACGAAGCGTTGGCCCGGATCCGGGATCGCCTGCGCTTCATGGATAACGAGCCCCGCCACCGTGACGGCCTCTTCGTCAGGCAGGGACCAGCCTGTAGCCCGGTTCAGGTCCCGGATTGTCACCGAGCCATCAACATTCACTGCGCCGTCAGGCTGTGGTCGCACCCCTTGCACGAGCACGTCGTGCTCATCGCGGATATCGCCGACGATTTCTTCCAGGATGTCCTCAAGCGTAACGAGCCCCTGAAGGGCACCGTACTCGTCGACGATCAGCGCAAAGTGGTTGCGGCGATTTAGGAATTGGTTGAGTTGCTCTTCAAGCGGTGTCGTCTCAGGTACGAACCAGGGCTTAGTGTACACGTCTTCAATCTTCAGGCCGGAATAGTCGCCGCCCATCGGTGCAATAGCCCGTAGCAAGTCCTTGGCGTGCAAGACACCTATGATCTCTTCCTGATCGCCCCGATAGAGCGGCAATCGCGTATGGGGGCTTTCGAGAGCTTGCATGACCAGCTCCCGGATCGGGAGGTCCGCATCGAGCATGTTTATGTTCTTGCGGTGGATCATGACCTCTTCGACAGTCATGTCCTTGATATCGAGTGCGCCGACGACCCTGTGACGGTCGGCCTCGAGCATACCGCCCTCCTGGTGGTGCAGATCGACGACGCCGCGGATTTCCTCGTCGGCGGTTGCGGCCAGGCCAGCCTCTTTGACGCCGAGTGCCCTGAGCGTGACCGACACGATCGCCTGTACGCCAATGACGATCCAGCCAACGGAGGATTTGAGCCAGCCAATCGGCCGCGCGACGCTCATCGCCATCTGATCTGGCCGGGTGATAGCGTAAGTCTTTGGCAGCACCTCAGCGAATACCAAAACGAGCACCGTCATAACCGCCGTGGCGACAGCGACGCCGCCTTGTCCAAAAAGATGGATGAACAAGCTCGTGGCGAGGGCCGATGCGAGGATATTGACCAGATTGTTGCCGAGCAGAATGGCCCCGATCAGGCCTTCCATATCCGAGATCAGGCGATTGACGGATTTGGCGCGCGGATCGCCGTCTTTCTCAAGCTGGTGCATGCGTGCGCGGGATGCAGCCGTCAACGAGGTTTCCGAGCCCGAAAAAAAACCCGACAACATGAGCAGCACAATGATGGCGACAGCGGTGCCGATAATCATGGCGCCACACGCTCCTCTTCTAGAAATGCTCGGACATCATCGAGGTCCGCATTTGGATGTACGAAAGACTGGCCAATGCCGCGCGCAAGGATCAGCGGGACGCGACCAGCCCGCGCTTTCTTGTCCTGCGTCATGCGGTCGGCGAGGGCCGGTGCGCGGTATGGCCCGCCATCCAGATCCCGCATATCTGTTATCAGGCCGCCTTCCTTGAGCACGCGTATCGCTCGCTCGGCATCTTGCCGCTCCATCAGCCCCGCTCGCGCGGAGTATCTGAGCGCGAGCGCCATGCCGCATCCGACCGCTTCGCCATGCAGCAGTGTGTCGGCATATCCATTTTCGGCTTCCAAGGCGTGAGCAAACGTGTGTCCGAGATTCAGAAGCTGGCGTACACCGCTTTCGCGTTCGTCAGCGGCAACGATCCGCGCCTTGGCGTTGCAGGAACGTTCTATCGCCTCAGACAGTGCGACGGGATCCCGGTCAATGACTGCTGAACCATTGACCTCAAGCCATTCAAAGAAGGGCGCGTCGTCAATCAGTCCGTATTTGACGATCTCGGCATATCCTGCGCGCAGATGCCGAACGGGAAGTGTCTCCAGCAGGTTCGTATCGATGAGGACTTTCTTCGGTTGATAGAATGCACCAACAAGATTCTTGCCGTGGGCTGTATTGATTGCTGTCTTGCCGCCAACTGAACTGTCTACCTGCGCCAGTAGGGTCGTCGGAATCTGAACCAGGGCCATGCCGCGCTTCATGAGCGACGCTGCAAGGCCGGCTAAATCGCCAATGACACCGCCGCCGAAGGCGATCAGCAGGTCACTTCGATCCGCACCCGCCTCCAAGAGCCATGCCAGCGTCCCTTCAAGCTCAGAAAACGACTTCGAGTTCTCGCCTGCGGGAATCTTTCGTTCATGTACTGTCAGTCCGGTGTCGCAGAGCGCCTTGCTAAATTTAGCCAAGTGGAGCTTGCCGACAGTCTCATCTGTAAGCACAAAAACGCGCGGGCGGCTGACCAGTGGCAGCAAATGCTGACCTGGGGTCGATAACAGGCCTGGGCCAATCGCGATGTCATAGCTGCGCGCGCCGAGATCGACCCGGGCCGTACGTTCCATGGCGGACGTCATTTGGCTGTCCACGCCTCCAGCGCTTTCATGATTGAGCGGACCGTATCCATGTGCGGCCCGTCCCGGCTCTCTACGATGAGATCAGCTTGCGAGTAGTACGGTTTGCGTGCCTGCAAAAGCTCTGCGAGTCGTTCTTGCGGGTTTTCGGTGCGGAGCAATGGCCGGTGCCCGCGCTTAGAAACCCGCTTCCAAAGCGTATCGAAATCGGCATTGAGCCAGACCGTTATCGCGTGCGCGCGCAATTCATCTCGCGTTTCTTCGTCCAAATACGCACCCCCACCGGTGGCAAGAACATGTGGCGGCTGCTGGACCAGACGCTTGATCACAGCTTTCTCGCCCCGTCTGAACTCTTCCTCACCCATGGTAGAGAAGATTTCTGCGACCGAGCGGCCAGCGGCTTTCTCTATTTCGCTGTCGCTATCGTAGAATGGTCGACCCAGCTGAACCGCCAGCCGTCGCCCAACGGTTGATTTACCTGCGCCCATGAGCCCGACAAGGGCAACGGTCCTGGTCTGGAAGGGAAGAGACGATGGCTGAGGTTTGTCGATTGGCTGCGTGTCTGCGCCCATGGTCTTTCCGGCTCCTCTAGGACCGTCCTATATGGTGACACAAACGGGGGCAATCGAGCGTTCCGACGCGGTCGAGATCGAAAGAGGTGGATTTCTCATGCGTAAGTGGTTGATATTGATCGTAATCCTTGCGGCTCTGATTGTTGGGGTTGCGGCATGGCTCGGCGGGCAGGCGACGAAAGGCAAGCCCGAATCAGGTGAGATTCGCCTTGAGGTAGACGGTGTTCTCTAAAGCGCTGACGAGCTTATTCTCCGCTTGGGTTGTCGCCGGGGCCGCACTTGCACAGGTCGAGGAAGGCGGGCTCGGTGCTGTTGATCCATGGGGATTGGGCTTCCTGAAGTGCGGCGAAGCGGCGATGCCGACCAATATGTGGCGGGCGTCATCGGCCGAAGACCTCCTTCCGCTGATGGCTAACGTGCGCACCAGCCGCCTCACTCCGGCCGAGCGCACAATCCTCCGCCGCGTGGTCGTCTCACCCGCAGCAAAACCCCGCGGAGATGCTGCGGAGAAGCTTCTCGCAGAGCGAGCTCGCATACTATTCGAGCTTGGTGAAGCAGAAGCCGCTGCCGCCTTGTATACGGCACTGGACAATGTGGACGGCGGCGATCTCGATCCGCGATCGATCGCGGTCGATCTCCAGCTGGCGCTCGGAAATGAAGCTGATGCCTGCCGAAATCTCCTTGGCATCGCGAAAACCGGCGATTTTTGGATCAAGCTGCGTGCTGTTTGCGCCGTGCTGAAAAATGATACGCGCGGCGCTGAACTTGCGACTGAGCTTGCGCAGGCAGAGGGTGTCGATGATCCGTGGTTTTTCAACGCCGCTTTCGCTGCGTCAGGTGACATTCCTGCGAAACCAGAGGCGCGCTTCGACTCTGGGTTGGACCTCGCCCTGTCGACCAAGGCCGGCCTTGAGCCGCCCCGCAATGCCATCATTTCTGCCCGGCCTGATCTCGCGGCGGCAATGGCTCGGCGGGACAGTCTAGCGCCGGAGCTGCGGGTTATCGCGGCAGGCGTCTCGGCGGAAGCCGGTATTCTAAGCGCCGATGACCACCGCAGCGCCTATCGCGCCTTGCTGGCTCAGGACGGGTTTCGCCCTGGCAACGCCGTTGAGAGTGCCTTCATTGCGGGAGAAGATTCTGGCGCTGACACTTTAGACAAGGCCCGCGCCTTGTCTGCTGCCCTTCGTTCGGGCGCGACGGACGCAGCGCGTTACAGCGCTGTATCGCGTCTGTTTCTTCCCTTGTTGGATGAGCTTCCGCAATCTACCGACACGGCTCGGTATGCGCCCGAATTTACCCGGGCAGCGATCGCAGCTGGCGATCTCAGCGTCGCAAAGACCTGGGCGCTGGGTGTCGAAGTTGAGGGCGGTCCCGAAGCAGATGCTTTTGAGCAGGCCTATCTCGATGGTTTGATCCTCATGGCAGAAACGGAAATCGACTCCGCCTCTATCAGATCGGTGGCTGAGCGGCTTGTCGACACAGCGTCTGACACAACGCGGAAGCGGGCTGCCGCCAGGATGGTCGCGCTGTGGACGGCGCTCGGTCATCCGTTACCGCTTGAAGCAAGGCGCTTGATCGCCGCACAGCGCGATGAGAGTGGGGAAGCTCTGTCGACTTGGGACGAGGTTCGATTGTCAGCCGCGGCGAAAGCCGGTGCCGCCGGCGAAGTTGTGATCGCTATTCTGGCTGCGACGCGGGGAGAGCCGGGGCGCATCAACCCGGCTGAGATGACGCTGTTCTTGTCCGCGTTAGGGGAGATAGGCGCTGAGGACACGGCCCGGCAACTGGCGCTCGAAGCGACTCGGTACTGGCGAAAAACGGGCTAGGCGCGGCTCCAGCGCGTTAAGAGCTGGGTTAGACGTCTCGCCTATACAATTTGCATGTCAGACTTTGCCCGAATCGATGCGTTTTTAGAAATGATGAGCGCTGATCGCTCAGCTTCGCCACACACGCTCGACGCCTATAGGCGAGATTTGCAGGACGCCTCTCAGTTTCTGTCCGGCGGGCTGGTCTTAGCAGACAGTCGCGATCTCGCCGCCTGGCTAAGGGACTTGTCGGCGCGCGGCATGGCAGCGACGACCTCCGCACGTAAACTGTCTGCCGTGAAGCGCTTCTTTCGCTTTCTCTTTGAGGAAGGGGATCGCAAGGATAATCCTACGGCTCAGATTGATGGGCCTCGGACATCGCGCGCCGTGCCAGACGTCCTGAGCCGCGAAGAAGTTGCGCGCCTCATCGAGGCAGCAGTGGATGATGTGCGCATGACCTGTCTGCTGGAACTGCTTTATGGTGCGGGGCTGCGCGCCACTGAGCTTGTATCATTGACGATGGGGGCGCTCCCGCGCCGTAAGAATGGACGCTGGGAGACGCGCGATATCATTGTGCGCGGGAAAGGGGACAAGGATCGTTTGTGCCCGCTTGGAAATCACGCCCTCTCTGCGCTGGAACTGTGGTTGGCTGAGCGTGCGATACAATCCAAGGACGCAAAGGCCGCCGGTTCGGGCTTTGTCTTTCCGTCGCGCGGTAAGAGCGGGCATTTGACTCGTCGGCGGCTTGGGCAGTTGCTCGAATCCCTTGCGCTTGAAGCTGGGATTGCGGCGGAGCGTGTTCACCCACATGCCCTGCGCCATGCATATGCCACCCACCTTCTACAGGGCGGAGCAGACCTCCGCAGCGTGCAAACGCTCCTCGGTCACGCTGACATATCCACCACTCAGATTTATACGCACGTGCTCACAGACGAATTGCAGGAACTCCTCGAAACTGCCCATCCATTGGCGCAACGTTAGTCTTCGAACCCCAGGAAGGTTGCGGCCTCGTCTACGCTTTTGCGATTTGAGACCACAGCATTTGCCGGGAAAGTGTCATCTGGCCATCCCATCGCAACGCATATCATGATCACCTGATCATCGGGAATACCGGTATGTTCCCGCACGACTGGCGATTGCATGATGCCCTGACTGTTGATGACGCAGCCCAAGCCCTTTGACCAAGCGGCGTTCACCAACGCGTTCACGACTCCACCGCAATCAAATGGCGCAATATCACTGCCATGGATCGAGCGGTCATAGGTCACAACAACCGAGACAGGCGCATCAAATTGCCGAAAGCCGCGCAAAACCCAGTCTTGCCGCGCTGGCTTGTCGTGTCGCTCAATGCCCATGGCTGCGAAGAGCTGTTTGGCGATCCCGATTTGGCGCTCCCGGTGCACGCCTTCATATCCTGGGCCGCCCCGAAATTCGCGGCTGTCCGGAACGCCTGCCAAGTTACGCTCAACATTGCCCGCTCTGATGCGGTCGAGCACATCGCCGGAGACCACATAAAAGTTCCAGGGTTGCGTGTTCAGCGAGGTTGGTGCGCGCATCGCCAATTGCAGGACGTCGCGCACCAGCGTTTTGGGAACCGGCTTATCGAGATAGCCGCGAATGCTGCGCCGGCCTTGAACAACGTCTTCGTATTGCACCGTACAGTCCTCCCATGCGCCGCGATATCTGCGGCCTGGGGCGATAAGACCGATGTTCAGCGGTGGCGGCAAGGGCGATTGACCTCTCAACGGGCCGGACTACCGTGCGCTTCGTTACAAAAGGGACTGACGCCATGAGCCAGAAGACGCCGCGCAACTTCTTCAAACCCCTCGCCATTGGCGCACCACAGCCGCTCCTCGAACTTCCTGTCAGGCTTGAGCGGATGATTCACTTTGTTCCGCCACATAACGAAAAGGTCCGCAACAAAGTGCCGGACATGGCAAACCAAGCCGATGTGATCCTCGCCAATCTGGAGGACGCGATTCCTGCCGACGCGAAGGACGCAGCGCGCGCAGGCGCAGTCGAAATGGCGTCCATGTATGACTGGCAGGCAGAGGGCACGGGGTTCTGGAGCCGTGTGAACTGTCTGAATTCACCGTGGTTCACGGAAGACGTCACCGAACTCGTCCTGAAAGCAGGCCACCAACTCGATGTGATTATGCTGCCGAAAGTTGAAGGGCCTTGGGACATTCATTTTGCTGACCAGTTCGTTGCCCAACTTGAAGCAAAAGCGGGCCTCAGCCGTCCGATCCTGTTCCACGCGATCCTCGAAACGGCTGAGGGTGTTGCGCGCGTGGAGGAGATTGCTCTTGCGAGCCCGCGCATGCAGGGCATCTCGCTGGGGCCGGCTGACCTTGCGGCAAGCCGGAAAATGAAAACGACGCGCGTTGGCGGCGGTCATCCCTTCTACCGCGTCATAGAAGACCCCCATGAAGACGAGACCGCACCCCGCATCGCTGCCCAGCAGGATCCATGGCACTACACCATTGCCAAAATGGTCGACGCTTGCCGTATGGCCGGGATCAACGCCTTCTACGGGCCATTCGGTGATATTAAGGATCTCGCGGCCTGTGAGCAGCAGTTCCGAAATGCGTTCCTTCTTGGTTGCGCTGGCACATGGAGCCTCCACCCCAATCAGATTGCGATTGCCAAAACAGTATTCTCGCCCGATCCCAATGAAGTGAAGTTTGCCCGACGCATTCTTGAGGCGATGCCAGACGGGACGGGCGTTGCCATGCTCGACGGCAAAATGCAGGACGATGCGACCTGGAAGCAGGCGAAAGTGATCGCTGACCTTGCAGACCTCGTCGCGGCCAAGGACCCTGACCTCGCCGCGGCGTATTCAGCCTAGCGGATCGTGAATTTCGCAGGCCGTTTCTGGAGGAAGGCATCACGTCCTTCCTCGAAATCTGCGTTTGAGAAGCCTTCGAGAAAGAGTGCCTGAGCATTGTCGCTATCGTCCGCCCAGCCATTGCTCAGCCCGGCTATCATCGCCTTGATAGCCCGGGTTGACCATTGGGAAACCGAAGCAATGTCGCCTGCGAGCGCACGCGCCGCCTCGATGGCCGTTGGCGTGTCTACCAGCCGGTCGATCAGCCTCATGCTAAGCGCCTCCTCGGCTCCGACGATCCGTCCTGTAAAGAGAAGATCCTTTGCAGCGCCTGGTCCGATCGCGGCCAGGAGGCGGCGCGTATCGCCGGCGGGATAAACCAAGCCCAGTCGCGCGGGTGTGATGCCGAACCGTGCGCTCGCGCTGGCGATGCGCAAATCCGCTGCCATGGCGAGGCTGACGCCGGCCCCAACGCACGCGCCGTCGATCGCTGCAAGGACGGGTTTAGGGCACGTCTCAACGGTGTTCAGTGCCTGCGCGATTGTTCTGCCTGAAGCTGCAGCGGATTCTGGCGTCGCATAAATCTCCGCAAACTCAGAAATATCGGCTCCCGCAGCGAAGGCACCTGACGCTCCGCCGTGAATGACCACGATTGAAATGTTTGAGTCCTGAGTGGCTGCTGCAATCAGGTCTGGGATCGCTGCCCACATCTCTACCGACAAAGCGTTCCGTTTCTCAGGCTTGTCGAGGATGATTTCCGCGAGTGGGGACTGCACCTGAAGGCGTATGGCATCGGTCATTTTCGATTTCCTCAAGCGGCGGCTCCAGCTTTCGCCTTATCGGGTCACAAAGGTTCAGCGCAAGCCCGCTTGAACCGGCGAGCGGCTTTGCGTATGTCAGCGCCTTGGTAAGCCGCCTTAGCTCAGTAGGTTAGAGCGCTAGATTGTGGATCTAGAGGTCCCCCGTTCGAACCGGGGAGGCGGTACCATGCTTCCAGCCACACAACCCGCCCTATTTTCGCGCGTTGGTTCTGGAACGGTGCCTTTTCGTTTGCTGGCGATTGTCCTGTTCGATGCAATGCGGTCTATGTGCAACCATGTGTTGCAACGGGTGTTGATCATACATGGGCCGCCTCATAGCGATTTCGAACCGGACAGCCGCAGATCCGCGCGCGCGGGCAGGGGGGCTAGCCGTCGCCGTCTGGGAATCCCTTAAGTCGACCGGCGGTGTTTGGGCGGGATGGTCCGGCGAGGTCGTCCAGGAGCCACCCCGCGGGGCGCAGGTATTTGCCGATGATGGTGTCGAATTCCTCCTGACAGACCTCTCCGAAGACGAGCATGACGGCTTCTACCTCGGATATGCGAATAGCGTTCTGTGGCCGGTTTTTCACTACAGGATCGACCTCGCAACCTTCGACAGCGACACCTTCAACACCTACGCAGCCGTGAACCAGCGTATCGCCACACTCGTTCAGGGCCGGCTGCAGGTGGGCGACTCGGTCTGGGTGCACGACTACCATTTCCTGCTGATGGCGGACTGCTTGCGCCGTGCAGGCTGGGACGGGCCTGTCGGATTTTTCCTCCACATTCCGTTTCCCGCCCCGGAAATCTTCCGTGCCGTGCCGGAACACCAGTGGATCGCCCGCGCCATGTGCGCCTACGACGTCATTGGCTTTCAATCCGAAACGGACCGATCAAACTTTGCGCGCTACCTCGTGGAGGAGTGCAAGGCAGAGATTGGTGAGAATGGCACGATCAAAGCGTTCGGCCACACAACAAAAGCCAAGGCATACCCTATCGGCATCGATGCGGAGAGCTTCAAGCGCGCCGCAAATAGCGAAACCGCGCAAACCGCGGCTGATCGGATCGGACGCTTCCTTGGGGAGCGTTCTCTGGTCGTTGGCGTCGATCGCATGGACTACTCCAAAGGCCTACCTCAGCGGTTCGAAGCGGTCGGAGAATTATTTGACTCCCATCCTGAGCTGCATGGGAAAGTCTCCGTGACGCAAATCGCACCGCCTTCGCGATCTAAGGTCGATGAGTACCGCGAATTGCGAATCGAACTCGACCGGCTTGCCGGCCGCATCAATGGTGATCACGGAGATTTGGACTGGATTCCGCTACGCTATCTGGCACGATCCTATGACCGCGACGAACTCGCTGGCTTGTTCCGAATTGCTCGGGTCGGGCTTGTGACGCCTCTGCGCGATGGGATGAATCTCGTCGCCAAGGAATTTGTCATGGCGCAAGACGAAGAGGACCCTGGCGTCCTCATATTGTCAGAGTTTGCAGGGGCTGCAGAGCAATTGACCTCGGCCTTGGTCGTTAATCCGCATGACCGCGGCAAACTCGCCGAGACGATTTATCTCGCATTGACCATGCCCGTTGAAGAGCGCCGCCTGCGATGGAAGGCCCTACGCGATATTGTCGTTTCGCAGGACATCGGTTGGTGGCGGACGCTCTTCCTCGACGACCTCAACGCAGTCGTCTAAGCGCCTGCGGCGTAGCTCTTGCAGTTTGACGCTGCACACGTTCAACACCTCGATATGGCTGACCCGTTGCGACTCAAACCGCTTGACCCTGACGCTGCGCTGTTCCTCGATTTCGACGGAACGCTGGCTCCGCTGCAAGATGATCCGGATGCCGTGGCTTTGCCCAACGGCGGCGCTGCCGTGCTCCTGGCGCTCGCCGACAAGCTCGGCGGGGCCTTGGCCATGGTCAGCGGTCGGGACGTGCGTGATCTCACCGAGCGCACACCACTAGGCCTCTGGCGTGCGGGCAGTCACGGCCTTGAAATCTGTGGTCCATCCGAGGCGCCTGCCGAAAACCAAATCCAGGCCCCTTCAGCGCTTTTCCTTGCGATTGAAGCCATCTGCGCAGATCATCCAGGGACGCGGATGGAACCGAAAGGCGGCGTCATCGCAATCCATTACCGCGCCGCGCCCGAGGCCAAAGACATCCTCGCTGCTGCGTTGCATGCGCTGATCGATAAGGAGCCCGGATATCGGCTCCAAAGCGGAAAAATGGTCTTTGAGGCAAAACCGGACTCAGCAAACAAAGGCGTAGCGGTCCGCACGCTTATGCGGGCCATACCGTTCAAGGGCCGTAAGCCCGTTTTTATCGGCGACGATGCAACGGATGAGGACGCCATGGCGGTGGTGCTTGAGCTTGGCGGAGTAGCAATAAAGGTTGGCGACGGCGAGACGGTCGCGCCGCACCGGCTGGAAAATACAGAAGAGGTTTGGCAATGGCTGAAAGCGTCGCGATGAGCCCCTCCCTTGAACTCGGAATCGTCGGAAATGGCACCGTTGCGGGCCTTGTAAATGAAGCGGGGGCGATCGTTTGGCTCTGCCTGCCGCGGCTGGATGGCGAGCCTGTTTTCAATGCGCTTCTCGGCGGCGGCGGTGAATTTGCCATTGATCTGCAAGGTGCCACCAAGACCGAACAGAGCTACCGCAGAAACACGGCCATTCTCGAGACTGTGATCACGGCCGAAGATGGCTCGTCTATCCTGATCACGGACTTCGCACCGCGGTTTTACGACAAGGGCCGTGTCTTTCGTCCGACGTCCACAATCAGGACCGTGCGCCCGCTCAGCGGCATGCCGACCATCCGCGTTCGCCTCAATGCCGAATGCGGCAAGGGCGCAACCACGATCGAGCCCCGGCGCGGTGTCTCCCATATCCGGTTTCAGAACGAATCCGTCGGCTTCCGCGTTACGACCGATGCCCCGGTGTCTTACATCGTTGATGGCCGGGAATTCGTGCTCGATCAGGAAATCAGCTTCATCCTCGGACCAGATGAGTCGCTGTCCGACGGTGTCGGCGTTATGGCGCAGGATTGGCTCAATCGGACCTCGGCAATGTGGCAGGACTGGTCTCGCCGTCTTGCTACGCCGCCGGAGTGGCAGGAAGCGGTGATACGCGCCGCAATTACGCTGAAGCTGTGCGTCTATGAAGAAACCGGTGGCATTGTTGCCGCACTGACCACCTCGATACCGGAACACGCAGGATCAGAACGCAACTGGGATTATCGTTTCTGCTGGTTACGGGACGCCTACTTCACCGTTACCGCCCTTAATCGCTTATCCGCCGTCGGAACGCTCGAGCGCTATCTCGGCTATCTCCGCAACACTGTCGCGCATACGAAAGGTGGCCACATCCAGCCTGTTTTCGGCATCGCGCTGGAAAACGACCTGACAGAAGAAGTGCCGGGCCATTTGCCGGGTTATCGCGGTATGGGCCCAGTCCGGTTCGGCAATCAGGCCGCCGAACACGTCCAGCATGATGTGTACGGTCACGTTATCCTGGGTGCATCACAGGCCTTTTTCGATGAACGTCTTACAGCCACTGCGGGGCCTCTCGAATTCGAACACTTCGAACAGGTCGGGGAGCGTGCTTACACGATCTACGACACGCCAGATGCTGGCATCTGGGAGTATCGCGGCAGAGAGGCGGTGCATACTTCATCGGCAATCATGTGCTGGGCTGCGTGTGACCGGCTCGCACGTATCGCGGAAAAGCTGGGGCTTGATGACCGGGTCACGCTCTGGCGCAATCGCGCTGATGAGATGCGCGATGTGATCCTCCAAAAAGCCTGGAGCGAGCAACGAAATGCGTTCACGGGTGCATTCGGCGGTGAGGCGCTCGATGCGTCAGTCCTGCTGATGGCTGAAATTGGCTTCATTGATCCGATGGACCCGCGCTACATCGCAACTGTCGAACGGATCGACGAAGAATTGCGCGAAGGGCACCATGTTTACCGCTACCGTGCCGCTGACGATTTCGGAACGCCCAAGACTGCATTTACCGCCTGCACCTTCTGGCACATCGACGCGCTCTCCCGCATCGGTCGCCATGAGGAAGCGCGCACCATGTTCGAAACAGTCCTCGCGCATCGCACAAAGCTCGGCTTGCTCTCCGAGGATGTCGATACCGCCACGGGCGAGCTCTGGGGTAATTTCCCTCAGACGTATTCGATGGTCGGCATCATCAACGCCGCATCGCGCCTTAGCCGCCGATGGGATGACATGGTCTAGCAGCCGGCCCGGTTACATGGATTTCTGGAAGATCTCGCGGCCAATCAGCATGCGGCGGATTTCGCTTGTTCCGGCACCAATCTCGTAGAGTTTAGCATCTCGCAACAACCGTCCCGTGGCGTACTCATTGATGTATCCATTCCCGCCCAGCAGCTGGATGGCGTCGAGGGCGACTTGTGTCGCCTTTTCGCCGGCATAGAGGATACATCCCGCCGCATCTTGCCGCGTTGTTTCTCCCCGATCGCACGCCGCCCCGACGGCATAGACATACGCCTTGCAGGCATTCATCGTTGTATACATATCGGCTATCTTACCCTGCACGAGTTGGAACTCACCAATCGGCTGGCCGAACTGTTTCCGCTCATGAATGTAGGGCACCACAATATCCATTGCGGCCTGCATGATTCCGCACGGGCCGGCGGCAAGGACCGCTCGCTCATAGTCGAGCCCGCTCATCAGGACGCGTACGCCCTCATCGACGACGCCGAGAACATTCTCCTCGGGCACTTCACAATCCTTAAAGACGAGCTCGCAGGTGTCTGAGCCGCGCATACCCAGCTTGTCGAGCTTCTGGGCGGTGGAGAATCCCTTGAAGCCTTTTTCAATCAGGAACGCTGTGATGCCGCGCGGCCCTGCATCTGGTGTCGTCTTGGCGTAAACAACGAGCGTGTCGGCACCTGGGCCATTCGTGATCCACATCTTGTTGCCATTCAGAATAAAGCGATCGCCCTTCCTCTCGGCGCGAAGGGACATGGACACGACGTCCGATCCCGAACCAGGTTCAGACATCGCAAGCGCGCCGAGGTGTTCACCCGAGCACAGCTTTGGCAGGTAGCGCGCCTTTTGGTCTGCATTCCCGTTGATATTGATCTGGTTCACACAGAGGTTTGAGTGCGCGCCATAGGACAGGCCGACGGATCCCGATCCGCGAGAAATTTCTTCCATCATGACGCAATGGGCGAGATATCCGAGGCCGGTACCGCCATACTCTTCGTCCGCGGTGAGCCCGAGCAGGCCGAGTTCGCCAAGCTCAGGCCACAGATCACGCGGGAATTCATTGGTGCGATCAACCTCCTCAGCCCGCGGTGCGAGGCGTTCGTCGACCCATCGGCCTACGACGTCGCGCATTTCCTCGATTTCTTCAGGAAGACCGAAGAGCATTTGCAAACCGGAATTGGACAACATGGCGAACCCCTTCAAAGGTGTAACGTCCGGCATCAGTAGTGATGCATCATGTCCCTTATTGCCGGAGAATATCAGCCTCTGTTAAGGGGGCGCGGGAGGAAAAGCAGCCTTATGCCGCAGATCCAAAGCAAGATTGATCCGCAATCCGATGCGTTTCGCGCGAATGCTGACGCCATGGTGGAGCTTGTCCAGACGCTGAAAGCGAACACGCAAACTGTTCGTGACGGGGCAGGCGGGCGCTACGCCGAGCGCCATATCGCCCGGGGCAAGCTTCTCGCTCGCGAGCGAATCGAACGCCTTATCGATCCTGGTTCTCCGTTCCTGGAACTCGGATTGTTCGCAGCTTGGGAGATGTATTCCGGTGATGTCGCGTCGGCCGGCATTGTGACCGGTATTGGCCGCATTGAGGGCACCGAATGCCTGATCATTGCCAATGACCCTACAGTGAAGGGGGGCACCTATCACCCGATGACGGTGAAGAAGCACCTGCGCGCACAGGAAGTCGCGCAGGAAAACCGGCTGCCTTGCGTTTACCTTGTGGAGAGCGGCGGCGCGTTTCTGCCGATGCAGGACGAGATCTTCCCGGACAAGGATGATTTCGGCCGCATCTTCTTCAATCAGGCCAATATGAGCGCGATGGGCATTCCCCAGATCGCTGTCGTCCATGGCAGCTGTACCGCAGGCGGTGCTTACGTGCCGGCCATGTCCGATGAAGCCATCATCGTTCGGAATCAGGGCACCATTTTTCTTGGCGGGCCGCCACTTGTGAAAGCGGCAACGGGCGAGGTCGTGACCGCTGAAGACCTCGGCGGCGGTGATCTCCACGCCCGCGAAAGCGGCGTCGTCGATCATCTTGCAGAAGATGACGACCATGCGCTGGGTTTGGCTCGGTCAATCGTTTCGCGGATTAATTGGGTAAAGCAGGGACAGGTGGTCATGGCCGATCCGGTGCCACCTGCTTATCCTGCCGAAGACATTTACGGCATTGTCGAGGCCGACGGACGCAAACCCTATGACGCAAGGGAAATCATAGCGCGCATTGTCGACGCCTCAGAGTTCGATGAGTTCAAACCCCTCTACGGCTCAACGCTCGTGACCGGGTTTGCACATATCCACGGGTATCCCGTCGGCATTATCGCAAACAACGGCATCCTGTTCTCGGAAAGCGCCTTGAAGGGTGCACACTTCATCGAGCTGTGCTGCCAGCGAAACATCCCGCTTGTGTTTCTTCAGAACATCACGGGCTTCATGGTCGGCCAGTCCGCAGAAGCCGGCGGAATTGCCAAGGATGGCGCAAAGCTTGTGACGGCTGTTTCTACGGCGCAGGTGCCGAAATTCACGATCGTGGTTGGTGGATCCTATGGCGCAGGCAATTATGGAATGTGCGGCCGCGCCTATGGTCCGCGCTTCCTCTTCATGTGGCCGAATGCCCGCATCTCCGTCATGGGCGGTGAGCAGGCGGCCTCCGTTCTGGCAACAGTCCGTAGGGACGGCGTCGAGGCGCGAGGACAAGATTGGCCTGATGAAGACGAAGAGGCGTTCAAAGCAGACATCCGCGAGGATTATGAGCGTCAGGGCTCGCCATATTATGCGTCAGCGCGCCTATGGGATGATGGCGTGATAGACCCGGCCCAGACGCGGGACGTGCTTGGGCTCTGCTTGTCTGCCAGCTTGAACGCGCCGATCCCGCACACGCGCTTCGGCGTCTTCAGGATGTAGTGGCATGATCAGGAAACTTCTCATCGCCAATCGCGGCGAGATCGCGGTTCGGGTCGCGCGTACCGCCCGCTTGATGGGTATCGCGACCGTGGCCGTCTATTCCGACGCCGATCGAAAAGCGCCCCATGTCCGTGCTTGTGACGAGGCTGTCCATATCGGCGGTGCGGCGCCGACCGACAGTTATCTCCGCATCGAGGCGATCCTTGATGCCATCGCACAGACAGGTGCTGATGCTGTGCATCCTGGCTATGGCTTCCTGTCTGAGAATGCAGAGTTTGCCGAAGCGTTGGAGAACGCCGGTGTGATCTTCGTCGGCCCAACAGCGGACACGATCCGCAAGATGGGTTCGAAAGCAGCCGCGAAGGACCTGATGGAGTCCGCTGGCGTGCCCACAACGCCGGGCTACCAGGGCAAAGACCAGTCGCTCGATATCTTCAGGATTGAGGCCGAAAGGATAGGCTACCCTGTTCTTCTGAAGGCGACTGCTGGCGGCGGCGGCAAAGGTATGCGCCGCGTCGACACGGCCAGCGATCTTGAAGAGGCGCTCGCATCGGCTCAACGCGAGGCAAGATCAGCATTTGGTGACGACCGGTTCCTGATCGAAAAGTTCGTAGAGACCGCCCGCCATGTAGAAGTACAGATCTTCGGCGATGGGAACGGGGATGTTGTCCATCTGTTTGAGCGTGACTGCTCGGTGCAGCGTCGCCACCAGAAAATCATTGAGGAAGCACCGGCTCCGAACCTTCCAGCGAAGGTGCGCAAAGCATTACTTCAATCCGGCGTGGAGGCAGGGAAAGCAGTTGATTATCGCGGTGCCGGTACCGTTGAGTTCCTGTACGATGCAGCCAACGCCGCCGTCTACTTCATGGAAATGAATACCCGGCTGCAGGTCGAGCATCCCGTCACAGAGGAGATAACAGGCGTCGATCTCGTAGAGTGGCAGCTGCGCGTCGCCTCGGGTGAAGGCCTGCCGCTCAAGCAATCTGCGATCAAAGCTGACGGTCATGCTTTCGAGGCGCGGCTGTATGCCGAGGATCCGTCGAGGGCGTTCACGCCATCTATCGGGGACTTGTCGACTCTTGTTTTTCCAAGCGAGGTGCGCATCGACTCTGGCGTTGAGCAGGGTCAGGCCGTCACGCCTTTCTACGATCCCATGATTGCAAAGATCATTACGCGCGGCGGCACACGCGACATCGCCCTGGCCAGGATGGTGACTGCGTTGAATGAGACCCGGATTGCCGGGCTCAACACCAACCTTTCTTTCCTGAAATCCATCGCAAGCGATGACGCATTTGCGGTTGGCGATGTGTCGACGCGTTTCCTGGACGCGCGGGCGGACTCACTCACCAAGGCCGAGCTGCCGCTGGGATTAATCGCGTCGGCCGGCGCGCTCTATTCGCTTGCTGCGACCCGGCAGGATGCTTTCTCTGGCTTTCGCCTGAATGCTGAAAACCGATCTCACGTCTGGCTACGTGTTGAAGAAGCGGTCTTATTAGTAGAGCTGCAGGGAGGCAGGCCTTCATACGCTGTTACTCTCACGGGCACGGCAGATGCCGCTTCGCGGCGCGAGGGTAAAACGCCTGTCGAATTGCTGGCGTTTGAAGCCAGTGGGTCTGTCGCTGCCAACGGTCACTATGAGATAGACATCGCCGGCGCACGGCATGTCGGCCAAGTCGTGCCCCACTTGGATGGTGCACGTATATTCCGCGGCGCGGACTATGCCGACATCGGATTTCCATCGCCTGTTAGCAGCGCGAGAGTTGGCGGCGCGGCAGAGGGCTCTCTCAAAGCCCCACTTCCAGGCACAGTGACGTCGCTCGTTGCTGCGCCCGGGGATGCCGTGTCGGCCGGGGACACACTGCTTGTGGTCGAGGCCATGAAAATGGAGCACGCCATCAAGGCTCCCCAGGACGGCGTGCTTGCTGCGTTTCAGTTTAAGGTTGGCGACCAGGTCCGAGAGGGCGATGTGCTCGCCGTTCTCGAGGCTTCTGGTACCTGAACGCGATTACGCCTTTGGGGCCCACGGCGCGTTACCTTCGGCCCAAATGCCTTCGAGGTAATTCTTGTCGCGCAGCGTATCCATCGGCTGCCAGAAGCCTTCATGACGGAAGGCGTTCAGTTTGCCATCGGCAACAAGACGCTCGAGCGGGTCGCGCTCCCAGATCGTGTCGGGCCCGTCAATGTAGTCGAAGACCGTCGGCTCGCAGACAAAGAATCCGCCATTGATCACAGCGCCGTCCTGAGCGGCTTTTTCGCGGAAACTGCGCACCTGTCCTGACGTGTCGAGGCTCAAGCCCCCAAACCGGCCGACCTGCGCAACTGCTGTGAGGGTCGCCGCTGCACCAGAGGTTTTGTGGGCTTCAACCAGCGCATGAATGTCCACATTCGAGACGCCGTCACCATAGGTCAGCATGAACGGCTCATTGCCGATGAATTGCTGGACGGCCTTGATGCGCCCGCCCGTCATCGTGTTCAGACCGGTATCAACGACGGTAACATTCCAGTCCTCGGCTTCGGTATCGTGAAACGTGGTGTCGCCCGATTGCAGATTGATGGTGAAGTCGGAGAGGGAATTCCGGTAGTTCAGGAAGTAATTACGAATAAATTCAGACTTGTAGCCGCAACAAACGACGAAATCGTTATAGCCGTGCGACGCATACCAACGCATGATGTGCCAGAGGATCGGGCGTCCGCCGATCTCCACCATGGGCTTGGGACGGATCGAGGTTTCTTCGCTGATACGCGTGCCGAAACCACCGGCGAGCAGGACAACTTTCATGGCAGGTACTTCCTTGGGACAGGTTGGCAGTCGTTACGGCCTGGTTAGTGCAAAAAGCGAGCCGCTATACATTTGCTCGCCTGATCCGCTATCTGGCGAGCGTCATGGAAACAACGCGGCCTGCGAGATGAGCTGCCCGGCGATAGGCACCAGACTGAGCCGCTTCCCGGACCCGCCAGCGCAGTCCCCGGGCAAGTTCACTCAGAATCTCGCCACCACCGGGTTCGGCCAACTTCAGCCGACGCAGTCGGTCGATCAGTGTTTTGTCTTCAAGAATATCCGCGCAGCCATACTTCGACGCAAAAGCGCGTCGCAAGATCGCCACTTCGTCAGCGCTCAGGGGGCCGTCACCACTTTCACCGGCCAGTTCAAAGTCCGGGACGGCAAGATCCCAAAGCGATTTACGTGCGTAGACGACGCCGCGCTGAATAAGCGCCCGGCGTTCGTCAAGCTTGGTCTCCATGGCATGTCCGCGCGGCAGAAACTCATCGAGCTCAATGTCAGCGAACAGGGTCCGGAAGATGCGCGCGTCATAGGCCATCCACTTCGCATCCCGTTCGGCCGCTCCGAACTGACGACCCGCTTCGCCCCGCAGGCCTTCATGCTGGCGCTGGAGAAAGACAACGTCCTCGGTGCCGATGCAGGGGGCGGCCCGCGCCAGCCGAACGAGCATGTCATAGTCCTGAGACCGCATGAGCGACTCATCGAATGGCCCGACCTCGTCGTAGAGGGCTTTCCGCGTGAGCATTCCGGGCTGGTGGACAAAAAAGTCTTCCAGCGTTGCCGTTAGAAAGTCGTCCGGTGCGCAGGTGCACCAGTATCCGGTATCGCCAAGCGTTCGCTGTCCAGTTTCGTCTTCGCTGAATCGCAGGTGTCTCCCATAGGAGAAGCCAGCCTCTGGCCGCTCGCGAAGCATCCAGGTGAGCTTCTCCAAAGCATCCGGTTCGACTATGTCGTCATCATCGATGACCCATATGAGCGCATGTTGAGCCCGCTCTAAGGCGAGATTCAGCGACCGCGCCTTTCCGGAGTTCCCAGGTTTCCGGACAAAGGTGACCGGCTCCCCAAACGACTGCGCGATCGCCGCGGTGTCGTCCGATGATCCGTCATCCACCACGAGAATTTCTGCCGGTGGGAGCGTCTGTGCCATTACAGCGTCCAGACAAGCCTTGAGGAGCGTTGCGCGGTTGAACGTCGGGATGATGGCGGTGGTCGCCTCCATCACGACACCTGTGTCTTGGGTGTTTGGTGTGTGGCGACCGCCGCTTCGCTGACCAGTTCGCGCACTACGGCATCGAGGCGATCATTGAGGCGCTCGGTGTTGAATCGTTCTTCTACGACCTTCCGCGCAGTCTCTGCCATCTGACTGCGGGCATGTGGTGTTTCTGCTACGAACCGGACTTGCTCGACCAGTCCGTCCACGTCGCGCTCGTCGGCCAGAACGCCAGAGACGCCGTGCTCGATCAGTTCCGGGATGCCGCTATGGCGCGTTGAAATCACGGGAAGGCCACTGGCCATCGCTTCCATCAGGGCAACCGGAATGCCCTCCATGTCACCATCCGCAGCGACAACGCTCGGCAACAGAAACGCATCCGCATTTCGAAGGCGCTCGGCGACTTCAACATTTGGCAGTTGGCCAAGGAAGCGAACCCGGTCTTCAATCTGAAGGGTGCTCGCAAGTTGCTCCATGTGTTCGCGCAAAGGCCCATTGCCAATGATGTCGAGTTCCAGAGCCAGGTCCGGTGCCGCTCCCTTGAGCGCGGCCAAGGCCGTCAGCGCGTACTCAACGCCTTTTTTCTCAACGATCCGGCAAACCGTGACGAGTTTGAATGCTTGAGAAGGCGAAGGCGTGCGGGGTTGATAAGCGAAATCATCCACCTGGACACCCATGCGATGAACCTGGACCCGGTCGGTCGGCGCGCCCATTTCGATCAAGCGACTTTTCCAGAGTTCACTGATCGGCAAGTGAAGATCTCCAAGAGCAAAGAGCTGATCGTAGACGTCGCTGGGCGCGCCCTTCAGGCTCCTGGACATGTCATCACCGTGGAAGATCGTGACGACTTTGGCGCGCCTGGCTATCGATGCGGTACTCTCAACGACTTGTGCGCCAAACCAGCCGAAGTTGCAGATGACCACGTCAGTGGATCCGCACATGCGTCGCTCGGCGCGTGCGATGCGGGCGCGGCGAACGCGGTAAGGCAGGCGCGCGATCAGCGCAGCAAAGGATGACGAAGCGGGTTCGAGATAGTCTACCGACGCCAGACCTTCGGGCATGACGCCAGCCTCATTTGACGCGGGCCGTCGGTCCGCGAGGATCGATACGCGGTGCCCGCGCGCGACCATGCCGGCGACCTGGCTCAGAACAAACGTTTCCGACAGCTTCGGAAAAGCTCCGACGCGGAATGTGATGTTCAGCGGCGTGTGCACCGGTGTTTCAATGTCGTCTGCAGCACCCATAGTGTGCTCCTCGGAGATCTAGTTCGGCCAGCCAGTCCAGTATGGCCGGGCGCCGACCTTGATCATCATCCAGTCAAAGAATGTGTCTGCATAATCAAGCGGCCCCAACGGTCCACGGGCCTCATTCAGCGCCTTGAAGTGCCGCTCTGCGGCGTCCTCGCCATGCTCTTTCTTCCAACGCATAGCCTTGCGCAGATAGTGGCGCTCATAGCGCCTCGCGACGGCTTTGAACTCTTCCGGCGCGAATACGTCTGGGCCATGTCGATAGAGGGCATTCAGCCAATCAACGAAGTGCGTGTTCTTCTTCACGATCGTTTTCGCCGTTTCTGACGCATCATGAATACGCACCCAACCGCAACGCTCATGGACCATTCCAAACTTACCGCGCTGCAGAATACCGAGCACGGACTCAAAGTCTGCGCCGACATAGGCGTCGTCATAGATTGGGGAGCGCCACGCCATCACGTCCCGCCGCATCAGCATATGCACGGCAAAGAAACCAATTTCATTTCGGAAGAAGCGGCGGACGACCTCTTTGCCATCGAGAACAGTTTGATCTTCCGGCCAGAGGAAAGGGATTTCGTCCTCGTTCTTGTAGATGTTCGTACCAACCAGGAGAATATCGTCGTCGGTTTCGGCAACCGCCACCATCTTTTTTGTGCAGTCAGTGGTCATCTTGTCGTCTGCACAGAGCAGGCGGACATATTTGGCATCCTTTGGGGCAAGCTCGAACGCCGTATTCCAATTCTTGTAGAGCGGATAGAGCTCGGGATTGCGCGCCGTGATGACAGGCACCTTTGCGTCGGCATAGTCAGCAATGATTGCGGCCGTATCGTCGGTTGATGCATTGTCGAGCACGACGTGAACGAGGTTCGGATAGTCTTGTGCCTGAACGCTTTCCATCGTCTCACGAAGGAACGCGCCGCCATTGTACACAGGCGTGATAATGGCAACGAGGGGCTGGGTCGGTGTATCGGTCTGCGACATGGGCGTCCCGTTTGCAGTCTAAAGGGCCGGATTCGCCTTGGTGGTGTGCAAATCGCGGTCCAGTTCCCCCTGACGCCAGTCCTAGCGATTCACGAGCGATTTCAAAAGGTCGAGGAACTCGAAAATCGTCTTGCGATCGAACAGGACTGCCCCGGCAAAGTACATCAGGCCACCGACTGGCACGCAGACCAGAAGGAGGCTGAAATCGCTCCAGCCTAAAGCCGTCAGCACCCCCGCCAGAGCGTAAACCGTCAGCCCCATCACAATCGAAACGGCCCCTGCAGGCCCCAGCGCCTTGAACAAGTCGCCCAACGTGCCATCGATCAGACGCAGCAGGATCATGTTGCCTGGCAGACCAAGCACGAGGTTGACGATGAGATAGGCAATCGCCACGCCTTCAACGCCCCAATATACGCCGCCGAAGAATGCTGCGATGGCGACCGCATTGGCAAAAGCAGACCACCGGAACAGGATATCGGTGCGCCCCACAGCCATGTAAATCGGTCCATGCAGACTGGAGATGGATTGCAGGGCACCGACTGGCGCAAGGATCGCCAACAGGGGGGCCACAGATGCCATTTTCTGACCCAGCACAATCTCAACCAGCGGCTCGGACAGGGCCGCCATGCCCGCCATGATCGGGAAGGTCGCAAACGCAATTAGTCTGAAGATCCGAAGGCTCGCCGCTTTTAGCCGCGGAATATCGTGCTTGAAGCGCGACAGTGCTGGTAACAGCGTCCCGGCAAGGCCCCAGCTGAACACCTGCACGGGCAAGAGCATCAGACGATATGCGAGGCTGTAGAAGCCAAGCAGTGTCGCGCCGAGGAACTTGCCGATCAGGACGTTATCCGCATTGCGCCCGAGAAAATTCACGATCTGTGCGCTGAGCAGGTTCATCGCGAACGGGATCACCGCCTTGATCTCCAGCCAGCTGAACTCAAGGCCCAATGGCGGCCGGGCTACGCGCCACAGCAAGACCGTTTTCACGATGTAGAGTGCCAATTGCTGGTAGATCAACGCCCAGGCACCGGCTCCACGCGCCGCGGTGATGATGGCCAGCGCCATGGCCAGAACGTTCGCAATCATCTCGATGATTGCGATCCGCTCGAAATACATCTCCCGCTGGAGCCATGCATAGGGCACGATGCTCAGCGACTGTAACAGCAGCAGCGCGCCTAAAACCTGCAGGATCGGCTCGACATCGGGCTCTTCGTACAAGTCGGCAGCGAATGGTGCTGTCCCGATGACGAGTGCTGATAAGACGCCGGCAATAACGATATTGGTCCAGAACGCACTCGACCAGAGTTTTCGGCTCGGAGAGTCTGCCCGTACAAGCGCCGGTCCGAGTCCGATATCGGAGAACAGCATCAGGAAAAGGACAATGGGCATGCCCATCTGCACGAGACCGAAGTCGCGGGCATCGAGGAACCGCGCGAGGACCGGCAGGACCAGGATGCTTGACGCAATGCGCACCACAGTCGCGACCGAGCCCCATGCCGCCCCTTTGACGACGCGTGATGAGAGGTCCGTCATCCCTGTCTCAGAACCGCGCAAACGGATTTGCGCAAGCCCTCTCGTCTTTCGATCCCCAGTAAATGACCGGCTCAGCCGTGGGGTCCTGCAGATAGAAAAAGTTCGAATTATCCAACATCATGCTGACGGCTGCTCGCTCCATTTCGGCGAGATTGCTGCCGACCGGGCCGATGGACTCAACGAGGCTTAATCCGGTGATGCCGGATACGGACGATGTCGCCCGAAGCTTCAGCTTTGCTTGTGCTTCTACGAAGTACTCGGAAAAGAAGTCCGCCTTGAACAAGCGCATCCCTTCCTTTTCGAAGCTGACGCCCGGTAGCGCTTTAGACAGGACATCCTCAAGCAATCGGCCCGGCGTGCGGTAAAGCGCCCACGCGCCGCCAACCGTGACCGCACCTGCTGCGGCCGCACCGCCCATCAGCATCTGCCTGCGGTTCAGTCCGGGAAGTCTGTCCTTCAGGCTCATGAGTAGGCACGCTCCGCGGCACGCAGCGAAAGTGCTGCCGCTGTCAGGCTTGGATTGGCGGTTGAGCAGGTCGGCCAGGCAGACGTTCCCACGCAGTGCAGGTTTCGCACCTTGTGATGGATCATGTCACCGTCCACGACAGAGGTTTCGGGATCTGTGCCCATACGGACTGTGCCCTGGACGTGGGCGTTAGAATTCTTCAGCCGCAAAACGCGAATGCTTTCTACCGGCAGCGCACCCAGCACCTCGGGTAGGGCCTTCATGGCTG
>JBCBWQ010000119.1:0-8307 GCA_039817025.1 Pseudomonadota bacterium | reverse complement strand
GGATATGATTGGCGCAACGTAAGCCCTATGGCGACCGACACCTCCTAGCGCATCGCCGGAAAGCGAAGGCTCCAGACAAGAGTATCCGTATCCGAATCCTGTTGATCAGAAAGACCGACTGTCATGCCGAGATGTCCGCCATCAGGTTCTGGGGTGTAGGTACGGAACAGACGATCCCAGATTGACAGACAGAAGCCAAAATTCGTGTCGTGCTCGCGTCTGTGAACCGAGTGGTGGATCCGGTGCATGTCCGGCGTGACCACGAGGCTTCTGAGCAGACGGTCAAGCCATGGCGGCATAGCAAGGTTGGCATGGTTGAACATGGCGCTGGCATTGAGGATGACCTCAAACAGAACCGCTGCAAGAATGCTTGGTCCTAGAAGCAGGACAATGCCGAGCTTGTAAGCCGCCGACAGCGCGATCTCGATCGGGTGAAAGCGCAGGGCGCTGGACGCATCGAGGTCGCGGTCGGCATGGTGGACGCGGTGAAGCCGCCACAGCAGCGGCACCTTGTGGCTCACGAGGTGCTGGGCCCAGATCGCAAGATCAAGCAGGACAATCACGAGCACGACTTCAATCCAAAACGGCCAGGTGGTTATCGTGAACAGGCCCCAACCAAGATCCTGGGCCAACGCTGCCGCAGCGGTCATCGCGAGCAGGGGTGCTACAACTGCGAGCAGGCGGACAAGACCTGTAGCCAGCACCAGCATGGACCCATTCGTCACCCAGCGCTTGAATCGCGACTGTTGCCGCGGACGGCGAGGTGCCAGCGCTTCAAGCGCAGAGAATACCGCGAAAGCAAATAAGAAGACGCCGACGCGAAATACGGTCTCGCTCAGTCCGAACAGGTCAAAGGCAGGCGCTTGCATTCACGACTCCATGGCATGAATGACGCGACTTAAGAAGTGACGCGATCACGCAGCGTGGATCAACGTGCGAGCCAACCGCCATCTACCGGAAGGGTAATGCCTTGAACGTAGTCAGACGCGGATGAGGCCAGAAAAACGACTGCTCCGGAGAGATCCGATGGGTCGCCCCAACGACCGGCCGGAATGCGTCCAAGAATTTCGGAGTTGCGTTCTTCATCGGCTTGTAGGGCGGCCGTGTTGTTGGTGGCAAAATAACCTGGTGCAATGGCATTCACATTGATGCCGTGCGCCGCCCATTCATTGGCGAGGATGCGGGTCAGGCCCATCACGCCAGATTTTGACGCTGTGTATGAGGGCACGCGGATGCCACCTTGATAAGATAGCATGGATGCGATGTTGATGATCTTTCCGCCGCGTTGAGCTGCAACCATTTCACGTGCGACGGCCTGGCTCAGGAAAAACAGGGTCCGCAAGTTCACATTCATCACCGCGTCCCATTCCTCAACGGTAAAGTCGATGGACTTGTTACGCTTAATTATGCCGGCGTTGTTCACGAGGACGTCGAGCTGACCCATCTCGGCTTTCGCCTCGGAAACCACCCCGTCAACGCAAGAAACGTCTCCAAGATCCGCCATAATAACATGGGCTTTGCGCCCCATCGCGCAAATGGCTTCAGTCGTTTCATCGGGTGATGACCGGCCAACCAGAATAAGGTCTGCACCGGCTTTCGCGAGGGCCAACGCCATGCCTTGGCCGAGCCCGGTGTTCGCGCCTGTCACCATCGCGACCTTGCTCTGCAGGCTGAACATGTCTTCGCTCATCGCTACCGTGTTCCCCTTTGGATGGTCTCGTCCGCAGCAGTCCTATTGCGCCGCGATCAACGCGAGCGGACGCTTGTCAGGTAGTCAGCCATGTCTGTGTCCTGACAATTCGGAAAGAAGAGGCTTTCAAACTTCTCACCCGCGACCGCTGCTTTGAGCAAATCTTGATCGACCGATTTCAGGACTGTGAGCATGTCGTGGGTTGCAGCCGCTTTCACGCCGCTAAAGATGTTGCGGTTCTTGGCCATGATCTCCGCGCGCTCTTTAGGATAACCAACGCCGCGCTCGACTTCGAAGAGCTTGCGGTAGCAGTCTTGTAGATTGAGCTCGGCAGCCCAGCCGAAGCCTTTCGCGTAAGGCATCGAGATCGTGTTGCCGTCATTGATCTGCCCAAAGAGAAAGGCGTCTGTAGGATCGATCACCAGGCCGCAAACAACCCCCGGCATCGCGTTGCACGCTAGCATTGAGCCCATGCCCGTGCCGCATCCCGTCACAACAAAATCTGCTGCGCCAGAGTTGATCAGAATACCTGCTAGCAGGCCATTCATCACGTACGTGAGTTGGGCGTCGTCGTCGGCGCTATACATGCCGTAATGGTGAACGTCATGCCCCAGCGGCTCAGCGACAGATGTCAATGCGCTATGGACGATTTCGCTCTTGGCTGCCTGACTATTTTCAATGATGAGCGCGATCTTCATGCCTGTTTCCTGTTTTGTGTTCAAGCGCTGAAGCCAGGCTTCGAGCAACAAATACCCAAGTAATGGTAACCGGTGTCATACCAGCGGCAGCCTTATCTCGCAACGCGCAATCAAGTAGATGGAGGCGCCGAGGATTCTCGTAAGAGAATTTCAGGGGTAAATCTCTCAGAACGTCTCGGCATGTCGCCTTCGGAAACAGCGTGGAGAAGCGTATTGGCCGCCTCGCGTCCCATGTCTCTGATCTGCAAACGCACGGTTGTGAGCGATGGCCAAATCCGTGATGCCATGGGCGTATCGTCGAAGCCGACGACTGAGACATCGTCCGGAATATTCAAGCCAACCTTCCGCGCGGCGGTGTAAACGCCGATGGCCATTTCATCATTGCCGGCGAAAATGGCTGTTGGCCGGTCTCGCCGGGTCAGCAAGTCCTCGGCAGCGTTCATGCCGGTTTCAAAGTTGTAGCCCCCCTCGATAAGAAGCGCTGGATCGAGTTCCAAGCCAAACTCCGATAATCCTTCGCGAAATCCGAATAGGCGTTGGTGCACAGACCGGAAACTGCGTGGCCCGCTGATATGAGCGATCTTTGTATGGCCAAGTCGTGCAAGGTGCCGCGCTGCTTCCGCAGCGCCGGCGGCATCATCGGTGCGTACCAGTTTTCCGGGCTCATCGAGATCAACAGATGCAACGCGGACATAGTTACACTCCAGTTCACGCAGCATCGCCGCGAGGTCCTCGTCCTCGGAGATGGATGGCGTAAGGATAAGGCCTGTCGGGCGGTGATTTTCTATGAACCGCCTGATGCGATCATAGTAGTCTTCAGCAGATCGATTTGTCGGCTGGAGCACCAGTTGATGGTCGGTGGACTCCAGAACATCAAGGATGCCGCGCTGAATATTGACCACGTATTGCGGGTTCGGGTTGTCGTAGATCATACCGATCAGGAATGACCGACGAAAGGCGAGGGCGCGTGCCTGCGGGTCCGGCCTGAAACCGTAGGCCTCGATCACGGCCTTCACTTTCTGGCGTGTTTCTTCTCGCACGAGGGGCGAGTCATTGATGACCCGCGACACGGTCTTCTTCGAAACGTTAGCAAGCCTAGCGATGTCATTGATCGTCACGCGGCCCTTAATGCTGAGCACATCAACGTCTGATGAATCAACCCCATGGGTTGGGTGAGAAACGGAACTCGTCTTGTCGCTCATGGTCGCAGATCATTCTTAGTAACAAGGGCCACTAGCTTACCTGCCCTCTTAGAATTGTCCCATGCGATCGCTTGGATACCAAGCCCGCCGCTTTTCTCTAGGATCGTCTGGCGGTCAGCCGGCCGCTCTTGGCACTGTTCAAATTTCGGGCTACCAGACCTGACACCGGTTACCTAATCATAAAAAATCATCCGGAGTGGTTATGGATCATCCTGCAACCGAGGAAAAGTCTGACTCGTCTCAAGCGATCGTGGAAGCCTTTGTTTCGGCGCGTCTTTCCGCCAGCGCTGTGCGGTCTTACCCCGGAGCAATTCCGGCTGATCTGAAGACTGCTTATGCGATACAGGATGCGGCTATCAACCGGTGGCCAGATGAGATCCTGGGATGGAAAGTTGGCGGCGTTGGCGCGCCATATTCTGACCAACTTGGCGCGAACCGGTTGGCAGGCCCCGTCTTTTCCAAGCGCGTTCATATAAAGCCCGAGACGCGCCTTGAGATGCCCGTCTTTGCGGAGGGGTTCGCAGCAATCGAAGGTGAAGTGACAGCTGTTATCGCTGCTGATGCGCCGGCCGGAAAAACTAACTACACGATTGCAGAAGCTGTGGACCTGATTGGCAGCCTCCATATGGGTCTGGAGATTGCGAGCAGTCCGTTTGCAGGAATCAACGAGCACGGCCCAGTGGTTACGATCAGTGACTTCGGCAACAATTTCGGACTGGTGCTCGGCGACGAAATCCCGAATTGGCGGGCGCTTCGTGCTGGGGAATGGGAATTCACTATTGAGATAAATGGTGAAACCATCGGCCGGGCTTCACCGGCGGACCATCCGGCCGGTGTCGCTGAATCCGTTCGGTTCATGCTCGAAAATGCAGCGCAGCGCGGGCGACCGCTCAAGCGCGGCATGATGATATTGACTGGAGCCGTTACAGGCGTGCATCAGGCGTATGCTGGAGATGTCGGTAAGGTTTCTTGTCCGGGCTGCGCACCCCTTGAATGCAAGCTTGTACCTGCCGAGCCGATTTGATCGGCCTGTCATTGAGTTGTTGAGCTAGTCCAGATCTGTGCGCAGTTCGAGCTGCCAGTCATAAAGGGACCTGTGCGGCGGTTTCCGATTGATGTCTTTGGAAACCGGCTGCGGCACATATTCGATCTCGAATGGCCTATTTCCTTGAATGCCGACAAGTCTCGCATCAGGGCCCTCAGCGAGGCCTCTAAGGCGGACGGTTTCTCGCTGTGCGGCACCGTCTTCCACGATGACAGAGAGGTTCCAGGTGGTGTTGAAGCGCCCATGACCGGGTTGCCAGTAGCCTGCGCCACTTCCGTCCCAGATGTCGTAATAAGCACCGTCTTCATCGCGTTCCGCTGATATGTAGACGGTCGTTTCATCGAAAAGGTTTTGATGGTTTGAGCCGGCATGTTGATCGAGCACCGGTGCTTCAAACACCGTCGAGCGCCGATAAACCGACCGAGTCGACTGCGTGTTGAAGGTCAGCGGATGGATGACTGGTCCAGCCACGATCAGGTCTGAAACGAGCACGTTGTGCACATTGCCAAGATGCACTGCATAGTGCGCGCGCCGTAAACCGTCGGCCCGAATTGTCTGGAATGTCAGGTTAGCTGAATTGTAGCTGAGAACTCCGCTATCGGCATTGCTGAATGACACGTCCCTGATCCAGCCGTTGAAAACGCTCGTGAAGTATATGCCGTTATAACCGCGTTCTAAATGGTGGCCGAAGCTGATGGCGTTTGGGAAAGTCAGCCGCATGCCCTCGATACCGACATTCTGAAGATGGTCCCAAACTGCCGCTTGTGCGGGGAGGGCGTCATTGACGTCGTGCAGAAGCGGGTCGCTCAATGTCACTGCCGCGCCGTTGATCGAAACAACCTTGGTCATCTGCCGCACCAATGGACGATCAACGAACGTCCAGTGGTGCGAGCCGATCGCTAAGTCGGTGTCTCCGTAAATGGAATCGATAAGTGCCCCGACTTCGCCCTCACGATTAAACCATTGAAGCTGAATCACGTCGCCTTCCTCAAGTCTATCGGTATCAACGACGCTCACGGTCTTTTCGCCCCGTTTGCCAGACGTGATGTCGGTCAACACTTCAATCGGCGGATCATAGCTTTCCAGATAGGACGCCGCTCGCGTGCCTGGTCTCTGAATCCAGATAAATCCGCCCGTCCAAGAGTATTCGGAGAACATGTAGTCGACATTGCGATCCGGTTCTCTTTGGCGTTTTTCGTACTTGGCTAGATATTCGCGTAACTCGTTGAACCGGCTGCCGGTATCGACCATGTCGAGCGGCCGTGGAAAGTGCAACCGCGTACCGCCGTCGCCGCGGCCTTGACCGCGCAACACGATATCACCGCGCGTAATTGGCAGAACTTCAGTGACGATCAATTCACCCGCTGGGAATTCAAGAATGACGGTGCCATCGACCACATTCGCGGTATCGATTGCGTCGAGAATAGCGCGGGAGTCATCGATCCCGTCATCGGGTATGGCTCCGAAGTCGGTTACATTAATCCGCGTTCCAGTGCTGACAGGCTCCAATGCCTTGCCATTTCGGTAACCTGCATAAGAGAAGTCCGGAACGTAGGCACCAAGGTATTCAGCGGGGCTGCTTGGCGTATGTGTTGGGCCTTCTCCGAAAGAGTTCGCCGCACAACCTGTTGCTATAAGCGCCACCAAAGCGACGACGCCGTAGCGTGTCGGTGCCGGCCCCAGCTCGAACATGATGCCTGATCCCATGGTGTTCTCCCAAAATTGCTGTGCAACTGAGCTTGCGTCTGTTCGCCCAAAAGCTTGGGTGCAATTGCCACCGGTGTCAAAATCTCTTTGGTTCACGCTGGAAGTCATGGATCCTGTCGTAACAACGGGGATAAGCAAACAATCGGGAGTGTGGATCGGAGCGTGTCATTTCAGCAACAGAATTCCGCCGACTGCTGCCTTGCAAGCAGAAATGTCCTTGTTATGCTACCGGTGTCATTTTACTGGCAACGAGACGGTCAACCACGAATGAGTTGGCCCAAGGGAGGAGAATTCAATCATGTCGTCACCACATTCGAAATCCGTCCGTGCTGCTCTTTTGAGTAGTGCGATGGCGTTTGCGATCGTTCCCCATGCAATGGCACAGGCCTCCGACGAAGCCGCCGTCGAGGACGAAGCTCGTCAGGACACGGTCATTGTTACCGGTATCCGATCATCGCTCGCGAGTGCGCTCGAAGAAAAGCGGGCTGCGGATAATCTCAAGGAAGTAATCCAGGCAGAGGACATCGGTAAACTGCCGGACCAGAACCTCGCCGAAGTGCTGGAAAACATTACTGGCGTGCAGATTACGCGGACGGCAGGGGTCGGCACTGGGGTCCAGATTCGCGGGACGAATGCCAACCGTGTCGAATTCAATGGTATTTCTACGGTCGGCTCCGGCGCAGGTCGTAGCGGCATCAATTTCGAAGACGTCAATCCGGCTATCATTTCATCGGTGGAAGTCATCAAGGCTCCCGATGCGAAAACAATCGAGGGCTCCGTCGGCGGCACGGTGAACCTTCGCACCATTCGCCCGCTCGCACTCGACGATCTGCTGGCAAACATCCGAATTCAGGGTGAAGACAGCAGCCTCAGCACCGAAGATATCCAGCCGCGCATCTCGGGTGCGCTCGGCAAGAAATGGGATACCGATGTCGGTGAAATTGGCTTCGTGATCAGCGGCAGCTTCACAGAGCAGGAAGCCGTCTCCTTCCGCCCGCGGGCCGACCGGGACAATGTTGCCTCACCTCCGGGTGCTGTTCCATCTGAGTTCCTAGGCATCCAGTTCCTCGTCCAGGAGCAGGAGAATTTCGACTTCGAGACGACGAACATCGCCTCCACGTTCGAATGGGCACCAAACGACGAGTTCAAGCTGAGCGTAGACTACATCGTCAACGAGCAAGAGCGTAGCCAGGATTCCTACCGCCTCCAGGCCTCTGGCGTTAGCTCGCTGCGCCAGATTAGCATTCCGGACCAGTTCGAAACGGTCGATTTCGGTGTCACCTCTGACAACGGACGCAACCTTCGTGATTTCCCGGCAGCGCTTGTAGGGACACTAGAGCCGGATCTGGCGAACGATGACGACGATCCGAATTTACGGTTCTCGAGTGACACAGGTAGCCGCGTTACCGATAGCGAAATCTTCGCCCTTGCGGGTGAGTGGGAGCGCGGGCTCTGGACTGTGCGCGGCGAGTTTGCCGCCACCAGTTCGGATACCTCGAACCCTAACCTGAGCACGACGCTGAACTTCATCAACCCGAATAGCCCACTGGATGGTGCCGCGTCGGGAGATCCGAGCACCAGCAACGATAACAGCGTTCCGTTCCGCTACGATTTGCGCGGTGACTCATTGGCTTGGGGCATCAACTTCGACTCGCCCTTTGCGCCGACCGCAGCTGACCTGCTGAACCCGGCCAATGTCGTGCTTGATCAGGTAATTGTCGGCGCGAATACGACCGAGAATGCAGAGGTCGCGTTCCGGGCCGATGTGTCCCACGACTTCTCCGACTATGCAGGCATTGGGGATTACATCACCTCTGTCGATTTTGGATATCGCTTCAACGAGTCGTCCAGCAAGTTCGATCAACGGCAAGGCAGGATCGGTGGATTCAGCCGCCTCGAAGACAGCCCGAACGGAACGCTCTTCCAGGAATTGTTGGTGCCTGGTCCGTCGAACTATGGCGATGC
>JBCBWQ010000118.1:0-8308 GCA_039817025.1 Pseudomonadota bacterium | reverse complement strand
CCCGGCGTGCTGAAGCACAAGCCGCTGAAAAAGCCAAAGCCGAAGCTGCAAGGAAACAGGAGGCTGAGCGCGCCGCCGCCGAGGAGTCGAAAGCCAAGTCCGATGCAGACGCCGAAGCCGCCGCTGCCGAAAGCGTCCGCAAGGCCTTCCGGCCCAAGAAGTCAGACGCCATCGAAGCGGAACCGGAGCAGGTCGAGCCCGCGCCGGAGGCCCCGCCCGCCGAGAGCCTCCTTGAGCGCCCCGGCGGCCGCGCGGGCCGGCTGACGCTTGATGATCCGCTGGCCTCAGCCCCCTCCATCGGCCGCAAGACAGCCAAACGCCTGTCTCGCGCCGGCCTGGTCTCGGTGGGCGACCTGATGATCTGCGATCCCGAAGAGACTGCAGAGATGGTCGAGGCCAATTACATCGACGCTGACAAGATCCGCGACTGGCAGGACCAGGTCCAGCTCGTCATGGACGTGCCCGGACTGCGCACCCATGACGTTCAAGTCCTGGTTGGGGCCGGCATTCGATCCGCAGACCAGCTTGCTGGCGCTTCGGCGCGTGACTTGTTCCTGATGGCGATGGAATTCCTCATCACGCCAGAAGGGGAACGCATCGCCGGCGACGAGGCAGACCTCCTCGACGAAGACGAAATCGAAGGCTGGATCGATCTTGCGCAGAAACGCGCAGCGTAGGCCGCGGCTCTGACCCAATCCCCTTGACCTCATAGCGCTGATCCGCCATACGCCGCGCTTCTGTGGAAGGCTCGCCAGCTGGACCGCAGGGCCTCTTTAATCTGCGTGCCGGATCGAAAGACCACCGGCGCTCTTCAAACGCTACGAGGATATCATGGCGAAGAAACTGCTGGGGCAGCTCAAGCTCCAGATCCCGGCCGGTCAGGCCAATCCATCCCCACCGGTTGGTCCGGCGCTCGGTCAGCGCGGCATCAACATCATGGAATTCTGTAAGGCCTTCAACGCGAGGACCCAGCAGATGGAGCAGGGCCTGCCGCTTCCGGTCGTGATCGATTACTATCAGGACAAGTCCTTCACATTCGTGGTGAAGACCGCGCCGGCCTCGGTGCTGCTGCGCAAGGCTGCGAAGATCAAGAAGGGCTCGCAAAGGCCCGGCTATGAGACCGCAGGCAGCGTGACGATGGCTCAGTGCCGCGAGATCGCAGAACAGAAAATGGAAGACCTGAACGCGAATGACCTCGATGCAGGCGCGCGCATTATCGCCGGCTCCGCCCGCGCGATGGGTCTGGAAGTGGTGGAGTAGGGACCATGGCGAAACCTGGAAAACGCACCCGCGCTGCCCTTGAGGGCCTGGACCGCAACACGCTCTATCCCGTCGCTGACGCGGTGAAGATGGTCAAGGAACGCGCCACCGCCAAGTTCGACGAGACGATTGAGATCGCCGTCAATCTCGGCGTTGACCCGAAATACGCCGACCAGATGGTGCGCGGCGTTGTGAACCTGCCTTCGGGCACCGGTAAGGCCGTCCGCGTGGCCGTGTTCGCGAAGGACGCGAAAGCCGATGAAGCCCGCGAAGCCGGCGCAGACATTGTTGGCGCTGAAGATCTGATGGAACAGATCCAGGGCGGCTTCATGGACTTTGACCGCGTCATCGCAACGCCGGACATGATGGCCGTTGTCGGTCGCCTGGGTAAGGTGCTGGGTCCGCGCGGCCTGATGCCCAACCCGAAAGTCGGCACCGTCACGCCGAACGTGGCCAAAGCTGTTGAGGATGCCAAAGGCGGCGCAGTCGAGTTCCGCGTGGAAAAAGCCGGCGTTATCCATGCCGGCATCGGAAAGGCAAGCTTCACCCAGGAGCAAATCGAGGCGAACGTGAATGCGTTTCTCGGTGCGCTGATGAAGGCCAAGCCGTCCGGCGCGAAAGGCACGTATATGAAAAAAGTGTCGCTCAGCTCCACGATGGGCCCTGGCGTGATTGTCGATGGTGCGGCGGCCGTTTCCGGCGCTTAGGCCCCAAATCGACGCAAAAACAAAGCGCGCGGGCGGCATCTCTGCCCGCGCGCTTTCGTATGTGGACACCGGCGTCTCAGCGCCAGCGGGTTTGGGCTGAAAAACATTGCTCATAGGGGTTGCGCGCCCGATGCCCCGGCGCTAGATAACGCGGCTTGCGGGAGATCGGCAGTGCCGGCCTCCCGTTTTCCTGTCCGAGACCATGGGTATGTCGATCCCGGCATATAAGTCCCATGATAGACGGGGTCGAGGCGATACGAGGGAGGCGGTTGTCCCGCCTTTCCCGGAGACCCGAAGCCCTGGGCAGGCGCTGGCTGCGGAGCGATCCAAGGCCGGCAGACACCAGGGCTCCCGGATGGTCCGGGCGCTTCAACAGGAGATCCGCAATGGATAAAGCTGGAAAAGCGGCCGCTCTCGATACGCTCAAGGGCGTGTTCGACGAGTCGGGCGTCGTAGTGGTTACCCACTACACCGGCCTGACGGTTGCGGAAATGACAGGCTTGCGCGCCAAACTCCGTGAGGGCGGCGGCAAGTTGAAGGTGATCAAGAATCGTCTGGCGAAAATCGCGCTGGACGGTAAAGGCGGCGACGCAGCGCAGGAGCTCTTCAAGGGGCCGGTTGCCATTGCGTATTCGCCCGATCCGGTTGTGGCAGCCAAAGCGGCTGCCGACTTCGCCAAGGACAACGACAAGCTCGTCGTTATTGGTGCGGTCATGGACGAGAATGTTCTCGACGCCAAAGGCGTTGAAGCCCTCGCCAAGCTGCCGTCGCTTGATCAGCTTCGCGGCAAACTCATCGGGCTCATCCAGGCTCCGGCTACGAAAGTGGCGGGCGTGGTGCAGGCACCGGCGGGTCAGCTGGCGCGCGTCATCAAGGCTTACGCCGAAAAGGACGCCGCCTAGTCGTTTCCCCGCAATCTCCAGGTTCTCAATCCAAACATCCCTCTAAGGAACACTCAAATGTCCAAACTCGAACAAATCGCAGAAGACCTTTCTTCCCTGACCGTGCTCGAAGCAGCCGAGCTTGCAACGCTTCTCGAAGATAAGTGGGGCGTCTCCGCAGCGGCTCCTGTCGCCATGGGCGCAATGCCAATGGCAGGCGGCGACGCTGGCGGTGCGGCCGCGGAAGAGCAGACGGAATTCGACGTCATCCTCACCTCCGGCGGCGAGAAGAAGATCGGCGTGATTAAAGTCGTTCGCGAGGTCGTCTCCGGCCTCGGTCTGAAAGAAGCAAAAGAGATCGTCGAAAGCGCGCCGAAGCCCATCAAAGAGGGCGTCAGCAAGGAAGAAGCCGAAGAGCTCAAGAAGAAATTCGAGGAAGCTGGCGCGACGGTCGAGATCAAGTAGGTCTTGCCGTCGGGGCTTCCCGACGACATATGGAAGGCGGTGCGCGGATCGTCTTCTTGATAAATTGATGCGCGGCGAGCCGAATGTTCGGGTCGCCGCGTCCGCGCATTCTGGCGGCATGCCGCATCCGCAAAGGCGGGTGCGCGGCGAAAAACGGGATCGATGATGGCTCTCTCCTTCACGGAAAAAAAACGTATCCGCAAATCCTTCGGGCGCATTCCCGAAGCCATCGAACTACCTAACCTGATCGAGGTCCAGCGCGCCTCGTATGAGAATTTCCTCCAGATGAACACGCCCGCCCATGAGCGGACTGCGGATGGCCTCGGCGGCGTGTTCCGGTCGGTTTTCCCGATCACGGACTTCTCCGAGCGCGCCGTGCTCGAATATGTGTCCTACGAGTTCGAGCCTCCGAAATTTGACACCGAAGAGTGCATGCAGCGCGACCTGACCTATGCTGCGCCGCTCAAGATCCGCCTGCAACTCGTTGTCTTCGATGTCGACGAGGAGACCGGCGCAAAGTCGGTGAAAGAGGTCAAGGAGCAGGAAGTCTATCTTGGCGATATTCCGCTGATGACCGAAAAGGGCACCTTCATCGTCAATGGCACTGAGCGCGTGATCGTCTCCCAGATGCACCGCTCGCCAGGTGTGTTCTTCGACCACGACAAGGGCAAGACCCATTCCTCGGGCAAGCTTCTGTTTGCAGCGCGCATTATCCCGTATCGCGGGTCCTGGCTCGATTTCGAGTTTGACGCGAAAGACATTCTGAACTGCCGGATCGACCGCAAGCGCAAGCTGCCGGCCACCACGCTGCTCATGGCGCTCGGCTATGACGTCGATACGATCCTGGACGAGTTCTACTCCCATTCGATCTACCGGCTGGACAAGAAGGGCTGGATCACCGGATTCCGCCCCGGTGCGTGGAAGGGCGGCAAGCCTGACTATGAGTTGGTCGACGCCAAGTCCGGCGATGTGATCGCCGAGGCTGGTAAGAAGATCACAGCGCTGAAAGCCAGGCGCATCGTCGAAGGTGGCACGGACGAAATCCTCGTCCCATCCACCGCGCTTGAGGGCAAATTCCTCGCCCGCGACGTGGTCAACATGGAAACCGGCGAGATTTATGGTGAGGCCGGTGATGAGATCACCGAGGAAAGCCTCGCCGAGATGCGCGATGCTGGTGTCAAAGCGCTGGAAATCCTTGATATCGACCAGGCTGGTCGCGGCCCGTGGCTGCGCAACACGCTGAAGGCCGACAAGAATGAGACCCGCTTCGAGGCGCTGTCGGACATTTACCGCGTCATGCGTCCGGGCGAGCCGCCGACTCAGGAGGCGGCCGAAGCGCTGTTCAACCAGCTTTTCTTCGACTCAGAGCGCTATGATCTGTCCGCCGTTGGCCGGGTGAAGATGAATGTGCGCCTGAAGGTGGCCATCGACGGTTTCGACGAGGCCGAAGATGATGTCCGCATCCTGCGCAAGGACGACATTGTCGGTGTGATGAAGGTCATTCTCGACCTGAAAGACGGCACCGGCGAAGTCGACGACATCGACAACCTCGGTAACCGCCGCGTCCGCTCGGTGGGCGAGCTGATGGAAAACAATTATCGCATTGGCCTCGTGCGCATGGAGCGCGCGATCAAGGAGCGCATGTCTTCGGTCGATATCGACACCGTCATGCCGCACGACCTGATCAATGCGAAACCCGTTGTCGCATCGGTCCGCGAGTTCTTTGGCTCCTCGCAGCTCTCGCAGTTCATGGACCAGACCAACCCGCTCTCCGAGATCACCCACAAGCGTCGCCTTTCGGCGCTTGGCCCGGGCGGCCTGACCCGCGAGCGGGCCGGCTTTGAGGTTCGCGACGTACACCCGACCCACTACGGCCGGATTTGCCCGATTGAGACGCCGGAAGGCCCGAACATCGGCCTGATCAACTCGCTCGCGACCCATGCGCGCATTAACAAGTATGGCTTTATCGAAAGCCCGTATCGCAAGGTCGAAGACGGCAAGCTCAGCGCTGAGGTGGTCTACCTCTCCGCCGTTGAGGAGGCGCGCTACAACATTGCCCAGGCCAATGCCGGGGTCGATGGCACGGGCGTGCTCGAAAACGATTTCGTCAACTGCCGGGCAGGGGCGGGCCGCGATGCCATGCTCGTGCCGCGCGAGGAAGTCGACTATATCGACGTGTCACCGAAACAGCTTGTTTCGGTTGCCGCGGCGCTTATCCCGTATCTCGAAAATGACGACGCCAACCGCGCCCTGATGGGCTCGAACATGCAGCGTCAAGCCGTGCCTCTGGTGCGGTCCGAGGCGCCGCTGGTCGGCACGGGCATGGAAGCCATTGTTGCCCGTGACAGCCGCGCCGCAGTCGTTGCCAAACGATCCGGCGTGGTCGAGCAGGTTGACGCGACCCGTATCGTTGTCCGCGCTACGGAAGACCTTGAGGGGTCGCGGTCCGGCGTCGACATTTATCGCCTCGCCAAGTTCCGCCGCTCGAATCAGAATTCGTGCATCAACCAGCGCCCGATCGTGAAGGTTGGCGACCAGGTCACAAAGCTCGACATCATCGCTGACGGTCCATCGACCGATCTTGGTGAGCTCGCGCTCGGCCGGAACGTGCTGGTCGCGTTCATGCCTTGGAATGGCTACAACTTCGAGGACTCCATCCTGATCTCCGAGCGGATCGTGAAGGATGATGTCTTTACCTCGATCCACCTCGAAGAATTCGAGATTGCGGCCCGCGACACCAAGCTCGGCCCTGAAGAGATCACCCGCGACATTCCCAATGTCGGCGAGGAGGCCCTGCGCAACCTCGACGAAGCGGGCATTGTGGCTGTGGGCGCCGAAGTGAAAGCCGGTGACATCCTCGTTGGCAAAGTCACGCCGAAGGGTGAAAGCCCGATGACACCGGAAGAAAAGCTCCTGCGCGCCATCTTCGGTGAAAAAGCCTCCGACGTGCGCGACACCTCCCTGCGCGTGCCGCCGGGCGATGCCGGTACGGTGGTCGAAGTCCGTGTCTTCAATCGCCACGGCATCGATAAGGACCAGCGCGCGCTGCAGATCGAGCGAGAGCAGATCGAAGCTCTCCAGGAGGACAAGGAAGACGAGCAGGCCATCCTGGAGCGCAACACCTACACGCGCCTGAAGGACATGCTTGTCGGCAAGGACGCTGCGGCCGGGCCGAAAGGCTTCAAGACCGGCAAGATTGCGGTGTCTGACCTGGAGTCGATCAGCGAGAGCCTGTGGTGGGATATCCAGCTCAAGTCTGAAAAGGCACAGGCCGAGCTCGATGGCCTGCGTGAGCAGTTCGATGCCTCGATCCGCGAGCTTGAAGCCCGCTTCAATGACAAGGTCGATAAGGTCCAGCGCGGCGACGACCTGCCGCCCGGCGTCATGAAAGTCGTCAAGGTCTTCCTGGCCGTGAAGCGCAAGCTGCAGCCGGGTGACAAGATGGCTGGGCGCCACGGCAACAAGGGTGTGATCTCCAAGATCAATCCGCCGGAAGACATGCCCTTCCTGGAGGATGGCACCCCGGTCGACATCGTTCTCAACCCGCTTGGCGTGCCGTCGCGGATGAATGTTGGTCAGATCCTCGAGACCCATACGGGCTGGGCCGCAGCCGGTCTCGGTCGCATCGTCGATGAGGCGCTCGAGCAATGGCATCACAACAATGACGCCGACGCCCTGCGCAAGACGCTGCAGACCGTCTATGGCAAGGACGAAGACCTGCCGGAGACCGACGAAGAGATCGTCGAACTCGCTGGCAACGTCACCCACGGTGTCCCGATCGCCACGCCAGTGTTTGACGGAGCCCGCGAGGCCGACATTGTCGAACTGCTGGAGCGCGCAGGCTTTGATTCCTCTGGCCAGGTCACGCTGTACGATGGCCGGACCGGCGAATCCTTCAACCGGCCAGTGACGGTGGGCTACAAGTATCTCCTCAAGCTTCACCACCTGGTGGACGAGAAGATTCACGCCCGTTCCACCGGTCCATACTCCCTCGTCACGCAGCAGCCGCTGGGCGGTAAGGCCCAGTTCGGTGGCCAGCGCTTCGGTGAGATGGAGGTCTGGGCCCTGGAAGCCTATGGCGCTGCCTACACGCTGCAGGAAATGCTGACCGTGAAGTCGGATGACACGGCTGGACGGGCCAAGGTCTATGAGGCGATCGTGCGCGGCGACGATACGTTCGAAGCCGGTATTCCGGAGAGCTTTAACGTGCTCGTGAAGGAAATGCGGTCCCTCGGCCTCAATGTGGAATTGATTGAAGAAGACAAGGACGACAATACGCCGGTGGCGGCTGAGTAGCGGTAGCCTCTAGTCCCTGGATATTAGCGAAATAGGCCGGGCGCGTTTTGCCCGGCCCACCCCTCCCGAGGAGCGGAAACGACATGCGCCAAGACATTACAAACGCCTTCAACCCGAATGCGCCGGCCCCGAGCTTCGAGGCCATCAAGATCACGATCGCCAGCCCGGAAAAGATCCATTCCTGGTCCTCCGGCGAGATCAAGAAGCCTGAGACGATCAACTACCGGACCTTCAAGCCCGAGCGCGACGGTCTGTTCTGCGCCCGGATCTTCGGCCCGACAAAGGACTATGAGTGCCTGTGCGGCAAGTATAAGCGCATCAAATATCGCGGCATCGTCTGCGAGAAGTGCGGCGTTGAAGTGACGCTCGCCCGCGTGCGTCGCGAGCGCATGGGCCACATCGAGCTGGCTGCGCCGGTTGCCCACATCTGGTTCCTGAAGTCGCTGCCATCCCGGATCTCAGCACTGCTCGATATGACGCTCAAAGACGTGGAGCGCGTGCTCTACTTTGAAAGCTATGTCGTCACCGAGCCGGGCCTGACGCCGCTGGAAGAAAAACAGCTCCTCACCGAAGAGGAGTACATGGAACAGCAGGACCTTTACGGCGAGGATGGTTTCACCGCCATGATCGGCGCAGAGGCTGTGCGTGAAATGCTCAAGGCGCTCGATCTTGAGCCGCTGGCAGAACAGCTGCGCGAGG
>JBCBWQ010000117.1:1943-8319 GCA_039817025.1 Pseudomonadota bacterium | reverse complement strand
GGTCTTCGGCGCTCATCGGCTCGGGCGGACAATCGGCGGAGATGTCGGCCCCTATCTCGTGTAGCCAATGATCCCGGCCCTCCTGCATGGAAACATCTTGTCCCGTGCGGCGAACGACGAGCATGGACTGGACCAAGTCGCCCGCGAGGTCTGCGGCTTTATCGGCATTGGACTTCAGCGGCACGGTGCGGCCGCCGCGCACGCCTTCATCCGCCGTGATGATGCAGGTCGATTCGCAATCGCTGATGCGGCCCGCAAGGGCTTCCGGTGAAAAGCCACCGAAGACAACCGAGTGGATCGCCCCGATGCGCGCACATGCCAGCATCGCATACGCCGCCTCGACGATCATCGGCATGTAGATCGTGACCCGGTCGCCCTTCTTCACGCCGAGCGTCTTGAGGACATTGGCGAACTTGCAGACCGCCGTGTGGACCTGTTTGTAGGTCAGGGTGTGACTGTCGCCCGGCTCATCGCCTTCCCAGATGATGGCAGGCTTGTCACCGCGGGTCTCCAGGTGCCGGTCCAGGCAGTTGGCGCAGGCATTGAGGACACCGTCCTCGAACCATTTGATCCGGAAATCACTCACATCATAGCAGACGTCCTTGACCTCGGTGTAAGGCGTCATCCAGTCAATCCGACGGCCATGCTCAGCCCAGAAGGCCTCAGGATCCGCAACCGACGCCGCATACACCTCACCATACTGAGCAGCCGTCAGATTGGCCGATGACGAAAATTGGGAGGGAATTGAATAAACATGTTCATCCTCGGCCATATCAAAGGCTTCATCTGCCATAACTGTCTCCCGCAAGGCTCAAAATGCGTACTTCGTTGAAAAGGTGACTCTCGTAATGTTGCCGTCGTCACCGCTCTCGAGTTCCCTTACCCCGGCCATAATCTCTGTGCCGAGCGTAACCTTTGGTGCCACATCCCAGAGTATTGCGCCGTATACCGATTGAACTGACTTTGTAGCGGCATCGCCGATGAAGTCAGGATTGTCCGCAAACAAACCAGAATAGCCAAGATTGAATCGCGCCGTCTCACCAAACGGGTGACGCCAAGCGACCAGCCCACCGTAGCTTGCAATTGCCTCTAACGATCCATCTGCGGGGTCGATAGCGGCACCGTTGAACGCATTTAGGCCGATATAGCGGCCCAAACCTTCACCACCGGCAAGATTGAATCGGATATCGTCCTTTTCACCTACGCTGATACGCCCGGAGGCCGACACTCCCCAGCCAAACGTTTCCTCATCGATCAGGCCGGTCTCGAGCCTCAACTGACGGGCGATCGCGGCGAACGAGACGGTTCCCAATTCACCGGTATGATTATAGCGAGCGATAACATCAGGAACCAAATTTCCGTCCGCTTCAATCCTGCTTCCGTCCAGTGACGTGATGGTTGCGTTGCCGTTCTCCAGCGCCACTTGCCAAGGACCATTTGTATACCTTAGCAGCGCCTGACGCTCGAAGATCATTCCGTCTGAAAGGATCAGGAAGCTCGCGCTTTCAGGAATGGCGGACGTATTCTGAAACGTCGACCATTCCTGACCGATCCGCCATTTCCCATCGATATCGAGATAAGCGCGGCGAAGGCGCGGGCTGTAAGAGTTGGACACGCGCTGATTCCCCTGAGCGGAGAGCAGAAAATCCATCTCGATATGACCGGAGACTTTCTTTCCACCCACATCCTGGGACCCGTCCAAGAAGAAGCGCGTCGCCTCAGCAGTAAAGTCTGTGGTCGTCGTCTCTTCGCCTCCAATGGGCGTTGCCCCTGGAATGTAGAAATCGCGCGTAACTGAGTTCGGCGCAAAGGCACCGTCCGACAAGCTTGTGACGTGCGCGTCGAAATCGACGAACCCGCCAAATGAAAGCGTCGCATCGCCGACGCTGAAACCGGACCGCTCGCGCATTCCGGTCACCGTCTGGATCGCTTCTTCAGAGCGCATCTCAATTCGGACAATATCCTCACGTTCGGCCTCAAGTTCAGCTTTGAGTTCAACAACCATTGCCTCAAGCGCAGCGATACGATCTTCCAAACTCTCTGATTGGGCGAATGCTCCGCCTGCAACAATCGCTGCGGCTCCGCTCACCAGAATGGTTTTTAGCTTCATCGACACCGTCGTTCCTCCCAGTCGATATTCTTTGCGCCAAGTATCTGAGAGGAACGGTCGGGCCGCTATTCGACATTGGCCGTAAGACCAAAGTCTAAACCTCTCGACACGCCACGATCTCTGCGTAGACTTCTTGGAACGAAGCGCGAATGACCGGCTAACAGGTCTAGCGGTTTGTGGGAGGAAAATATGTCTGCTGCGCCGCGTGTGCTTATTGTTGAGGATCATCCGCTTTTCAGGGATGCGCTCGAGACGGCATTGATGCGCGCCGTTCCCGGCACACCCAGTACAAGACATGCGGCAAGCCTGTCCGATGCGCTCGCCGCGATTGGCAATTCAACTTTCGAGTTGATCCTCCTGGACCTGAATCTTGCTGACTCTGAAGGCTTTGAAGGCCTGTCCAAAATACGGGCTGCAAATTCGCAATGCGCGATTGTTGTCATATCCGCTCTGGAGACAATGACAGCCTACTCCAAAGCCAAGACACTCGGTGCAGCAGGTTATCTTCCGAAAAGCATGCCACTTGAAGACTTGTCGGCAGGTCTTGCCACTGTGTTGGATGGCGGAGAATGGTTTCCGGCGGGGGTGAGCCACGCAGAAAGCGACTCTGCAATCCGGGTGTCTAACCTCACGCCAGCACAGCGCAGGGTTCTTGATGGTCTATCCGACGGACTTTTGAACAAGCAGATCGCGTATGAAATGGATATCTCTGTTGCGACAGTGAAAGCCCATATGACAGCGATCTTCAGAAAACTAGGCGCGAATAACCGAACCCAGGCACTTTTGATCTACAAGTCGGCGATGTCAGCCGGCGATCATTCCGCGGCCTGAGCGGCGGGTCGCGCTGCACAATCGGTCAGGAAAGCACGTAAATCGTCCGGATCAACGGGTTTCGCAAACAGGGTCAGGTTTTCCGATGCAGCCCGTTGCCTGATATCTGAACCGCTATTTGCCGTCAGGAGGGCTACATTGAGTGGGTTAGGTAAGCGCTGACGCAAGTCAGACAATAACTCAAGTCCACTGACAGATTCGCCCAGATCAAGGTCCGCGATAACCGCATCTATCCTATTCTGCTCCAAGTGGAGGCGCGCCTCGACACCATCGCGGACTAAAATCGCGTTGCATCCCCAATGCTTCAGCAATGCTTCCATAGCTTCAAGGATTGTGGGTTCGTCATCAACACAAAGCACACGCAAACCTACAAGGTCCGCATACGAATGGGGACGCACCATGCTCTGTCTTCTTATGCGGCCAGCGAACGTCTCAGCGATGGGGACCGATATAGCAAACATGCTGCCACGACCTAACACCGAGCGCACTTCAATTGTCGCGTCCATTAGGTCTGCGAGACGCTTGGCTACGGAGAGACCGAGTCCAGCCCCCCGGATCCCCATATTGTCGGCGTTGGCCAAGCGTTGGAATTCGACGAAAAGTCTATCAAGTTGATCTTCTGGAATGCCGGGGCCTGTGTCCCAGACTTCAATACGAACCATTGATCCGCGTCGACGAGCGCCCAGAAGAATTCCGCCGCTCAGCGTGTAGCGACGCGCATTCGAAAGGAAGTTGCGAAGGATGCTTGTCAGAAAGTCCGGGTCCGCCACGGCAGCGAGACGCGTCGGGGCGACTTTAAGGTACAGTCCGGCCCGCAACGCCATAGGCTCGGCTTCCTCAACAAGGTCCTCTAACAGCGGTCCGATCGGGATTGACACCTGTGCTGGCGTGATGGTGCCATGATCAAGACGAGAGATATCCAGAAGCCCTTTGAGGAGTTCGTCAGCAGACTGAATTGCCCGGTCTGTCTTTGCAGCCAGCTCGGCGTTGGCAGGCCCATCTGTTTCGATTGAGCCGAGAAAAAGACGTGCGGCGTTTAGCGGTTGTAACAAGTCGTGGCTGGCGGCGGCCAGAAAACGGGTTTTTGATGCATTCGCCCCCTCCGCATCCTCTCGTGCAGCATCTAGCTTTTCGGCCATGGCCTCGAGCTCTTTGGTGCGTGCCGTTACCCGCGCCTCTAGCGTTTCGTTCATTTCAACCAGGGCAGCTTCGCGCTCCTTGTCAGCGGTGATATCGGCGAAACTCGTAACGTAGCCGCCTCCCGGCATTGGACTCCCGGTAATACGCAGCCATCGCTCATCAGGGTTTTGACGTTCGTAAGTGTGCGGTCGACCGGCCTTCATATGCGCAATTCTGCGCTCGGCAACGACTGCGGGATCACCGTCGATCCAACCGGAAGCCATATTGTAGGAGATGAGAGTCTTGATGGGCTCACCGATCCTGACCAGTGACGGTGGATACTTGAAGAGTTCAATGTAAGCGCTGTTCCAGGCGACCAGGTTTTGATCCTGATCGACAACACTGATCCCATGGGCGATGTTTTCGAGCATCGACTGCAACATGTGTCGGTCGAACCGTTCAGCCCGTGTTTGATGATCAAGGATGGTCAAAACATCGCCGAGCGCCACATCCATTCCGCCGACCGCAGAGGACATAACCACGCGCGCGGACGATGCACCTAGAGCGCTGGCAAGCAGGCGTTCGGTTTGCTGGATCAGTCGCCACTCGGCGGGCATGTCGCCATGGACCGTGACCCCGATCTCTTGCTCGAAACGATCGAAAGCATGGCGAACCGCTTCTCTGTCGAGGAATCGAGACGCGAGAGCTTGCAACCCGTCTGGCGTGACCTCAGACGATAACCCTGTAGTCGGGGCGCTTTGAACAAATCGGTCGTTGCGATCACCGACAAAGGCGGCGGCTTGTATACGGTCGCGAAGCCGCTCACGCGCCGACAGTGATAGGCCAACATAGGCCAAAAGATTGAGTCCGAGGCTCCAAACGACACCATGGGTGAGACTGTCTCCCATGGAGACGCCAAGCAGCGAATTCGGGTCAAGTAACGCCGGCACACTCGCAGCCATAGTCTCAATGCCGATCACATTGGGCAAAAAGAGTGTGTACATCCACGCGACCATCCCGGCCATGAGCCCAGCTAAAGCGCCAACTCGCCGCCCTCCCCTCCAGTAAACCCCACCAATCAGCGCTGGTGCAAACTGGATCGCTGCCGCGAAAGACAACAGGCCAATTTGCGCTAGCGCTTCGCCCGCCCCGGAGACGCGGTAGTAGATGAAGGACAACGCAAGTATTGCGACGATCACGCCCCTTCGTACTAAGAGCAGTTGCTTGGCTGAACCGCGGTTGAGGGTTGAAAGATGGCCGCTTCGCATCAGAGCTGGAACCAACAGGTCATTCGTGACCATCGTTGATAATGCGATCGTTGAGACAATCACCATGCCGGTCGCTGCTGAAAAGCCGCCAAGAAACGTCAGGAGCGCCAGCACCCCATTTTCCTGACTAAGCGGCAGTGCGAGAACATACATGTCGGCGGGCGAGCTTGCTGGAAGGATCTGAAGCCCAGCGACCGTGATTGGAACAACAACCACGCTCGTCGCCGCAAGATAAAGCGGGAAGAGCCAGCGAGCCCGGTCGATCTCACGAGACGAGCGACGCTCCAGCATCGCGACGTGGAATTGGCGTGGCAGGCAAATGATCGCCGCCATCGACAATATGGTGATCGTAACAAAACGCGCAGACAGGCTCTTTTCGGTGAAGGCGGTTGTCACAAGAGTTGGCGCAGCCGGATCAGAAATCGCCATAATCGCCAATGCGCAGACTGCAGCCAAAGCGACGAGCTTGATCACAGCTTCAAAGGCCAAGACCAGCATGAGACCGGCATTGCGCTCGGTCTTGTCGGACCGGCGCGCGCCAAACAGTATCGCAAAGATTGCGAGTACGGCGGCGGTCGCCAAAACTGTTTCATCGGCAAGCGAAGCGCCCCTGCCGCCGTCACCGGTAGCAAGTACAGAAAAGCTTTGACCAACCGATTTGAGCTGCAATGCAATGTAAGGCACGCTTCCCATCACAGCGGCAAGGGTCGCCGCCGCCGCCACCGTCCGGCTTTTTCCATATCGCGACGCCAGAAAGTCAGACAGAGATGTGATGCTCTCACGCTCGGCAATGTCGCCGATACGCCGAACCAACCCTGGAAGCGCGAAGAACACGATCGCGGGTCCAAGATAAATCGGCAGATAGTCCCAGCCGCTGGACGCCGCTGTTCCGACAGCACCGAAATAAGTCCACGATGTGCAGTAAACCGCGAGTGCGAGCGCGTATACGCTGGGGTGCTGGCTGAAACCAGGTCCTTCGGCTCTGCCATCGCGACGCCAAGCGACAGCAAATAATGCTGCCATATAGGCCCCAGTTGCGATTATTATA
>JBCBWQ010000117.1:0-1831 GCA_039817025.1 Pseudomonadota bacterium | reverse complement strand
AAGAAGCGGGGCGGACAACGCCGCCCCGCTCAGTCGGGCTCCGAGGGAGAAAACGCCGGTTACTCAGCCGGCATTGGAGCCATTCCGTCGTCAGCGATTCCGTGCGCCTGGCGTGTGCCAGGCACGCGAATATCCTCCACCATGTCCTGCACGTCTTGCGGAGGGGCGGCGGTCGCGAGCGAGACGGCAATGCCTATGATCGCGGAAATCCACATGAAGACGAAGCCGATGCCCTCCGGGGACACCCCAAGAAACCAGTGGCTTGGATCGGTATCCACGAATTTAAAGTAGTAGATGTAGGCAAAAGTGGAGATGAGACCGAACAGCATGCTGGCGATCGCGCCTTCCTTGTTCATCCGTTTCCAGAAGATGCCGAGGAAGATGATCGGGAACAGAGATGCCGCAGCCAATCCGAATGCGAACGCGACGACCTGGGCGACAAAACCGAGCTGGCTTGAGAAAATTCCCAGCAGCCCAGCGGCAGCGACCGCTCCCGCCGCAGCAACCCGGGCCACACGAAGCTCTGTCTTGTCGTCCATGTCTGGGAACAGGGTCCGTTTGCATACATCGTGGCTAACCGCAGAACTGATCACCATCAGGAGCCCGGCCGCCGTCGAGAGCGCTGCAGCGAGGCCGCCTGCAACCACGAGGCCGATGACCCAGCCGGGCAACTGCGCAATCTGGGGATTGGCCAGCACGAAGATGTCCCGGTTTGGGTTGACCTCATTCTCAATACCATCAGGGCTGTTTGGCCCGCGATATTGCATGATGCCGTCGCCATTCTTGTCCTCGAAGGAGAGAAGCCCGGTGGACTCCCAGTCCTTATACCAGGTAGGCACGGGCTTACCGCCAGCTTCGGTAATGGCGGCCGCGGTCGCTTCATACTCCTGATCATCAGTGATGTAGGTGGCTTCGTTGACCGTATCGATGAAGTTCAGCCGCGCGAAAGCACCGACGGCAGGTGCGGTCGTGTAGAGGATCGCGATGAAGACAAGCGCCCATCCAGCCGAGTAACGCGCCGCTTTCGCAGAAGGCACCGTGAAGAAGCGGATGATGACGTGCGGCAGGCCGGCCGTGCCAAACATCAACGCGCCGGTAATGGCAAAGACATCTAACATGGACTTGTTCGTCTGGGTGTACTCGCCGAAGCCAAGATCGGTGACCACAGTGTTGAGCTTGTCGAGCATCGAGACGTCTTCGCCAGCAATATTGCCGATGAAGCCTAGCTGCGGAATCGCATTGCCCGTGATAATCAACGACATGAAAATCGCTGGCACGGTGTAAGCAAAAATCAACACGACGTATTGAGCGACCTGGGTGTAGGTCACGCCCTTCATCCCGCCGAGCACGGCGTAGAAGAACACGATGACCATACCGATGATAATGCCCCACTCGAAGGGAACGCCGAGGAAGCCTGAGAATGCGACGCCGACGCCCTTCATCTGGCCCGCGATGTAGGTGAACGACACAAACAGAGCGCACACCACAGCAACAATGCGCGCGAACTGGGAGTAATACCGGTCGCCAACAAAATCGGGCACAGTGAATTTGCCGAACTCTCTCAGGAAAGGCGCAAGAAGTAGCGCCAGCAGAACGTAGCCGCCCGTCCAGCCCATAAGGTAGACTGAGCCACCATAGCCGAGGAAGGCGATGAGGCCTGCCATGGAGAGGAAGGATGCCGCTGACATCCAATCCGCTGCGGTGGCCATGCCATTGACCGTCGGGTGAACGTCATGGCCTGCGACGTAGAAGTCATCGGTTGAGCCTGCGCGCGCCCAAATGGCGATGCCGATATAGAGTCCGAACGTCAGGACGACGAAAAAATAGGTCC
>JBCBWQ010000116.1:0-8369 GCA_039817025.1 Pseudomonadota bacterium | reverse complement strand
CAAGAAAACCGTGTTGGAGCTTGGGTCCAACGACGCCTACCTGGTGCTCGAGGACGCCGACATCGAGCTGGCCGTGAAGACCTGCGTACAGGGCCGCCTGTTCAACAATGGTGAAACCTGTGTCTCGGCCAAGCGCTTTGTTGTGACAGAAGCCGTCTATGATGATTTCGTCGGCGCTTTTGTCGATCAGATGGACGCGATCAAGCTGGGTGACCCCAAGGACGACGACACGCAACTGGGCCCTCTTTCAAGCGAAGAGCAGTTCGACACAATCTGTGAGCAGGTTGCTGAAAGCGTCAAAGGCGGCGCGGAAATCCTGTGTGGCGGCGAAGCGCCCGACCGGACGGGTCAGTACTATCCTGCGACCGTGCTGGTGAACTGCCAGCCGGGGACACCTGCCTATGACGATGAGATTTTTGGCCCCGTCGCCGCTGTCATCAAGGCGAAGGATGATGACGACGCCATGCGGATCGCCAATGACAGCCGCTACGGGCTGGGCGGCGGTATCTTTACCAGGGACGAAGGAAAGGCGCGGAAGCTCGCGCGCGACCATTTCGATACCGGCATGGTCCGTATCAATTCGTTCGGGGCAGCAGACCCGAACATGCCTTTTGGCGGCGTGAAGGATTCGGGATTTGGCCGCGAGCATGGCGGCTTCGGGATGAGAGAATTCGTCAACGTCAAAGCCATTTACATGCCCTAATAAAGGTTTCCCTAAGGACACTTGGACGACGTGGTCGTCACATATCACCCAAAGCCAACCCCCAAATGAGTGGCACCATTGGTGCGGCAAATTTCTGAATTCAACAAAGGACCATCACATGAATATTCTCGTCGCAGGCGCCACAGGAAAAACGGGCACGCGCCTCATGGAGGCACTCGTATCGGATGGGCACTCGCCGATCGCTTTGGTGCGTGAAAGCTCTGACACCAGCAGTCTTCCCCAGCAGTCCCAGCAGCGTATGGGCGACCTCGCTGATCTTCAGGACGGGGTTTGCGACGGTTGCGAGGCGGTGGTCTTCGCGGCTGGATCAGGCGGTGACACCAGCGCGGACATGACCGACAAAATCGATCGTGACGGCGCAATCAGCTTGATTGATCACGCCGTTAAGGCGGGCGTCTCTCGCTTTGTGATGCTTAGCAGCGTCGGCACCGAAAATCCTGATCCGAGCACTGACATGGGCCATTACCTGCAGGCGAAACATGATGCCGACGAGTACCTGAAGGGATCAGGCTTAACCTACGCCATCGTGCGGCCTGTCGCGCTGACCGACGAGGATGGTACCGGCAACATGCTTTTCGGCAACGACGTCGATCCGACAGCCAAAGCCGCGCGCGGAGACGTCGCGCGTGTTCTGGCCGATGCCGTCACAAGCGATGAGTGGGTCGGCAAGTCCCTTTTGATGCAATCTGCGCCCACGTAATTGTCTGCGACCCGTCTTAAAATGGTATATTTAAGAGGTCGATCAGAAGCGGCTCCCAGCCAAAGCTTGAAGAGCACCCGGAGCACAAAATGTCCCACGCGGAGGGACCAATTTCTGAGGGGGCGAAACTGATCTCTGATCTGATCTCAAAATACGCCGCAAAAATTGCGGAGTGGTGGGCCCGGCAGGACTTGAACCCGCGACCAAACCGTTATGAGCGGTCCGCTCTAACCAACTGAGCTACAGGCCCGTTCGCACCCGAGGGAGCGAGCGCGGCGGACCATGCCTTGCTCTTGCTTTCGCCGCAATGGGGTTGTGAGCTTGTTTGCAGTTGCACGCACAATTGAGGAAATCTCGATGTCTAAGCCCGTTTTCGCTGCCTTGTCCGCGCTGGTCGTTCTGGGTACGCCAATACCTGCACTGGCCCAGTCCGCTCACCCAAACTCGGTTCAGCCAGAGACCACCCTATCCATAACCGCTGAAGCCAGCGTGACCCGAGAGCCCGACCTCGCCTTACTCTCCGCGGGCGTGCAGACAGAAGCCGATACGGCGAAGCAAGCCATGCGCGACAATGCCGAGGCCATGTCGGGCGTCTTCGATGCGCTATCGCAAGCCGGCGTGGCCCAACGTGATATGCAGACATCGAATTTCTCCTTACAGCCGCGTTACGATTACTCCTCCCGCAAGGACGCGCCGCCAAACCTTGTCGGCTATACCGCCTCGAACCAGCTGACCGTCAAAGTCCGCGATCTAGACTCGCTTGGCGAGACCATGGATGCGCTGGTCACGGCGGGCGGGAACACGTTCTCCGGCCTGTCTTTTGGGCTGGACGATCCAAGCGAAGCAAAAAACGAGGCGCGGACGCTGGCGATGGAAGACGCCCTGACCCGCGCGACGCTCTACGCCAATGCCGCGGGCCTGAGGGTGTCGCGCATCGTGACAATCGACGAGGGGTACAATAGTGGCCCCCGGCCTATGGCCATGATGGCGCGCGAAGGTCTCGCAGCGGCAAGCGCGACTCCCGTTGCCAGCGGGGAGGTCGCCTATTCAGCAAGCGTTTCTGTTCTATTCGAGCTCGTCGCCGCGTCTTCTGATTGACCCATTAGCGAACGCTTCTAGGCTCCTGCCCTACAAAGAGTAGCGGAGCTGATGATGGGCTGGACGAAAATCACACTGTGGAAGCGCGTGGTCGCGGGCCTTCTTTTGGGCCTGCTCGCTGGTCTTGCTCTTCGCTACGGCCTTGGAAGTGTCGAAACAGCTGACGGGGTCAGCTGGCGCGCAGCTGACATCGCGAACACTTGGCTCAAGCCGTTCGGAGACGGCTTCGTGCGGCTCATCAAGATGCTCGTCGTGCCGCTTATTTTCACCACACTCGTATCCGGGATCTTGGCTATGGGAGACCCGGGCCGTCTCGGCAGTCTCGGTGCAAAAACCATCGGAATGTATCTGGGCACAACATTCCTCGCCGTATCGTTCGGCCTTATCATGGGCACGCTGTTGCAACCTGGCGTGGGTGTCGATGTCGGCGGCGCGAATTCGTCTTCTGAGTCCGCCGTGATGCAGCGACTGGACACAGCGGCTGCAGCCGACACCGGCATTGCGGGCAAGATTCTGGCCGTGATCCCAGAGAACATCGTTATTGCCATGGCGGATGGCGCAACAGGTAACGTGCTACAGATCATCTTCTTCGCGATCCTTTTTGGCGTGGCTTGCCTGATGGCTGGCGAAAAGGGAAAGCCCGTCGCAACGGTCATTGAGAGCGCGGCCGAAGCGATGCTCAAGATGACCGTTCTCATTATGGAGCTTGCCCCGATCGGTGTCTTCTTCCTGATGAGCTGGGTGATGGCTACGCAGGGGCTGGGCATCCTTGTCAGCCTCGGCAAGCTGACGATTGCGCTTTACGCAGCGTGCTTCCTGCACATCATCATCGTCCAAGGCGTCATTATCGTTCGGGGCCTTCTCGGACTGCCCATGGCGCGGTTCTTCAGCGGCGTTCGGGACGCGCAATCGGTTGCTTTCTCAACGGCATCGTCCGCGGGCACCCTGCCCGTAACGATTGCAAACGTGACCGAAAATCTCGGCGTGAAGAAATCCGTCGCAGCATCCGTGCTGCCGGTCGGCGCGACGATCAACATGGACGGTACCGCAATTTATCTGGGCATTGTCGCCCTGTTTGGTGCTCAGGCGGCGGGGATCGACGTGACGCCGGGAATGTATATCGGGATAGCGCTGGCGGCGACACTCACCTCGATTGGCGCAGCAGCTATTCCGAGCGCGGGCCTTCTCCTCGCCGCCGCCGTACTCAGTCAGGTCGGGCTGGACGCAACTCAATCGCTCGCCGTGATCGCGTTCATCTTTCCCTTTGACCGGCTGCTCGACATGATGCGCACGGTCGTAAACGTCACCGGAGACGCCGCAGTGGCGTCCGCTGTGGCCAAATGGGAGGGCGAACTGGACGAGGACGTCTTCCGGGAGAAAGCAACGTTATAAGCGATTGACACTGGCCAAACCGTTGGGATTACAGCAGTGTTCAGGGGCTGACGGATCCAAGACGGAGCCAGCATCGGTGCAGTCCAAGCGTAGATCCATTCGAAGAGCTCCGCCACGTAGAGCAACACCGGCCGCCGACCGGGCTCTGGTGGTCCGTGACGATCAAGGCTCAAATCGCGCCGAAGTGGTCGCCGGCAGCATTTCCGGACTCTCGAACGGCGTTTGGAATTGGGAAGATATCGAAGACTACACCGTCCGCGCCGTGCAGGACACGCTAGCCCGCCGAAGAACGCCAACTGCAGATATCACTCAACCACGTATGGACGTGGCTGTGCCCGCCATCGAGGCCATGCGCTACTCACCCTTGAAGCAGCAAATTGCAGGACTGATCGCGACTTCAATGGACCGCACACGCGCAGCGGACGTGCACCCGTCCTTCATAGAAATGCTGAAGCAGCTGACCGAGGATGAGGTTGCAATTATTGCCGCCCTTCCCGCACACGGCCTGGTATTGCCAATGCTGCACATCAACTACGTCATCGATCGAAACAGGATCGTGACGGCGCACAGGAACGTCGTTGCGAAAGCGCTCGCTGCGGTTTGTAGCCAGAAGTCGTCTCTACCTCAGTACATCGACAACCTGATGCGAATGAACATTGTCGAGACGCCTAGAGATCTCGCGATAGACGATGATCGTCGCTATCGCGATCTACTCGATCAGGACTTCGTCAAACGCATTGTTCGAGCCGGCTCGAAATCACGCAAACCCGAGGTTGAGCGAAGCCTGCTTGGGTTGACCCATTATGGCGACACTTTCCGCCGCGCTTGTCTCGACTGAGCACCATCAAACGCCAGTGAAACATGTCTGATCTGGAGTGTTGACGTTGCCGTGTGTGTTCTGTATCTCCGCCGTTTGCGCAGCAGAGCTGCCCTCAGGAGTTATACATGGCAAATACGAAATCTGCCAAAAAAATGGTTCGCAAGATCGCGCGTCGGACTGCGGTGAACACCGCTCGGCGGTCGCGCATGCGTACGTTTATCCGCAACGTTGAAGAAGCGATCGCATCCGGCGACAAATCGGCGGCCGCGCAAGCTCTCAAAACGGCTCAGCCGGAGATCATGCGCGCAGCGTCGAAAGGCGTCCTTCACAAGAATACGTCAGCACGAAAAATCTCGCGGCTTTCGGCGCGTATTAAGGCTATGGCCTAATCATCATACTGAAATTTTTTTAACGGCCCGGCGGATCGTCTGCCGGGCTTTTTTCGTTGGGGCGATCAAGCTGCAAATCAACTGTAGTTTTAGCCTCTTTTCACACCAAATATCATCGATTTCGCTTGACGGAACAAAACATGAACTGTAAGCCTATGTTGCCCTGTCACTTTATTGTTAAAATCAATAGGTCGACCTTACCCCTTGAGATTTCTTATGAAATTTCCTGGTCAACCACAAAACGTAGTAGGCGAGTGAAATTCTCCCGTTGCCTCATGATGCGCGATTCGCCATAAAAAAGAGGACCCGGCAATTGTTCCTACACAGACAGATGGGAAGGTCTTCTTAGGGCCTTTAGGTAAGGTGGGGAGCGCGTGCCGCTGGGGGGTGAGTGAAACAACAAGAAACGATAAGGAGCGTTGCGGCGATGGACCGACACGAACAGAACACTCGTGGGCAAAATTCAGCTGAAAAGAATGAAACGATGGGCGCGCATGCCGTGTGGAATTCCGTCCGTGGGCGGCTGAAAACTGTAATTGGAGAGGAAGCGGTATCGAAGTGGATCGAGGACTTGCGGCTGATTGCTGAAGTCGATGATCGCATCCTCCTCGCGGCGCGAAACCGCTTTGTATTCGATCGGGTCAACCGGGACTACAAGCGCGCAGTGTCTTCGGCTTGGACCGACGCTGATCCAAAAGGACGCCGCCTTCGCTTTGAGTGCTGGACGCAAGCTCCAAAAGCTATTCGTGACCTTGCTGGTGACCCTTGGAAGGAAACAAAACAAGAGTCGTCCAAGGCTGAAAACGCATCCGCCAGCACGGTTCGCGCGGCGGTCGGCCCATCATCTATGAGCTTTGATACACTGGTCGTCGGAGCGTCCAACGCAACCGCCGTGACCGCTGTGCGCCGGATTCTAGACGGTGCCGCCCCTGCCCCGATTCTCTACGTGTCAGGACGCCAAGGCGTGGGTAAGACCCATTTGATGCAGGCGCTGCTGAACGCGCTGAGCGCCGCTCAGGATCCGCGGCGTGTCACCTACATGCAGGCCGAGGAATTCATGAGCGCCTATGTGGATGGCGCAAAGAAGCGCGATACCCAGTCTTTGAAGGACAAGCTACGCCAGAACGACATTCTGATTGTCGACGACCTTCAGTCGATTGCGGGCAAGGAAGGCACCGATCGAGAGTTCTTTGCCAATATTCGTTCCGTTGTCTCGAATGGCGGACAAGTCATTCTCACCGCCGATGAGGCACCAGGGAATCTGGCTGGACTGTCCGAGCGCTTGCACAGCGAATTGATGGGCGCAGCGGATCTCCAGATCGATCTGCCCGATGATGGAATGCGTGAAGCGATCCTGCGCCAGCACGCCGCCATGTTCGAAGCGGCAGACCCAATGTTCAAGCTCGACGACAGCGCGATTGCGAGCATTCTTGCTCGGGTACGCGGCCCCGGTCGCGATTTGTGCGGTGTGCTTTACAGCCTGCACGCGGAAACCGGGTTCGGAGAGATCGCCGTCACGCCTGAAATGATAGACCGCGTCATCCGCCGCAAGGAAGGCGACGTGAAACCACCGTCCATCGACCTTGTTAAGCGTGCGGTCATGGCCGTGTTCGATGTGACGAAGTCAGATCTCGAAAGCGCATCCAAGGCCCGCGCGTATGTCTATCCACGGCAGATCGCGATGTATCTGTGCCGCGTCCTGACCCAGAAGTCGTTTCCGCAGATCGCGAAATGCTTTGGTGATCGGGATCACACGACCATCATGTATGGATATCGCAAGGTGAAAAAGCTTGTAGAGACGGATAAGGATGCTGACATCCTAGCGCACATCCAGCGGGTCTCTGACACGGTCTACGAGATGCAGCTAAACGCCAGCCGTTAGTTTCCTGAGGAGTATGGGGCCCTGCCCCTTGCAATTTCCTCTATTTCGCGAAACGTAGCAGCCCGCCTTGTGTCTAAGGCGGGCTGATTCACGCCAAGACACGATTTGGACTTCGCGTTCCAAGAGACGTCCTGGACAAGATAATCGATCGCACAGACGGGCTGGCCGAGATATGAAACTCACCATCGAACGAAGCGACCTCCTGAACGCGCTTTCACACGTTCAAAGCGTCGTTGAGCGGCGGAACACCATTCCAATCCTGTCGAACGTTCTGATCACGGCAAAAGATGGCGCGGTTACGCTGACGGCGACCGATCTTGATATCGAAGCCGTGGACAGCGCGGATGCGTCCGTGGCGTCCGAGGGGGCCGTCACTGCCCCGGCCGGTACGTTCTTTGACGTTGTGCGAAAGCTGCCGAGCGGTGCTCAGGTCGAGCTTGAACTCATGCCGGAGAACCAGAGACTCGCAGTCCGCGCGGGCGACAGCTCGTTTTACAAGTTACCGACCCTGCCGGCGTCGGACTTCCAGACGATGTCTTCGGACGACGCGGGCACCAGCTTCGAAGTCGGTGCAGCAGATTTGCGCCGCCTCATCGACAAAACTCGGTTTGCAATATCGACCGAAGAAACACGCTACTATCTCAACGGAGTTTACCTCCACGCCGCCGAGCGTGATGGGGGCGGCACAGTGCTTAGAACGGTTGCAACGGACGGGCACCGCCTCGCACTGGCAGAGATCGACGCGCCACCGGGAGCAGAGGCCTTGTCCGGCGTGATCGTGCCCCGCAAGGCGGTTGCCGAAGCCCGCCGCCTTATTGATGGGCTGGACGAGACTGTCAGCGTTTCTGTCTCGGACGCCAAAATCGTCATCAAGGCCGGGAGAGCCGTCCTGACATCGAAGCTGATCGATGGCTCCTTCCCCGACTATGCCCGCGTTATCCCGAAGGCAAACGACAAGAAACTTGTCATCAACAACAAGGCTTTCGAAGCGGCGGTTGATCGTGTGTCGACGGTGTCCGCCGAACGCTCACGCTCTGTGAAGATGTCCTTGGAGAGCGACAGGCTGGTCCTTGGTGTAAACCACGCAGAGACCGGACAGGGGTCTGAAGAAGTGGAAGCGGAATATGCGGCCGAGTCCATGGAAATCGGTTTCAATGCTCGATACTTGCTCGATGTCGCAGGGCAAATTGAGGCTGAGGAAGCAGAGTTCCTCTTCCATGATCCCGCCTCGCCTGCCCTCGTCCTCGATCCGAATGATGCATCGGCCCGATACGTGTTGATGCCTCTGCGGGTTTAGTTGGCGCCGCGTTCGGGTTCTGTATGACTGCGCTGACCCGCTTACGGCTGACTGACTTTCGAAACTA
>JBCBWQ010000115.1:0-8480 GCA_039817025.1 Pseudomonadota bacterium | reverse complement strand
CGAGCGCGGCGTCGATTTCATCGATCGCTGTGGGGTCGGACAAGGGCCTGTCATTCGCCAAGATGGAAAAGGCCAGCGTCTGTCCGCTCTCGGCGATCATATATCCCGACAAGGCATTGACCCCGCGCAGCGTCCCCGTCTTCGCGTGGATGCGACCTTGCAAGGGTGTGCCCACAAACCGCCGCCGCAGGCTTCCGTCGACTCCTCCGATTGGGAACGTCTCATAAAACGCTTCGAACCAGCTTTGGTCCGACGCCCAGACGAGCAGCGTCGTTACCACTCGCGGACTCAGCCGGTTATAGATGGACATGCCTGAACCATCAGCGATGGCATAGCCGAGCGGATTTGCGCCCGCGCGTTGCAGCGTTTCGTCAACACGCTCAAGCCCCTCCTCTGAACTGCCCGAGCCGCCTTCAAGCGCCAGTCGGCGCAACAGGGCTTCGGCTGTGACGTTGCTGCTGTCCTTCATGACCCGCGTCGCCAGGTCGATCAGTACAGGGGGCTCCGTGGCCGCGATTGTCGTGGCCGTTTCAGGGGCTTGCCGGTCGATACCGGGCTTTCGCGTGCGTGTGAGGACTTCGCCGCTCACAACGACCCCGGCAGCGTCCAGCCTGCGTTTCAAGCGTGTCGCCGCCGCATGCGCCGGACGGTCTACGGCAAGGGATAGGTCGTCCGGCTCAGTACCAACCGGCATGCGCCCGTACAGCCTGAAATCGCCATCCTCAAAGGCACCGCTTGAGGCGATATCATAGGCGTCCCCGTCGCCGACACCGATATCGACGACAATCGGAAACAGGTCGTCCCCCGGATCCCACTGAACACGTGCACCATCGAGGTCGGACGCCGGTGGAAATACAGTCAGCCCGATCCTGTTCTCATCCACCATCAAGCCTGAGACCGGCGCACCATAACCCCAGCCGAAATCATCCCACGTCCAACCCGGCCCCCATCGCTCTTCCGGGAAAACCGTCGCATCGCCAATCACATTGCCGACCTCGGTCAGCCCAAGCGCAACGACTTCATCAACGAGCGCCGACAGGCATCGCGCCTCGCAGTCAGGCTCATCGGAGAAGGCAGGATCGCCGCCACCTACGAGAAGAATATCCGGCGGCGCGCCGTCTGCGCCTGGCTCCAGTGCGAGGGTCGTGCGCATCAACTCATCCGGATTGCTCAGGTCACCAAACATGTCGAACACCGCCGCCGTCGTGACGATCTTGGTGTTCGAGGCCGGCGTGAACCGCTCATCGGCTCTGCGCTCCAGTACAGTCTTACCATCAAGCGTGGTGACATGGATGCCCCAGCGCAGGCCCATCAGGTCTGGCCGGTCAAAGATAGCCTCAGCGTCCTTGAGCCCCGTGGTCGTGCATGCCCCAAGAGCCAGGGCCGCGAGGGCTATAAGAAACGAAGGTCGGCGCATAGGGAAAGCGAACGGCATAAGACACCGTCGTGCAAGACGATTCCGCGACATCGTGTTGGAATTGACGCGGATGCCCAACACGTCCTCAAACGTGGCCCCCTAACCGCGCGGCGAGGAGAATGGAGGTTGCGGCCGCCCTCGCATCAGCGGCGGTCGCCAGCCCTGCCCTGGGTCTGCACGGCCATTCTCGTAATCGTCCACCAGCCGGTACGCGAGCCAGATGCCGAGCACCCCAAACGCGATTCCGCCAATTGCCTGTCCGATCAGCACGCCCGGCGCGCCGCCGAGCTGTGCACCCCACACAACAAACGGCGCCACACCAATCGTGTTCTTTCCCCAGTTCAAATACGTGGACCAGATTGGCCGCTTTAAATTATTGAATGCGGCATTCGAAATGAAGAGCGACCCGTTGAACAAAAACAACGGCGAAACGGCTGCGGCGAACCAGAAAACGAGCGTTGCGCCTTCCTCAGACAGCTTGAACTGTTCGGCGACGAACCCATTCAGTGCAAACAGGATCAACCACGCGGCCAGCACATAGACTGCCGTGAACTGGATCGCCTTGGTCAGCGTCCCTCGCACACGGTCGTATTTTTCCGCCCCGAAATTCTGTCCGATGATTGGTCCGACGGCACCGGACAACGCGAAGATCACGCAGAACGACAGGGGCGTAAGCCGGCCAATCACGGCATATCCCGCCACGGCACCATCGCCGAACGGCGCGATGGCGCGGGTGACGATGGAGTTGCCAACCGGCGTTGCGACATTGGTCAGAACGGCCGGCCCAGCAATTTCGACAATCGCTGACAGATCGCGCCTGAACCGCGCTATCTCAAAAGGTGCGAAGCCGCCATAACGCTTCAGGATCGGATAAAGTGCGGTCCCGGCCATAGCAAACCGCGAACACACGGTCGCGAGCGCAGCGCCGTCCAGCCCCATCCCAAAGCCGAAAATGAAAATGGGATCGAGGATCGCATTCACAGCACCTGCCGCAAGCGTCACAGTCATGGCCCGGCGGGCATCACCATGGGCGCGCAGAAGCCCTGAGCACATCAGGCCGATCGAGGCGACGGGCATGGTCAGAACGACGATGCGCATATAACGCGCCGCGTAGTCGCGCGTCTCGCCTTCCGCACCGATAAGCGACAAAAGCTCTGGTGCAAAGATCCAGGACAGGATCGCGATAGCGGCCGACACAGAAACGCCGAACACCATGACGTTCGTTGCGATGCTGCGCGCCTCATCTGCGTTGCCCTGTCCGATCAGACGCGCAGCAAGCGCGCCCATGGCAATCGTCAGACCGATGCTGACCGAAAACGTGAAAAAGAGCAGCGTTCCCGCAAACCCAACTGCAGCCGCCAGCGCCGCTTCGCCCAGCAGGGCAATGAAAAACAGGTCCACAAAGTCGACAAGGAAAACAGAAACCAGACCAATACTGGCTGACATCGACATCACCACGATGTGGCGCATCAGGCCGCCTGAAAGAAACTTTGCCTGTGTGCTCAAACCGCCTCGCCCTCAATCATATGCCTGGCGAACCAGGCCCACTTCGGAACGCTAGACCGGATCGCAGACGAAGCGAAACGCCCTTTGCTGGCATAGGGCTTATTCTTATCGCGTGGTCAGAACTTGATACCCGCTTTTGCAGCGAGATCCGCATAAGGCGTTTCCGGACGGGGCCCATAGTGGGAGATCACTTCCGCGGCAGCGATATGGCCGAGACGAGCACAGGTCTCGAGCGGGGCACCGCGCGCTGTTCCGAACAGGAATCCAGCGGCGTACTGGTCACCGGCACCGGTCGTATCCACCACCGCGTCGACAGGCTCAGCCGGCACGTGAATGGGTGGCTGGTCACCCACAACCACTGACCCCTTGTCAGAGCGCGTCACCGCCGCCAGCGGCGCATCAACCTGAAGCAGGTTCAAGGCCTCATCAAAGCTGTCGACCTCGTAAAGCGCCAGCAATTCATCCTCATTGGCAAAGAGAATATCGACATGGTTGCGGATCAAATGAAGGAAGCTCTCGCGGTGGCGATCGACACAAAAGCTGTCAGACAGGGTCAGCGCTGTCTTACGGCCGGCAGCGGCGGCAATCTCTGCGGCATGCACAAAGGCCGCTTTCGCATCGTCCCGGTCGAACAGGTAGCCCTCCAAGTATAGGATTGCGCTGTCCCGAACGACATCTGCATCGACATCCGATGGGGCAAACATCACTGATGCACCCAGGAACGTGTTCATGGACCGTGCACCATCCGGTGTGACGAAAATGATGGAGCGCGCCGTCGCTGCACCGCCAACCAGCGGTGCGGTGTCAAAAGGCACACCGCCTTCTGTCATATCCTTGCGGAACACTTCGCCGAGACGATCATCGGCCACTTTGCCGATATAGGCCGCTGTCGCACCGAAGCTCGCGACACCGGCGATCGTATTTGCGCCTGACCCACCAGACATTTCCTTGCCGCCGCCTGCTTTCGTCAGGGCTTGCGCACGATCCTCCTCAATCAGGGTCATGCCATTCTTGCGGATGTCCCACTCTGTGAGAAATGCGTCTTCTACTGGGGCAATGACATCGACAATAGCATTGCCGAGTCCGACAACATCGAAGCGGGCTGCGCTCATGGGGTCCGTCCAAATCGTTCAATCCAGCGGGGGCCTTGCCAGACAGGCCGGGTGGACGCAACCACAAGGCGCGGCTAGATGCGCGCCATGCGTATCGCCTATCTCGCCTCACCGGTCACCATGCCGGGCTCGCCCGTCCGCCGCGACGACGCCTTCGAGCACGATCAGATGATGGACTCACTGACCCGGCTATCAAGCCAGATGAGGGACGTCGTCGCTGACACCGGCCCTGAAAACATGACGTTCGAGGACATCTCTTGGGACGATGCCAATGCGGACTGGGGCACCTTCGACGCGGCCATTATCGGGACGACATGGGACTATTGGGACCGCAAGGACGACTTTCTGGCCACACTCCGGCGCATTGAATCGTCCACGCGCCTCTTCAACCCAGCCGCCCTTGTGGAATGGAATATCCACAAAGCCTACCTGCGGGATCTGGAATCTCGCGGCGCGCGGCTCATCCCGACCCTCTGGCTTGATAAGGTGACCGAAGAGGCGGCAGCGGAGGCCTTCGATCAGCTCGGATCAGACGATCTTGTCTTCAAGCGTCAGGTCGGTGCCGGAGCGGCGGGCCAGCACAGGCTCAATCGGGGCGACGCGATCCCACACATGCCGCATCCGATGATGGTCCAACCTTTCCTCAAGCGCATTCAGGGCGAAGGCGAATACAGCTTCATCTTCATCGACGGGACGCTATCCCACGCACTCCTGAAATCCGCCGCGCCGGGCGACTACCGCATCCAGTCGGCCTATGGCGGCGTGGAAACATCGGTAGACCCCAGCGAGTCGGACCTGAACGCTGCGCAAGCCATCCTCGCGACCCTTGATGAGGCACCGCTTTACGCGCGTGTCGACATGCTGCGAGGCGAAGATGACAGCCTGTTGCTCATGGAACTCGAACTGATTGAGCCGTTCCTCTATCCGCTCCAGTCCGACGGTCGGCTTGGCTTGCGGATCGCCGAAGCCCTCACCCGGCGTCTCGGCTAACCCGAAAACGTCGCCGCGATCCCTTCGATAGCAGCAAGCCCTGCGACGCCCGCAACACGCCCTGCTGTCTCGTCTGAAACGCCGCCTAGTGCATAAACCGGAAGCCTTGCCCGCTGACGTTCGGACCGGAACTTGAGTGGCCCCATAGCCGTCCCCGCAGACGCACTCCGTGACTGGAACACAACCGAGCGCAAAGCGGCATCCAACGGTAACTGTGCCAATTTGGACAAGGCCGCGCGCGAGTGCGCGGAGGCCGTCATTATTGAAAAGCGTCCAGCCCATCGCCGCGACGCAGACGCCATGACTTCTGGCCAATGTACGCCGTCCGCACCCACCGCCATTGCGAGCTTGGGATTATGCGCGACAAGAAAGGCCAACCCGCCTCTTCGACAGACCTGCGCCAGCGCGCCTGCCGCCGCGATCCCATCGTCACCCGGTCGATGACGAAAGATCACCCCCCAGCCACGCGGAAGTTGCTCGGCCACACCGACAGCATCCGGCGTTCGCCGATCATCGGTGAGGAACCAAACCGGCGGCAAGTATGGCGGCAAGACCGTCTCGGACCGCCGCGCCGCCGCCCGGACCTTGCGCTGGCGCGCGGACTGGTCTTTGTCACCCATCCATGACTGATAAGCCCTCTTCAGATGTTGCGCAAAAGCGAGCAACGCTGCTGGCAAAACTCGCCGACGCATCCGCACGGCCCCCAACCCTCGTTGCCGCGTCGAAGCGCCAGTCCGACGAACGGATCGACGCGGCGCTTGCGGCCGGCCACCGCGTTTTCGGGGAAAATCGTGTGCAGGAAGCACAATCGCGCTGGGCTGAGCGGCGGACTCAATATCCCGACCTTGAGCTGCGCCTTATTGGACCGCTCCAGACCAACAAGGCCGAAGATGCTGTGACCCTGTTCGATGTCATCGAAACTGTAGACCGGCCGAAGCTTGCCCGTGCCCTGGCCAAGGCCTGCGAGAAACTTGATCGCAGGCCGGAGCTGCTGATTCAGGTCAACACCGGCGATGAACCGCAGAAAGCCGGCGTATCGGTCACGGACCTGCCGGCCCTCATTCAGCTTTGTCGACAGGAATTGGCACTCCCCGTCATTGGCCTCATGTGCATCCCGCCCGCCGATGAGCCCGCCGGGCCGCACTTTGCATTCCTCGCCAAACTGGCGGACCGACACGGCCTCCAGCAACGCTCCATGGGCATGAGCGGAGACTTCGAAACCGCCGCAGGTTTTGGAGCAACCCACGTTCGGGTCGGCACAGCATTTTTTGGCGAACGGGAGCACTGACACCCGTTTCGCTTGCGCCAAAGCACGCAGCGACCCACATTGCGCGTGAACAAATTCAGGATCAGCGCCATGAGCCTCTCTTCAGATTTTCCAGGCACCGGCGGTAACGTCAAAGACAGCTCCGACCAGGAGTTCATGGCTGACGTCATTGAAGCCTCGCAGGATCAACCCGTTCTCGTGGATTTCTGGGCCCCGTGGTGCGGCCCCTGCAAAACGCTTGGCCCGATCATCGAGAAAGCCGTGGACGCCAAGGCGGGCAAAGTGAAGCTGGTCAAAGTGAATATCGACGAAAATCCAGGCGTCGCAGGCCAACTCGGTGTCCGCTCCATCCCTGCAGTCTTTGCCTTCGATAAGGGCCGCCCCGTCGACGGGTTCATGGGCGCACTTCCCGAAAGCCAGATCAATCAGTTCATCGAAAAGATCCTCTCGGGGACCGACGGCGGACAGGCGATTGCGGAAGCGCTGGAACAAGCCGAAGCCGCCGCACAGGCTGGGGATATCGGCACGGCAGCACAGATCTATGCCGCAATCGTCAATGAAGAGCCCGCGAACGTTGCCGCTATTGCAGGTCTCGCCCGGTGTTATCTCGCCAATGGCGATGCGGAACGGGCAAAAATGACGCTGGACCTGGTGCCTGCCGACAACATGTCCGATCCGGCCGTGAAAAGCGTTCAAATGGCGTTGGAGCTGACGGCAGATGCACCGGCGGACGATGAATTCGCTGATCGCATCGCTGCGGTCGAGGCAAATCCATCCGACCATGACGCTCGGTATGCGCTGGCCGAGGCGCTAATTGCCGCAGGCCGCAATGGCGACGGCGCAGATCACTTGCTTGATATCCTTTCCGCCAACCTCAATTGGGCCGATGGAAAGGCGAAAGAGAAGCTGTTGCAGGTGTTTGAGGCCGCAGGCCCGACCGATCCGGTAACCATCGAGGGGCGCAAAAGACTGTCCTCTCTGATGTTTGCCTAAAGTCAGTCCTCGACCTTTCCCCCATTCGCGCCATGTCACTCTCAGAGTAACGTTCTGAAGGACGAACGATGGCAATTAAGAGCTACCGCAAGGCGTCAGACTTGCCGGGAATTATTCCGGTATTTCCGCTTACGGGTGCTCTTCTATTTCCGCGCTGGACCCTACCCCTGAATATTTTTGAACCGCGCTATCTCAACATGATCGACGATGCGATGGCGAATGACCGCCTGCTCGGCATGATCCAGTCGGTTTCCGACGGCAATGCAGATCGCCTCGCCAGCGTTGGATGTGTCGGCCGACTGACCTCCTATTCGGAGACCGATGATGGACGCTACCTCATCGTGCTCACCGGAATCAGTCGGTTCAGGGTGATCGAGGAATTGGAGGTGAACACCCCCTACAGGCAAGTGAGCGCGGACTGGGCCGACTTTGGCCACGACCTTGTCGCCGCCGACATCGCCCACCTGCCGAAGCGTGAAACGCTGATGAGCGCGCTGAAATCCTATGTCGCCCGCAATGATATGTCTGCGGATTGGGGCGCAGTTGACGACGCGCCCATCGAAACGGTGGTCAACGCGCTCTGCGCCGGGTGTCCCTTTGCCGCTGCAGAAAAACAGGCGCTGCTGGAAGCGGAAAACCTGCGCGACCGTTGCGAAACCCTGATCGCCCTGCTTGATATGGACATGCCCGGATCAAGCGAAGGAACGATTCAATGAGCCAAGGCCCCGACAAGAATGATGTCGATCCGCGCCTATTGGAAACTCTGATTTGCCCGGTGTCGCGCACCCCGCTTGAGTACGACCGGGACGCTGGCGAGCTGATCTCGCGCAAAGCCGGTTTGGCCTATCCGATCCGCGGCGACGTACCGATCATGCTCGAAGACGAAGCGCGAGAACTGGACCCTCAGGCGTGACATCTCCCTGGCCGGCGCGGCTCACGTTCAAACGGGCCTCTCAACACCTCCATATTGCCTTTGATGATGGCCAGTCTGGCTCCGTCTCATACGTCAAACTGCGTCAGGAGAGTCCGTCAGCGGCCAATAAGGGCCATAGCGCCGGGCCGCCACCGCCGCAGCCTCCGATCCCAAATGACATTGACGTCGTAGGCGCGGACCCCGTTGGACACTACGCCGTCAGAATAAAATTCTCAGATGGTCACAATTCAGGGCTCTACACGTGGACTCTGCTGGCTGACC
>JBCBWQ010000114.1:0-8512 GCA_039817025.1 Pseudomonadota bacterium | reverse complement strand
CACATTGATGATGCGTCCATAGTTTCGCTCGGCCATGCCAGGAAGGAGCTTGTGAACGAGCTCGATCGGCGCATGAAACAAGACGGTCAGGAATGCTGCCTCTTCGGACCAGTCGCTCTCGAAAAAGCTGCCGGTAAGGCCGTAGCCGGCATTGTTCACCAGTCCATCGACGGTCCGGCCACGTTCCTTGAGCGCAGCCAGAAGTGTGTCGACGGCGCCGGGTTCGGAAAGGTCCTGCGGCAAGACGAGGGCGTCGGATTGTGTTTCGTCCTGAATGTCTGCGGCGAGGGCTTCCAGTCGGTCTTTGCGCCTGGCTGTCAGCGCTACGTCCCACCCACGTTTCGCATACGCCCGCGCAAAGGCTTCTCCCAACCCTGCGGATGCTCCAGTGATGACGACCAGTCGCCGTGTCATCGGATCGCAACGGGATTGATTATGGCCTGTACTGTGCCTTCCATGCGCGGTGTGCCGAGTGTGAAGAAGAATTCGGTCGCGCCATCGGCAGCGAGGTCGTCAGTCACCATGTTTTCAAGAATGTAGACGCCGTTCTTGGCGAGCAGGGTCAGGTGGACATCAAACGGTCGCGCTTCATTCTCGAAAGGAATGGCCTCCAGTGCCCATGTGTCCGCGCCAACGGCAACGACACCGAGGTCGGCGAGATACTGGGCGCCTTCGACACCAAGGCCAGGAGCGGTTGGCGACAGCGCCGTCTCGCCGGCGGTCGCGGCCATTTTGCCAGTGTGGAAGATTACCACGTCACCTTTTTCGATCGTCACGCCGGAGGCGTCAGACGCGGCGTCGATTTCAGCGCGGTTGAAGGCTGTCCCATCGGGTACAGGATTGCCGAACGCTTTCGTCATATCGAGCAGGATCCCGCGGGTTGCCATGGGTGGAATATCGTGGGTGCTGAACTGTTTCAGACCGTCCGTTGCAACGAACTCAGAGACGTGGACACCATTATAGTACCGGTGATCGATGCCCATATGTCCGAGCCCGTCGATCTGGCTGCCAATACCGACGAACGTGCGGACAAGGTCATCATTGCCTGTCGCCTTGTTTTCGCCGAGCGGCGTTCCCGAGCCATCGGAAAGCTGCAGGACCGTTACGTCATACTCGCGCGGACCGTAGGCCGGTGTATCCCGTCCGGTGACCATGCCAAGTGCATACGTCTTGCCCTCCGTAACCAGCGCGGCCGCTGCGGCCGTTTTTTCCGGCGAGAGATTGTTTGCCGCGCCGAGGCGATCGGTCTCTCCGTACTTCGAGACGGTCCAATCCCCGTCGGAAGCAACGGGTTCCTGTGCGACCGATGAACATCCAGCAAGTAGCGCTGCAGCTATGGCGACGTGTTTCATGGCTTTCCTCCTTGGCGCGTGTCTTCCGCGCTTCGAAACAAAGCCTAAACGGTTATGCCGCGTCTCAATAGCCCCGCTCGAAGGGATCGCGCATCAGAATGACGTCTTCACGCTCTGGCGACGTGGACACCAGAGCCGCAGGGCGCCCAACCAGTTCTTCCAGCCGCCGGACATACTTAACGGCCTCTGCTGGAAGATCGTTCCAGCTGCGGGCACCGCGCGTTGATCCCGACCAGCCGGGCATTGTTTCATAAACAGGCTCGACAGCGTCCTGCGCAGCAGCCGTTGCCGGTAAGTGATCGAGGGTCTCGCCGTTCAGCGTATAGGCGGTGCAAATCTTGATCTCGTCAAAGCCGTCCAGCACATCCAGCTTGGTCAGCGCGAGGCCATCGACACCAGAGACCGCGCAGGCCTGGCGTACCATGACGGCGTCAAACCAGCCGCAACGGCGCTTGCGGCCGGTCACCGTGCCGAACTCTCGCCCAGCTTCGCCCAGCCTCTCGCCGATTTCATTGTCCAGTTCGGTGGGGAAGGGACCAGCCCCCACGCGCGTCGTATAGGCTTTGGCGAGTCCGAGGACGTAGGTCACCGCTCGTGGGCCGAGCCCGGAACCGGCTGCAGCTTGGCCCGAAACCACATTGGAGGATGTGACGAAGGGGTATGTGCCATGGTCGACGTCCAGCATCACCCCTTGAGCGCCCTCGAAAAGGATACGCCGGCCAAGCCGCCGGGCTTCATCGAGATGTTTCCAGGCGGGTCTCGCATAAGGCAAGACTTTAGGCGCGATCGACAACAAGTCCGCTTTCAAGGCTTCAGCGTCCGGCGCGTCGAGGCCAAGCCCTGTGCGCAAGGGTGCGTGGTGGGCGATCAAGCGCTTGAGTTTCATATCCAGCGCAGTCTCGTCGGCAAGGTCAGCCACGCGCACCGCTCTCCGCCCCGCCTTGTCTTCGTAGGCCGGGCCGATGCCGCGCTTGGTGGTCCCGATCTTTGCGTCGGCAAGCGCGCCTTCCCGAGCTGCATCGAGATCCTTGTGCCATGGCAGGATCAGGCAGGCATTCTCTGCAAGCATCAGGTCGTCCGGGCCGAGTGGTATGCCAGCTGCCGCCATACCCTCCAGTTCCGTAATCAGCTGCCAGGGATCAACGACGACACCATTGCCGATGACAGAGAGTTTTCCGCCGCGTACGACACCGGAGGGCAGCAGGTTCAGCTTGTAGGTCTTGTCGCCGACGACAAGGGTGTGGCCAGCATTGTGTCCGCCCTGAAAGCGAACCACGACATCCGCGCGGTGCGACAACCAGTCGACGATCTTGCCTTTGCCTTCATCACCCCACTGGGCACCCACGACGACCACGCCAGACATGGCTGCTCCTTCCGTATCCGAACAAGGCGGCACAGACACCGCTTTTACTTTTGACGCAAGGCTCCGGCGGTATCAGCGTTGGCACGTGCCACAGAAAAAAGTCGACCGGCCTGATTGCACAATACGCCGGATTGGCGATGTGCAGACGGGGCAGGGCTCGCCGGCGCGGTCATAGACCCGGAAGCGATGCTGAAAATAGCCGAGCGCGCCGTCCGCGTGGGCGAAGTCCCGCAGGGTTGAGCCGCCTGCGTCTATTGCTTCGGCAATCGTTTCATTAATGGCAGGAGCAAGCCTGATGGCCCGAGTCCCGGGGATCGTGCTGGCTTTGCGACGCGGCGAGATGCCCGAGCGATGCAGCGCTTCACAGACATAGATGTTGCCAAGGCCCGCCACGATGGATTGGTCGAGCAGGGCAGACTTGATGGGTGTTTGCTTGCCTTTGAGTGCGCGATCGAGATGGGCAGCGGAAAAGAGATTACTAAGAGGCTCCGGGCCGATTGACTTTAGGCGTGGATAGCTGTCGAACGTATCTAACGGCCAGAGTTCCATGAATCCGAAGCGCCTCGGATCGTTATATGTGACGGTCGTGTCGTCCTGGATATGGAACACGACATGGTCGTGTGCCGGGTTGCCGCCAGTATCCTGCGCATAGGTGCCGATTGCGCCGCTGCCACCGATGCTGAATCGGCCCGACATGCCGAGATGCATGATAAGTACTTCGCCTGTGCTCAACTCGGCGGCCAGAAATTTGGCTTTGCGGCCCAGGCGCTCGATCCTCGCTCCGGTAACGCGCTCTGCAAATCTTGGAGGAAATGGGAACCTCAAATCGGGACGGGCAACGGACACTGCGCGGACCGTCTTGCCTTCCATTACAGGCGCAAGGCCGCGGCGAACCGTCTCGACTTCGGGCAATTCAGGCATTGTTATCGCATATATGGGTTTGTAAGTCCCGCAACCATGGTCAATCACATGAGCGCATCCGACGCAGAACAGACAGTCTCCTTCGGCTTCGAGGACGTTACGCCCGACGAAAAGGTCGAGCGCGTCAAAGGCGTGTTCCGCTCGGTTGCGTCAAAGTACGACCTCATGAACGATCTCATGTCGGCAGGCGTTCATAGGCTTTGGAAACACGATTCAATCGCCAAACTTAATCCGCAGCCTGGCGAGCTGTTGCTTGATGTCGCCGGGGGCACTGGTGATCTTGCAAAGGCCTTCATTGAACGCGCCGACCGGGCCGGCAAGCGCCGCGCCAATTCTGGGCGGGCGGCGGCGGTCGTTTGCGATATTAATGATGCTATGCTGGCGGCAGGAAAGTCGCGCCACGACATGGCAGCCCATAAAGGCCGAATAGAGTGGGTTTGCGGCGACGCTCAATCGTTGCCTTTCCCGAGCCGCAGCTTTGATGCCCTCACCATCGCATTTGGAATCCGCAATGTGGCCGACCGGCTTGCGGCCCTTGCCGAGTTCCGACGCGTCCTGAGACCAGGTGGACGTCTTGCCGTTCTTGAGTTCAGCCATCTGACGGCTCCGCTCCTACAGGACGTCTACGATGCCTACAGTTTCACCGTCATTCCGCCGCTTGGCGCGATGGTGGCGGGTGACCGTGGAAGTTATCAGTATCTGGTGGAGTCCATCCGAAAGTTCCCCAAGCAGGATGTCTTTAGGGATGAGATCGAAGACGCTGGATTTTCTCGCGTTTCGGTGACCAATTTCACTGGCGGTGTGGCAGCACTCCATTTTGGTTGGGCGGTCTGACATGTTGGCGGCGTTTGGAGACTATTGGCGGCTAATGCGCGCTGGCGCTTCGCTCGCGCGTCACGATGTGATCCTTCCCGGCGAGTATCAATCTCGTCTTCCCGTTCCCGCCAGACTTGCGGGGCGTATCCTTCGCCTCTTCGGCGGCGGTGCGAAAGGACGGCCAGGCCAGCGCCTTGCGACGGCGCTTGAAAAACTTGGTCCCGCTTACATCAAGATGGGGCAGTTCCTAGCGACACGGCCGGACGTTTTCGGCGTCGAGGCGACCACCGACTTGAGCCGGCTAAAGGACAAGCTGCCGCCGTTTTCGATGGATAAGGCAAGGGCCGCTCTGGAGGCAGAATTTCCGGAAGACGCCAGCCAACTCTTTGCGGGATTGGGAGAGCCGATCGCTGCAGCATCTTTAGCTCAGGTTCACAAGCTCGAAACTGGTGATGGAACGAAGGCAGTAAAGATTCTGCGCCCAGGCATCGAATCGCGCATTTTTGTTACGCTGCGGGCTATGGGCCGCGCGTCGCGAAACATCGAAAAGGTTTCGTCAGAAAGTCGGCGGCTGCAACCCGTTGCGTTCACGGACACAATCGCGGAAAGCATGTCTAAGGAGTTGGACTTGCGGTTGGAAGCCGGCGGCGCTGACGAACTGCGTGCAATTAAGGATGCCAGCGAGTTTTACGTGGTCCCCGAAGTCGACTGGCAGCGAACCTCCAAACGCGTTCTGACAACAGAGTGGATCGACGGAAAACCGCTTACCGCACCCGACGCGCTTGAGGGAAGCCATGTCGATCGGACGTATTTGGCAAACTGCGTCACTCGGGGTTTCCTGACCCATGCCATCCATCACGGCGTGTTCCATGCCGACATGCACGAAGGCAACATGATCGTAACGCCGGAGGGAAAGCTCGCGCTGGTTGATTTCGGTATCGTGGGCCGGATTGGAACCAATGAAAGCCGGTTCCTGGCTGAGATCCTCTGGGGATTTATTCGCCGCGATTATCACCGCATTGCCGAGGTCCATTTCGAAGCCGGTTATGTGCCTCCGGATCGTTCAGTGGGCGACTTTGCACAGGCACTGCGTTCCGTGGGTGAACCTATCCACGGCAAGAACGCAAAGGATGTTTCCATGGGGAAATTGCTCCTTCAGCTGTTCGATTACACCCATCAGTTTGGGATGCAGCTTCGCCCGGAGCTTGTCCTGCTGCAAAAGACCATGGTTCAGGTTGAAGGCGTCGCTCGGGCGATCGACCCCAGCCACGATATCTGGACAGCCGCAGAGCCGATCGTTTCGAAATGGATCCGGACGAATTTTGGGCCCGAAGGCGCAGCGAAACTGGCCGCTCAGAATGTCCGCGAAATAGCGAACCGCTTGAAACGGTTACCAGACGTCATGGACCGATTTGAAGCGTCGCTAGACGCGCAGCCCCCGGTTGTCGCACCGCAGAAGTCACGCTTTGCGCCTTGGTGGGGCTGGTTCGGATTTACGATTACTATGACTCTGATCGTCGCTGTCGCGGCCATCTCGCTCGCCCCGTAAGCGCACTTTTCCACATGAAGGCGAATGCCGCTCCCGCTCGTGGAGAACAATCTCGCGCGCCATTTGAATTCCGCTAAAGTTTCGAAATCGAAACGATTCTGCGGAGGACGTCCATGGTCCGGATTCTGTTCATTGTCATTACGGCAGTCTTCATGACCGGGACCGGCTCCAGCCAGACCGTGAATCGCGGACAATCATGCTCGGACGCTGAATTGGCTGGCGGACCAACCGGGGCCTGTATCATCAGGGTCAAACCGAGTGTGTCCGCAAACGTAACGACGATTCTGGGGCCAACGATTTATCGCGGCGGCAAGGCAACAACTCAGCCGTTGCAACCCGATATCCGAATTATCCGCGGCGCGCCGAACGCGCTCGAAGCACCCCGGGTTAAGCCTTCTCAAGATAAACCCGAACCTATGATGGCCGCGCCGGTGAAGCGGTGTGAAGCGAGCATCTTGCGCCGCGCGGACCTTCGCGATGGTGATCGCCGGTATGCCGTGTGCGTGGACGACCTCCGTGCACTCGATACACTGGACGGTGCCCGCGCGCTCTATCGCCGCGTCATTCAGGCAGCGCAGCTGGCGTGCCCGGAGGATCACCGGCGCTTCAATGACCGTCTGCGCGAGCGGTGCGTTCGCCTGCAAGTGGATGGTGCCGTGTCCGATGCAGGCATCGCCCAGCTTTCATTGCTGCATGCGCGGCTCGAGCCATCGGCCCGCTCTCGCGATGTACGTCGCCGGGTCAAGATCGTTGCTCCACTTTAGGGGAATCAGGCGTTTTCGACTGCGAAAACATCCCTTTCTTCAGGATTTTGCGCTACCAGATGAGGTGTTATGGACGCAAAGCGCATTCTCCTGATCATTGGCGGCGGCATCGCAGCCTATAAGAGCCTTGAGCTGATCCGAACGCTATCTAAGCGTGGGATCGCCGCGCGCTGTATCGTGACAAAAGGCGGTTCTGAATTTGTGACGCCGCTCTCCGTCGCGGCGTTGTCTGGTGATAAATGCTACACGGATCTATTTGACCTCGATGACGAGGCCGAGATGGGGCATATCCAGTTGTCGCGTTCCGCTGATCTCGTCGTGGTCTGTCCTGCAACTGCAGACCTTATTGGCAAGGCCGCGTCAGGTCTCGCTACGGATCTGGCGACGACGACGCTGCTTGCGACGGATAAACCCGTACTCATGGTTCCGGCCATGAATGTGCGCATGTGGAGCCATCCTGCTGTGAAGAGAAATGTTGCGACTCTTCGCGCCGATGGGATTGCCGTCATGGAACCTGATGAAGGGGCTATGGCCTGCGGCGAGTTTGGGCCCGGCCGTTTGCCAGAGGTAGACTCGATCGCCAGTGAAATTGAACAGCAACTCTTGGCGGTTTCTGATCGACCCCTTGAAGGGGTTCACGCATTGATTACGGCAGGGCCAACGCGTGAACCGCTAGACCCAGTTCGGTATCTCTCAAATCACTCCTCCGGAAAGCAAGGCTTTGCAATCGCAAGTGCACTCGCAGGCCTCGGAGCAAAGATTACGCTGGTCTCAGGACCCGTGTCTTTACCGACGCCGGACGGGGTAGATCGGCTAAACGTAGAATCAGCAAGAGACATGCTTAAGGCGGTGGAGTCCGCATTGCCTGCCGACGTCTTCATTTCAGTTGCTGCCGTTGCCGATTGGAGGCCTGCGAAGTCAGCGCCGCGCAAACTGAAGCTAAAAGGTTCCGATACGCTTCATGCAATTCAACTCGCAGAAAACCCTGACATTCTTGCGACTGTATCCCGGAAACGGAAGAAACGTCCCGGCCTTGTCATTGGCTTTGCCGCTGAAACCAATGATGTCGAAACGCACGCCGTTGCAAAGCTGGAAAAAAAAGGCTGCGACTGGATCGTTGCGAACGATGTTTCTGGAGATGTCATGGGCGGCTCGGAAAATGAAATCGCGCTGATTACGCGCTCAGGGGTTGAGCGTTGGCCGCGTATGGACAAGAGGTCTGTCGCCCGCCGTCTCGCCGAGCGGATCGCTGCTGCTTTGACTGAAGATGACGCGCCAAGGCTTGCAGCAGAGTAGATCGAAAACTCGCTGGAATTGACTCAAGTCAACGACTCGGTCGGTTTGCTGCCATGAACATGCCCATAACTGTCGCTGTGAAGCCTTTGCCCCATTTTGAGGGGCTCACTATGCCGGCCTACGAAACGCCGGGCTCAGCGGGGCTCGATATACGTGCAGCCGTGCCTCAAGATGCGCCGGTAATGCTGGTGCCCGGTATGCGCGACATGATTCCGACAGGGCTCAGCGTGGCAATTCCAGATGGCTACGAAATACAGATGCGTCCGCGCTCTGGCCTCGCTGCAAAGCACGGAATCACCTGCCTCAATTCGCCTGGCACGATCGATAGCGACTATCGCGGCGAGTTGAAGGTCATCCTTATCAATCATGGATCTGAGCCCTTCGTGATCCGGCGGGGCGAGCGCATCGGTCAGATGGTGCTTGCGCCGGTAACGCGCCTTGAATGGGCCCT
>JBCBWQ010000113.1:0-8521 GCA_039817025.1 Pseudomonadota bacterium | reverse complement strand
CAGTATTATAATTTCGGGTCTATCCTTTGGATCGCGCAAGGCATCGACGAGACACAAGTGGGGATCCTGTGGTCGGTCGGTGTGTTGGCGGAGATCGTCTTCCTGGCCGTGTCCGGGGTCATGCTCAAAGGAAAAACGGTGACGCCGGGCACATTGATTATGCTAGGCGGGGCCGGAGCGGTCGTGCGTTGGACGTTGACTGGTTTCGCGCCGTCGCTAACGGCGCTCTACGCGCTGCAAACGCTTCATGCACTATCGTTCGCAGCGACACTGGTGGGCACACTGCGTTTCCTTGAAGAGGAACTCGCGCCTGAAAAAGTGCCGATTGCCGTATCGATCAACTCCGCGCTTGGCTTTGGTCCCCTGCTCGCGGGTGCAGGAGTCATCGGCGGTATTCTGTTTGATGCGCTCGACACCGCTGGGCCGCTGGCTCAGGCGCAGTCTTACTGGTTGATGGCTGCGATGGCGGCGATTGGACTGGTGCTTTGCATTCCGCTGCTGCGCCGGCGTTAGCCCCAAAGCGCCGGGCTTGGCGGAGAGACGCGGGCACCCTCGTAGGCAAGGCCGTCCTCAATGTCTGCGTCCAGCCATAACGGACCGTCCAGATCGATGAGGTCTGCAAGTCCGGACAGCATCATGGCCGGCGCCATCGACAGTGAGCTTGAAACCATGCAGCCGACCATCACCCCCATGCCCGCCCGCCGGGCTTCGCGGGTCATGCGAATGGCTTCTGTGAGGCCGCCCGTTTTGTCGAGCTTGATGTTCACAACGTCATAGGCGCGGGCCAGCGTTTCAATATCCGCTGCCGTGTGCGCACTTTCGTCGGCGCAGATGGCAATCGGCACCGCGCGCCTGATCAAGGCGCTGTCCCGGCCCTCACGGAACGGTTGCTCAATCAGGACAACACCCAGCTTGGACGCCCTTGCGGCGATTTTTGGGAAGGCCTCCGGTTCCAGTCCTTCATTGCCATCGAGAACGAGTTTCGCATCGGGCCTCGCCGCATGGACAGCCTCAACACGGAGCAGGTCCTCGGGGCCGCCAAGCTTCAGTTTCAGGATCGTTCCGGGCGCTTGCCGTGCCGCCTCAGCCATGGCGTCGGGGGTATCCAGGACGATGGTGTAAGCGGTCTCAGCGGGCTCGGGTTCCGGGAGGCCCGCCAGCGCCCAGACGGGCTCGCCCGCCGACTTTGCTTCGAGGTCCCACAGGGCCGCATCGATCGCTGCTCGCGCCGCCCCAGCCGGCATCGCGTCTTGCAAGGCGTGTCGTGTCAGTCCGGACTCGATTTGTGCCCGCACGGCCTCGATGCCCGCAATAACGCTATCCACGGTTTCGCCATAGCGCGCATAGGGTGTGCTTTCCCCCCTCGCGCGAATATCGCCATCAGACACCGTTACCTGCACCGTTTCGGCACAGGTCTTGCTGCCGCGAGATATGGAGAAAGCCGTGCGAAGCGGAAAGGAAACAGCAGACACGTCGAGGCGCAAATTCGGCATCAGGGCTCGCTTCGATCAAGTTTCACGGGTTCAATACGGCCCGCCTTAAGCATGTTTTGCTACAGATTGGCAAAGAGTCCCAAGTGATGACACCGCCGACACCGCCTGCTTTCACGCTCGATACATCGGGCGGTGCCGCAATATTGCGTGTCACCGGTGATTGGCTTGTGACCACCATCGGCGCGCTAGACGACGCATTGCGGGCCCTTCCGGAGCGCACCCAGCCGCCGGCATTGGACGTCACAGACCTCGGCCAACTCGACACCGCCGGGGCCTTCATCATCGACCGCACGCTTCGGCAGGGCTGTACTTTTGCCGATCCGCCACTGGACCTTGTGGGGCAGCATCCCATTGTCGAGCACTTGGTCGGCCTCGCCCGTCGTTCGTCCATGGCGTGCGAGCCAGCATCGCAACCTGCAACGGGCCTGTATGGCCTGTTGGACAGGACCGGTCGCGGCGCTGTCGCGTTGATTGATGACACAGTCGATACGCTCGCATTCCTCGGCGAGACGATAGTGGTTTGTGCCGGACTCTTGATCCGTCCCGCCCGGCTGCGCTGGACCGCTATGGTGGCCGTGATGGAAGAAGCCGGGCTCGACGCCATGCCCATCGTCGCGTTCCTTTCCTTCTTTGTTGGCATGGTCGTGGCCTTTATTGGCGCGACAACACTGTCCGAATTTGGTGCAACGATCTTTACGGTTGAATTGGTTGGGATCTCCGTTCTGCGGGAGTTCGGTGTCATTCTGACCGCAATTATTCTGGCGGGACGGACCAACTCTGCGTTCACGGCTCAAATTGGCGCCATGAAGATGCGCCAGGAAATCGACGCGATGACGACCCTTGGCCTCAAGCCGATGGAAGTCATCGTCGCGCCCCGTGTCTTCGCCATGCTGATCATGACGCCAATCCTCGCTTTTGTGGCGACGTTGTCTGGCGTGTTCGGCGGCCTCGTCGTCAGCTGGCTTGCGCTCGACATCAATCCCGTCGTTTTCCTGACACGCATCCGCGACTTTGTTCCGATCGAGAACTTCTGGGTGGGCATGTCCAAGGCCCCGATTTTCGGGCTGGTGGTTGCGCTCATCGGTTGCCGGCAGGGCTTGCATGTGGGCGGGAGTGTCCAGTCCCTCGGCTCGCACACGACCAAGTCTGTGGTGCAGGCGATCTTCACCGTCATTGTGATCGATGCCGTATTTGCGATCTTCTACATGGAGCTCGGGCTATGAGCGGCGATCTCGCCATCCGCGTCCGGGGCCTGAAGACGGCCTATGGCGACCATGTTGTGCACGAAGGGCTCGATCTCGATGTTCGGCGCGGAGAGATCATCGGCGTGATTGGTCCCTCGGGCACAGGCAAGTCCGTCCTGTTGCGCGCGATTGTGGGCCTGAAACCGCCTGCTACCGGAAGCATCGATGTTTTTGGCCAGGATCTCCTTCGGATGGATGAGGCCGCGCGCGACCTGCTTGAACGCCGCTGGGGCGTGATGTTCCAGGATGGAGCCTTGTTCTCCAATCTCACTGTTCGTGAGAATGTCCTGGCCCCGCTGGCCGAGCACACCGAAATGCCCGCTGCCCTGCGCGAAGAACTGGCGGACATGAAGATCCTTATGGCAGGGCTGGGGCCAGATGCGCCTGCGAAATACCCGTCCGATCTTTCCGGCGGGATGAGAAAGCGCGCTGCCCTTGCGCGCGCCCTTGCACTTGATCCTGAGCTTTTGTTTCTTGATGAGCCGACTGCCGGGCTCGATCCGATCACGGCCGCGAAATTCGATCAATTGATCCGGGAGCTGCAACAGGCGCTTGGTCTGACGGTGTTCCTTGTGACTCACGACGTGGACACGCTGCACTCGGTTTGCGATCGGATCGCCGTTCTTGGCGATAAACGCGTGATCGCAACGGGTACGATCCCTGAGCTTCGCGAAAGCGATCATCCCTGGATACAAGAATACTTCGGTGGCCCGAGAGGGCGCGCCGCAACGGCGGCCTGAGGAGGACCGACCCATGGAAACCCGTGCGAACTTTGCCCTGATCGGGGCTTTCGTCATCCTCGCAGCCATTTCGGCGCTGGGCTTCACGCTTTGGCTCGGCCAGTCGCAGCTTCAGCGCGAATTTGCCGACTATGACATCGTCTTTGAGGGGCCGGTCACGCTCGAGGAAGGCGCTGCCGTGCGCTACATCGGCATCAAGGTCGGTGAGGTGGAGGCGGTGCGCATTGATCGCTCCGATCCGTCAAAGGTCCGCGCCCGGGTCAGTATCGATGCTGAGACACCGGTGAAAACGGACTCAACAGCGGTCATCGATTTCGCCGGGATTACGGGGGTTACCTTTGTCCAGATCAGTGCCGGAAGCCCGACAGCACCGATGCTTGAACGCCGGCCCGGCGGGCCGGTTCCGCGTATAGAAGCAGAGCGTACTCCGCTATCTCAGATTTTCGATAGCAGCGCTGAAGTGATGCAGTCCTTCGGCACGACAATGACACGCATCGATGCCGCATTGAGCGACGAGAACCTCGACTCGCTCGCGCGGACGCTCCAAAACCTTGAGACGATTTCAGACAAGCTGGCGCAGGATGACGGCCTGGTCGATCAGCTGTCGCGAACCCTGGCTTCCGCGAATGCAGCGGTTGATGCTTTCGATACGGCATCCACCTCAATCGGCGGCGTTGGCGACGATGCAGCGGAATTTATTGGTACACTGAATACGCGCCTGCTGCCCATCCTGAACGATCTTGCCAAGGCAATTGACTCGACCGACGTGTTGATGAGCGAAGGGGCAGAAGTCGCCAGCGCGCTGCGTGAAACGGTCGACGGGCCAGCGAGCAATTCGCTTCGCGATTTCAGCCATGTCAGCCGCGATCTGAGCCGGTTGATCCAGAGACTCGAGCGGCTCGCGCGCACGTTCGAGGAAACCCCGGAAACTTTTGTCGTTGGCGACCCTGCGCCTTATGAGGACTAAAGCGATGATGACATTGAAACGCCTCTCCATAGCGGCCGTGCTGGGACTTGCAGCCTGTGTCTCGGTCCTGCCTGAGCCGACTGCGCCAAACGCACTCTATCGCATAGGACCACTGGAGCCGACTTACGAGCTGTCGGGCAGCGTCGTCATACGCGAGCCGGATGCGCCGAAATTCCTAGGCGGCGGAGCTATGGCCTCGATTGATGAGACCGGCGCGCTGCGCCTCTTGCGCGGTGTGGAGTGGGCCGATAGCGCCAGCCGCCTGATGCAATTGGCCATGCTAGATAGCCTGATCGCCACAACGGATGGCGCGGCACTCGCGCCGCCCGCGCGGCTACGCGATGGTTTGGAGCTGGACTGGCGAATTTCTGAACTGGCTCTGCACGGCCGCGAGGCGCGTTGCCAACTGGAGCTATCGCTGTTCTCGACACGTCCGCTCAGCCTGATCGAGCAGACCCAGGTCAGAACAACGAACATTGCAGCTGGCAGCGACCCCGTGTCCCGCGCTCAGGCCATGTCCGACGCCGCCGAAGCGTGTGTCGATGCCGCAGCGGCGTTTGTGGCGCGTCAGAGCGGTGCAGGGGCTGAAGGCGGAACCATGGACAAGTCGTCCGGCCGTTGATCCGCAGACACGTCGTCAGCAAAGGGCAAGACGAACGAAACCATGGTTCCTTTCCCGATTTGACTTTTGATCGTCAGCGCGCCGCCGTGCATTTCCGCAAAGGATTTCGTGAGCGCAAGGCCAAGGCCCGTGCCCGCGCTGGACTGGTCGCCCTTGACCTGTTCGAAAGGCTGCGCGAGCCGGGGAAGGTCTTCCTTTGAGATGCCGCGGCCACTGTCTCGCACGGCAACCTGCACCATGCCGTCCTGCCGCCGAACACCCACAACGACCCGGCCGCCCTCGTCGGTAAACTTGACCGCATTCGAGACGAGATTGAGCACCATCTGACGGATGGCTCTGTGGTCTGCAGCGACGTCCGGAAGATTGTCTTCGGCGGTCAGAGTGAGCTCAACCCCTTTTTCTTCCGCGCGCCGACGGATCATGCGCACCGCTGCGTCCACCGGGTCGACGATGTCGATAGGGCGCGGATCAATGGTCATCTTGCCGGCTTCGATCTTCGCCATGTCGAGGATTTCATTGATCATATCGAGGAGGTGTTGACCGGAAGCCAGAATGTCGTTGGCGTAGGCCTTGTACTTGGCATCGCCCAGCGGCCCGTAGAGTTCACTGGCGATGATTTCCGAGAAGCCATTGATGGCGTTGAGCGGCGTGCGCAGCTCGTGGCTCATATTGGCGAGGAACGCACTCTTGGTTGCGGCGGCATGTTGGGCGCGGGCTTTTTCCTCGGCGTACTTCTTGGCCATTTCGGCGGCATGGCCTTCTGAGCGCTCAAGCTCCTTGACCAGTTCACGCAGGCGGTCCTGCTGTTTGCCGAGCTGCGTCTGGCTGCGCTCGGTGTCGGTGACGTCTACGCCGACACTGATCAACCCGCCTTCGGGCGTTGGCTTCTCGACCAGGCGGATGAACTTTCCGGATTTCAGGCCAAACAGAGTTGACCCGCCATCGAAGCTATCGTCGGTTTCACGAGCAACTGCGGCGGACATGGCGACTGCAACGGCATCATGACTGGCACCGGGGCGTAGCGTATCGGAAAGTCTGAAAGCGCTCGCATAGGCCTGGTTCCAATAGACCAGCCTGCGACGCTTGTCCCAAAGCGCAAACGGGCCCGAGAAGGTTTCAATTGCGCTGCGCAGGCGGTTCTCGGCAGCCTGGAAGCGATCCTCGGACTGCTTCTGCTCGGTGACGTCGACGATGATGCCGCCGATGCCTGATCCTGCTCCGCCGCCTTCGAGCGCTGCGCCTGTTCCCGGCGTCACACTGCCCCGCAGCTCGAGCCATCTTGCGGGTTCGCCTGAACCTACGCGAAATCGCACATGGACCCAGCCAAGCGATGCGCACTCCGCGAGCGCATTGCTGACCTGCTCGCGATCCTGTGGATCGATCCAGCCAGACAGCGTCGCGAGCGTCGGAGCAGTCTGCTCATCTGGCGGCTTCTGCAGCAGGGCCAGCGCCCGCTCACTGAGCCAGATGGCGCCCTTGTCATCATAGAGTTCCCAGTATCCGACTTCCGCACCATCGGTCACAAGCGCCATCATGCGCGCCGTTTCGGCTTCCTGTGCCACCAGGGCATCATCAAACTCAGCCTGGTCGGCCAGGCGTGCAAGCAACCCGCCGATCGCCAGGGCGGGGGCGGCAAACAAAAGGCCGTAAATGACAAGGGCAACGAGCGTGTCCGTGTCGAAACGCGGCCGTTCGACCTGAACGCAGGCTGTGATGCCGCTTGCGGGCAAATTGCGGCAGGCTTGGCTGGCAATCATCTGCCACCCGAGGCCTATGGTCTGCGACGCGTTGCCTGAGAAGACTGAATCCAATGTCGATGCACCCCGACCGATGCTTATCCCGTCATTGAAGGCGATGCGGTGGTCGTTTCCGGGGGCAGGGATGTAACTCTCGACCCGTTCGATGGCGATGAGTGGGTTGTCGGTTGCGCCGGAGACAATGACCAGATCACCGTCTGCAGACAGGCCGGAGCGTTGGCCAGCGTCGATGAGCGCACCCGCCCGGTCTGCAGCGGCGCGCAAGCGGCTTCCAGCCGGCGACTGCGCAGCGTCGCTCGCACGCAGCACGATTTCCTCGCCCGGCATGGCATCGGATGCGTCCCGTCGGCTGTCGTTCAGATCGAGGATGGTCGCAACTTCGCCGATGCGCGCATCGAGCCGCTGGGCAATCAGGGAGGCTTCGGTTGCCAGGAGCGCTCGCGCGGCTTTGTCCGCCTCGATTCTGTCCTGCCAAGCCTTCAGGCCAAGGGCGATTGCCTGCACCACAATTAGCGCCAAAAGCACGCGCTTAAGGCGGTGTCGGCCCTCGCGTGAAAACGCGCCTTTCAGGCCGACAGTGTTGTGTGCTCGCGTCGACGCCAAATCGAAGCCTTTCACCCCGCAGTGAGAATCACTTCTCTTACGAGGCGACAGCTTACACAAAAGTTAACCAGACACGGGTTCTGATTAACCAGATTGGCGGTCAGGCTCCGCCGGACCTGGCTCTTTCCACAATATCTGCAGCGTTTTTGGACAAGCCTTGCTCGGCAAGTTTTTGCAGTTCGGCACCCGCAGCTGACTGGGCAGGCTCGGCAATGCTTTGCCAGCTCTCGAAAGCCGTCAGCAGTCTGGCCGCGAGGGCGGGGTTGCGGACGTCAGCCGCCGCAGCAAGCCCTGCGAGGAAGCGATAGCCAGAGCCATCCGACGCGTGGAAGGCGGCGAGGTTTTGCATGGCGAACACGGCTGCCACGGCGCGAACCCGGTTGGGGTTGCCCAGATCGAAATCGGGGTGATCCACGAGGGACTGCGCTGTTTCGGCCGTGCCGACGCTGGCCTGCGCCGCAAACCATTTGTCGAGCACCAGCGGATTGCTCGACCAATCGGCGTAGAAAGCATTGAGGGCTGATTGACGCTCCGCAGTGTTGTTCAGGCGCACAAGCGCGCGAAGGGCGGTGAGCTTCTCGGTCATATCTGGCGCAGCGTCGTACAGGTCCTTGAGACGAGCAGGCGCATCCGCCCCTCCGCTTGATGCCAACAGATCGACAGCAGCGCCGCGCCGGGCACGTAGGCTGGCTTGGTCCGACTCTGGCGAGTAGGGCGTAGGAGCGGGCTGGCCCAGGGTTTCATCGATCCAGTCTGTGAGGCGCGCAGAAAGCGCTGATTTGGCCGCGTTGCGGGCCAACTGGAGCGCAGCAGGATCGGCTGGCGTGCGGTCCTGCATGAGTTCGCCGACATCGGGCAGGCGCAGCAACAGCGCCGCAAAGGCCGGGTCGTCAGAGGTCGCGCGCGCAGCTGCTGCCAGAGCATCGAGAAGGCTTTCAGAGACGCCATCCGCCTCGCCGTATGCCACTTTCGTGAGGTCGGCTTTCACAAGGGTCTGGAATCCATCCCACTGGTTAAACCGGTCGTCTTCGACCGCGAGCCTCGCCAGGCGCTGGTCGGTATCGATGGCATGATCCAGCCGGATGGGAGCAGAGA
>JBCBWQ010000112.1:0-8523 GCA_039817025.1 Pseudomonadota bacterium | reverse complement strand
CTCGAACGCTTTGTCCATCACATTGAGCCCGCCCGTAAACGCACCCATGGCCGGCATGATGAGGCGGGCACCATCGGTTGCAAAGCAGCGCCGCCTGACCGCCCTGCCCCGTCCGCGCACCTTTGCCGCGGGATGCAGGTGGCCCGCGATTTCACCCGTTTCGCCGCTGGGTTCGTGGCGAAACACCAGCGGGCCAATATTCAGGGTTTTCGCCGCCCGTCCCCCCAGATGGGCCGGGGGGTCCGGGTCATGGTTGCCCTCAACCCAGACCCAGTCATGGGACGTCGTCAGTGCGCGAATACGGTCGGCATAGGCACTGGGTAGGCGCAATTCGGCGCGCGGATCGTGGAAACTGTCACCCAGCGAAATGATGGTGTCAGGCTTGAGCTGCGTGCAGAGCGCTTCAACGCAGGTCAGTGTCGCGCAGGTGTCGTAGGGCGGAAGCATCTGGCCGCGCGCCGCATACGATGAACCCTTTTCGAGGTGCAGATCAGAAACGATCAGCACACGCTGTCGCTCCCACCACAATCCGCCCTCACAAAGCGGCGTCAGCCATTCGCCCTTGAGGCGCAGGCGCAGCTCATCCTGTGTCGGGTCGGTTTGGGAGAGGGACATGCGCAGAAACTGGTCCGCACTGCCGCGAAGGTCAATTGCGCGGGGCACCTCGCGCGCGGCGGCTCCGCAGCTTATGTTGCCTGCATGAGCGGATATGCCCCTTTTGACGGACTGACAGCGACGGCGGCTGCGCTGGCGATCATGCTGTCTGCCATTGTCAGCCTTGTGGGCTCGGCGGCGCGGCGGCGCGCTGTACTTCTGGGCGAGGCCCGCACGCAGGACTTGTGCGAGCTGACCGGCATCATGAATCCGCGCGCGCTTCAGGACGTATTCGGGCCTCCGGATATGGGCCGGGTTTGGCGACATGTGACCCTGGCCGAAGTCAATGCCGCCCGCCGCCCACTTGGGCGCGTGATCAGCGACCCGCTGGTGGATTATGCCTGTATCGCAGTCGCGCTGTTGTCGTTTCTGAGCGATCATGTGCTCGTTGAGCTGGCCCTGCTGATTGCGCTGGGGGTTCAGACGTTAAGCTGGATTGCAGCGGCGCGACTGCCCCGCTGAGTGTTGCCTGAAATCCTCTTCCAGCGGGGCGCGTGCCCGCCTAGATAGGCGGGATGAAAGTCTGGAAAATGAATGGGGCGGGTAACGCCTTTGCGGTGTTCGACGCGCGCTCGACGCCCTTTGTGCCGACGCCGGAACAGGTCCGCGCCATATCCGCTGAGATGAAGGCCGACCAGGTGCTGGCGCTTGAGCGCGATGCGACGAAAGACGTCTTCATGCGGATTTGGAATTCCGACGGGACGGAAGTCGCAGCCTGCGGCAATGGCACACGGGCCGTGGGCCTGTTGATGCTGGACGAGACCGGCAAGGACACCGTCACCATCCAGACCGAGGCCGACATGCTCAAGGCCTCGCGCGGGGCAAATGGAGCCGTGACGGTGGATATGGGCTCGCCGCTCATGGGCTGGGCCGACATTCCGCTGGCCGAAAACATGGATGTGAACGGGATCGACTTAAAGATTGGGCCGATGGACAAGCCCTACCTCGCCCGCCCGGCCGTGGTCTCCATGGGCAATCCCCATGCAGTGTTCTTTGTGGACGATGTAGACTCCTACGACATCCCCGCGATCGGCCCGCTGGCCGAAGGGCACCCCGTGTTTCCGGAAGGCGCGAACATCGGCTTTGCCCAGGTGATCGATGACGAGACGATCCGCCTGCGCGTCTGGGAGCGCGGGGCGGGGCTGACCAAGGCCTGCGGGACCGGGGCATGCGCTGCGCTGGTGTGCGCTGCCCGAACGGGCCGCACGGGCCGGCGGGCGCAGCTGCTCCTCGATGGCGGCGATCTCGAAATCCACTGGAGCCAGGAGGACGACCGCGTGCGCATGACCGGGCCCGTCGAATTGGAACTGGAAACGACCCTGCGCCTGTAACCGGGGCCATTTTGCCGCTCCAAATCGGCCCGTACTGCCTTGGGAGGGCCGCAAATCTGGCCTAAGCTGAGTCCGCAGATAGATGAGGCAGCTCTCATGCGGTTCATTCTTGCGACCCTAACGGCGTTCCTGTTTGCAAGCCTTGCCCAAGGCGAGGAAAAGCGCCTCGCCCTTTTGATCGGTAATGCCGATTATCCCGCCGAGGTTGGCCGGTTGGCCCTGCCGCCGCAGGATGTAGCGAACCTGTCCGGCGCCCTTAGACGAGTTGGTTTTCAGGTCGATGCCCGCGCCGATCTTGACGAAGACGGCATGCAGACAGCGCTTTCCGATTTCGAACGGCAGATCTCCGAAGAGGCGGCGCGGGGCCACGATGTTGTGGCCTTCTTCTACTATTCCGGTCACGGCGTTTCGGCGACCCTGCAGGGCGAGCGTAAGAACTTCCTTCTGCCGGCGCGTGAACGGATCACGACCGTTTCTGAACTCGCGCGCAATGGCATCGCCCTTGAAGACGTGGTGAACGGCTTGTCGCTGACCCCAGCTGGCGCTGTGTTCGTCGTGGCCGATGCGTGCCGTAACGACTTGCAGGTCGCTTTTGGCCGCTCGACGAGCAAAGGATTTGCACCCGTTCCCGCGCGCCCGGGCATGTTCATTGCCCATTCGACCTATCCCGGCCAGACCGCTCCGGATGATGGGGCCTTCGCAAAGACCCTGGCTGCGAACATCGTGAAACCGGGCCTGTTCTCAGAGCGCGCCTTCGCGCTGACCAATCGTGAGGTCGCCGCGAGCCGTGGACTGCGCCAGATCCCGACCACGGCGGGCGCATTGAATGCAGATTTCTGCTTCAACGGGTGCCCCGGCGAACCGGCGGTCGCCGGGACTGCGCCCGCAGTGTCGCCGTCTCAGTCACCCGAGGAGCGGCCATCACAGGTCTCTACGCAACCTGCGCCAACGCCGCCATCGCCGAGCGAGCGAGCCCTTCACGCCCAACCCGGCATGTACCGGACCGACGCGATCGCAACGATGACCATGACACCGGCAAACGGCTTTCCAGTGACCATGCCGCCGCAGAGCCAGTCCAGCCAGGACTGCACACTGCCAGGAGAAACCGAACTCGACCTCAATGACCTTGTGGCCGAGACCGGCTGTCAGGTCCTCGATAGTTCCATTATTGACCGGAACCTGACCGCTGACCTCGCCTGCATCGTCGAGGGAATGCCCGTTGAAGGCATCTTCAGCCTCGATCTCAATGAGGCCGGCAATTACAGCGAAGGATTCATGGAACTCTATGGAGAGACGCCGGGCGTCGGCTCGGTAGAGATGCGCATGGACTTTGCGTCCCAACGTATCGGGACGTGTTGAGACAGCGAACGCCCCTTGAAACCTGGGCTTGGCCGCGCGATGTGCGCTATCCAGACCCATGGCAGACACGCGCCCCCTCCCCTCGCCGCAGCTGATTACGCTCGGCTGCCGGCTCAACACCTATGAGTCCGAAGTCATGCGCGGCCATGCGGCAGCCGCTGGCCTGTCCGACGCCATCATCGTCAATACGTGCGCAGTCACCGGAGAAGCCGTGCGGCAAGCGCGCCAGACCATCCGGCGCGCGGCGCGGGAAAACCCGGATGCGGCTGTGATTGTCACTGGATGCGCCGCTCAGATTGATCCCGACATGTTTGCCGCCATGCCTGAAGTGACCCGCGTCATTGGCAATCATGAAAAAATGCAGGCTGAGACATGGGCGCCCGCTGCGCTGCTCGATGGGGCTGAGAAAGTTCAAGTCAACGACATCATGGCGGTGAAAGAAACCGCAGCGCATCTGATCGATGGCATGGACGGGCGCGCGCGGGCCTATGTGCAAGTCCAGAACGGGTGCGATCACCGGTGCACGTTCTGCATTATTCCGTACGGTCGGGGCAATTCACGCTCGGTTCCTGCAGGCGAGGTGGTCCGTCAGGTGCAGCGGCTGGTCGATACCGGTCACTTCGAAGTTGTCCTAACGGGCGTTGACCTGACAAGCTGGGGCAGTGACCTGCCGGGCGCACCGCCACTCGGCAATCTTGTGCAACGGATCCTGAAGCTCGTACCTGACTTGAAACAGCTGCGCATCAGCTCGATTGACGCGATCGAGATTGATGAAGCCTTGTTCGAGGCCATGCCCGAGCCGCGCCTTGCGCCATACATGCATTTGTCCCTGCAACACGGCGATGATCTGATCCTGAAGCGCATGAAGCGCAGACACTCACGGGAAGAAGCGATCGCCCTGTCTGAGCGCTTGCGCGCGGCACGGCCTGAGATCGCGCTTGGGGCGGATCTGATCGCAGGCTTCCCAACGGAGACCGAAACGCAGTTCGCAAACACGCTGAAACTCGTCGAGGAGGCGGGGCTCGCTTTCGTCCATGCCTTCCCCTACTCCCCCCGGCCTGGAACGCCAGCCGCACGGATGCCGCAAGTGGACGGCGCGGCGATCAAGGACCGCGCGCGGCGACTTCGCGAGGGTGGTGCAGCGGCGCTTTCCCGGCACCTGGACCGCCATGTGGGGGTGATGCGGCAGGCCTTGGTCGAAAAGGGCGAGGCCGCGCGCCTACCGGACTTTACACCCTTACGGCTTGAGGGGGCTGACCCCGCCGTGGCTGGACGCAGCGTGCGCACCCGCATACTCCGGCACGATGGCGAAAGGCTGATCGGGGTGCCCGCATGATCCTGTGGTTCGGCAAAAAGAAAAAACGCGAAGCGGCAGAGGCCGCCGGCACCGCAATGGCAGAGCCAGAGCTTTCTTCGGAAGAGCTTGCCGCAAAAGAAGCCGCAGACGCCGAAGCCGCTGCGCGCAAAGCCGCTGAAGCCGAAGAAATTGAGCGCAAGGTCAAGGAAGCGGCCATTGCGTGGGAGGAGCGCCAGAAGCGCGAGCGCGAAGCCGCTGAGGCCGAAGCGACGCAGCTCGCGGAAGAAGCCGCAGACGCTGAACGCCGGGCAGCTGAGGCTGCAGCGCGGGCTGAGGCCGATGCCGCAGCAAAAGCCGAAGCAGAACACTTGGCCGCTGAAGCCCTCGCCAAACGCGAAGCAGAAGCCGCGCGCAGGGCGGCGGAGGAAAAGGCGGCAAAGGAACTCGCCCTACTCGAGCAGCGCCGCGCCGACGAGCAAAAACGCGCCGAGATTGCAGCTGCAGAAGCGGCAGCGGCCGCTGACCCGATGGCGCAAACACATGCGCCCGGATTTCTGGAAAAGCTGTCGGATGGACTGTCGAAATCGTCCTCGAAACTGACCTCAGGGCTTAGCGTCTTTGGCAAGCGCAAGCTCGATGATGATACGCTTGAGGAGTTGGAGGACCTGCTGATTGCCTCAGACCTTGGCGCAAAAGTCGCGGCGCGCGTCACGGGTAATCTAGCAAAGGACCGATTCGACAAGGAGATCGGCGAAGACGAGATCCGCGAAGCGCTGGCCGGCGAGATCGCCGAAATCATGACCCCGCGCGAGAAAACTGTGGACTTCGCAGACGGGCCGCGTCCGCGCATCGTTCTGTTTGTCGGCGTCAATGGATCGGGGAAGACAACAACAATCGGCAAGATCGCCTCGCAATTGAAAGCGCAAGGCGCAAAGGCGCTCCTTGTGGCGGGCGATACATTCCGCGCCGCCGCCATTGAACAGCTCACCGTCTGGGGTGAACGGGCGGGCATCCCCGTCCTGTCCAAGGCCCCCGGTGCAGATGCGGCTGGGCTTGTTTACGAAGCCGTGGAGAAAGCGCGCGCCGAAGACCTTGACCTCGTGCTGGTCGATACGGCGGGGCGGCTGCAGAACAAGGCCGAGCTGATGTCGGAGCTCGCAAAAGTGGTCCGCGTTGTCCAGAAGCTTGACCCGGATGCGCCGCATGATGTGATCCTCGTCCTCGATGCAACGGTCGGCCAGAACGCGCTCAGCCAGGTTGAGGCGTTCCGCCATACAGCAGGCGTTACCGGGCTCGTCATGACCAAGCTCGACGGCACCGCGAAGGGCGGCGTACTGGTTGCGATTGCAGAAGCCCACGACCTGCCAATCCACTTCGTCGGCGTGGGTGAAAAGGCCGAAGACCTGAAACCGTTCAGCGGCAAGGCTTATGCGAGGGCGCTCGTCGGGGCGACTGAGACGGTCTAGTAGTCGTAGACTTCAACCTTATCCATTTCGATCGTGTAGGCCGCGTCGGCAAGCTCTGTGTCCTGTGTCTGGGCATGGAGCGTGCCTTCGATCCAGACGGCCTGGGCCAGGTCACGGATCTTCAGCGGATCGGTGGCTGAGACGAAGATGGTCTGGTTCGGTGGCGGGGGCGGCGCATGGATACAGGCCCCGAAATACGGCACCAGAAGGAACTCGGTAATCTCAGCATCCGTGCCATACTCAAACGGCACCGTGTAGCCCGGAATGCGCACCTTCATGCCATCCAGCTCCGGAACCGTATTGAACGTGCCGATCTGCATGGCTTTGTCTGCTGCCGAGCCTTCCGCGATGGGCGAGCCGCCATAAAGCATCGCCATCTGCTGCTGGTAGAGCTGGGCGAGGCGTTCCTGCTCGCCTTCGGGCATGAGCTCTTCCCAGCCAAGCTCTCGGACACCGCGTTGATCGAGCGCGGCCTGGGCGGCGGCTTCTTCGGCGGCTTTGGCCGCCACGGAGGGTTCCTGGGCTTCAGCCGCCGGCATGTCTGCCTGACTACAGGCAGCGATGACGAGGGCGGAAGCGGCAATCAATTGGCGCATGGTCATACTCACAATCTAGGGCTTCAAATGCGGCGTTTCCATGGGGGTTAGAGCTTGATTGACAGTCCATCGGCCAGCGACCGTCGCACAGCCGTCGCCGCCGGGACGGCTCCGATCACAAGCGCGGCCAGCGTGACCCCCCCAATCACATAGAGATCCGTCATGCCGGGCCCCGTTCCCAGGAGGGAGACACCATAGCGTTCCGCAAGGACCGGCGCTGCGGCTGCTAACGCGAAATTGATCACGACTGCGCCGAGCACAGCGCCGATAAAGCCCAGCGCACCGGCCTCTGCGACCATGAGGGTGAAGATGTGACGCGGCCGGGCCCCGGTAGCGCGCAGGATCGACATTTCCCGGCGCCGCTCATTCAGGCTGGTCAGGATGGATGTGAGGATCGAGACGAGACCGACCACGATTACAAAGAGAGACACCGCGAGTAACGCGCGCTCGGCAACGCCTGTGACCTGCCAGAGCTGGGCAAGTGCCTGGCCGGGGATAATCGCCAATAAAGCCTCCCGGGGATAGGTATCAAGCGCCCGCTTGGTCCGCAGGATGGTGCCCTTTCGCTCCAGGCCCACCATCACTGCGGTTACTGTTTTAGGTGTCAGGTCAAAGCCCCGGATCATCTCTTCGGAAATCGCATCAGCCATTGGGCTACGGGCCCCGGTTTCCCAACCCACATGGATGGCGGTAATCGCTTCGAGCGAGACATGCACGGTCCGGTCAACGGGCGTTCCAGTGCGGGCCAGTATGCCGGAAACGCGGAAGGGCCTGTTTTCGTGCTGCGCAAAGCCGGCAAGCCCATGGGTGACGACCATGGGGCTGTCGACCTGATAGCCGAGCGCTTGCGCGACATCGGCCCCAATCACCGCGTCGAACAGATCGTCGAAGTGTTCACCGTCGATCAGTTCGAGGCTCTGTCCGCCCGCATACTTGTAGCGGTCGAAATATGCGGTCGTTGTGCCGAGCACGCGGAAGCCCTCATGGCTGTCGCCGAGGGAAAGCGGCACTGTCCAGGCGACGTCGTCCCGGTCTGCGATCATCTCATAGGTCGGCCAAGAGATTTCGGCCGTGGCATCGCCTAAACGGAAGACGGAATAGAGCAGCAAATTAATTGGGCCGGAGCGCGCGCCGACAATCAGTTCAGTGCCTGAAATGGTCGAGTTAAAGCCTTCGCGCGCGCCTTGGCGGGCTTTGTCGACGCCGAGGAACAGGGCGACCGAGAGAGCAACGGCAAGGATGGTCAGCAGCGCTGAGCCCTTGCGGTTCATAAGGCTGCGCCAGGCAAGGCCGAGCATCAGGCGGCCTCCTGCCGGGTTCCGGCGCGATTGATGTCAGAAAGGTCTACCGCGCGTGAAAATTGACGGGCGAGGCTGGCGTCATGGCTGACAAAGAGCAGGGCCGCGCCCGTCCTTTCGGCTTCTTCAGACAGGAGTTCGATAAAGCGATCGCGCGCATCGGCGTCGAGCGCGGAGGTGGGCTCGTCCGCGATGACGAGTTGCGGGCCGCCGATGAGCGCGCGGGCGGCGACGCGTTGTTGCTGACCAACGGAGAGATCGACCACACGCCGGTTGAGCATGGCGGGATCGTCGATCCCAAGGCGGGCGAGCAGCCGACGGGCTTCGTCTTTTGGCGCTCCGCCAACGGCGTCGCGTCGGCGGGCGGAGAACCGGCAGGGCAAGGCTACATTTTCAAGGACGCCGAGATACGGCACGAGATTGAAAAGCTGGAAAATCACGCCGAGATGATCCGCGCGGACCTTGTCCCTCCAAGCGCTGGACAGAGCAGCGAGGTCTTGTCCTACCAAGGGGACCGCACCG
>JBCBWQ010000111.1:0-8623 GCA_039817025.1 Pseudomonadota bacterium | reverse complement strand
CCCTGCTCACCGACATTGAGAATGTCGCGGGCAAAGACGGGCAGGAGCGCAACCGAGCCGGCGAAGAAGACCACGACGAGATCCAGGCTGATGGCGCCGAGGACGATCTTGTTTTGGCCGACATAGCGCAGGCCATCCATCACCATGGACCAGCCGCGTGCGCCGGCCTGTTTGACGTGTTCAGGCGTGACCATCGTGATCAACGCGATCAGGCAAGCGATGAGCATGGCGATGGACGTGCCGTAGACCGTTGCTTCGCCGTAAAAGAGGAGCAGCCCGCCAATGGCCGGGCCTGAGATCGCAGCGATCTGGTAGCCGAGGGAGTTCCAGGCGATGGCGTTGGGCAGCTCCGCGCGCGGGACGAGCGTTGGAAACAGCGCGCCAGATGCGGCGGGTGTGAAGGCGTTCACGGCGCCAAAGAGGACAGAGACCGCGAACAGGGTCTGCAGGGCCGGCGCAGCTGGCATGAAATCCGACGCAAACAGGGCGGCGAGACCGGCGAGCCTGATCGTCTGGCAGACGATCAGGATGGCTTTTCGGTCGAGCCGGTCGGCAGCCTGTCCGCCAATCAAAGAGAGAAAGAAGACCGGAACGAACTGGGCGAGGCCGACCATTCCGATAAGAAAGGCTGCGGCCGGTTCGTCATAACCGAGCCCGCCCTCGGCGACGGGAAGGCGCGCTGTATCGTAGACCTGCCAGGCGATGGCCACCGTGGCCATCTGGCGTGCGCCAGCGATCAGCACCCGGGCGATCCAGTAGTGCAGGTAGGGCCTGTGTCGGAAAACGGAGAGGGAGGGAGCGAGCGCCATCGGCTTCGTCTACGCCTGCCCGCCCAGCGCCGCAAGCCAGTAAGTAAAGGTTGCTTGACAAGACAAGGATACTTGTCTAAATGTCAAGTGTGCTTGATATGGAGGACGCCCATGGCGCAGGTTGGATTCAAGGCGGCAAACACGCGGTACAAGCGCGCGTTCTGGCCGTTGATCTTTGTTTATGTTGTGATTTGTTTCGCGGGACCGTTTCTCGCCTTTCGAGCGGATGATCCTTCGGTACTCGTCCGGATTGGGATCGCCTTGCTCAACGGCTTGCCGATTGCGGGCGTATTCTGGGTGATGTTCCGCGCGGCTGAGGAGACCGATGAATTCACCTCGCGCCAGCAATACAAGGCAATGGCTTTTGGCGGCGCGGTCGCCGCGGGACTTGGCGTGATCGCAGGCTTCTTGCAGCTCTATGACGTGCTCGGAGAGGTCTGGGTGTTCTGGGTCGGCCCGGCCTTCTTCTTTGCCTACGGTTTGGCCCAGTGCCGGATGCGCTGGATGGCAGGGCGTAGCGCAGCATGAAAAATATTCTGAAAGCGCTGCGCGCCGAGCGCGGCTGGAGCCAGGCGCACCTCGCCGACTTGCTTGACGTGTCGCGCCAGTCCGTGAACGCGATCGAGACGGGCAAGTACGATCCGTCCCTGCCACTGGCCTTTGCGATTGCACGCCTGTTCGAAAAGCCGATCGAGACGATTTTTATCGATGAAGCAGGCGAGATGGCGGAGGCGGCGGAGTAGGCCGCCTAAGCCGAACAACTCCCCCCGCCGAGGACGCAGAAGCTGGCGCACCAGGGGTGGTTCAGGCTTACGGGGGCGTCGGTTGCGCCTTTGAGCGTCGGGCCAAGGTCGAAGCGGGAATCGTAGGGCAGGAGAGTGCAGGCGGCGACGGTGGCGCGGCCTTCGCCCTTGCGGCGCACGACCATGCGCTGGCTGGCGCACATGATGTCGGCGGGGTCCTTTGAAAGGATATCCCAGCAGGCGGTGGTGATCTCTGGCGGATCGTCACCGGGGATCATCTCCGGAAACAGGACAAGGTCTCCTGGATCATCGGGATTGATGGCGAGGTCAGCATCGCTGGCGATTTTCAGATAGCCGGCGCGGGAGTCGGCCTCGCTGTCGGTGAGGGCGATTCGGCCGGCCAGCGCTGTCTTGATGCCTGCCGAGCCGAGCCAGTCGAGACCTTCAAGCGCTGCGGTGAAGCTGCCTGCGCCGCGTTCGGCGTCGTGGAGGGCCTGGGTGTGGTGGTCGAGGCTGACGCGCAATTTCAGGCGCTCGCCATACGCGGCGTTGAGCGCTTTCAGCCCATCCTGAATGCGCGGGCGCATCATCGGGCGCATCGCATTGGTCAGGACGAGGAGATGGTGACCGCGCGACAGGCAGGCCGAGAGGATGTCGAGGATTTCCGGGGCCAAGAACGGCTCGCCGCCCGTGACGCCGATTTCGATCGCGCCCTGGCCCATATCGTCAATTTCATCGAGATATGGCGTCACATCGGCGAGCGAGAGGTAGACAAGCCGATCATTCTTCGGCGAGCTTTCGATGTAACAGTTGACGCACTCGATGTTGCAGAGCGTGCCGGTGTTCAGCCACAGCGTCTTCAGGCCGCGCCAATGCACGCTGGCCCGCGCCTCGCCCTTTGCGGTGGTGTCAGGGTTTGCAAATTTAAGGGGCGGGAGGTCTGAGTCAGCCATGGACCCCGTCTAGCGGCCTGATGGTGCTGGGGAAAGTGGGATGACGCAGGCGTGATGAGCCGCTGATCAGCGCGGGATCGCGGCCCAATAGTCGAAGTCGAGCAGAACGCCAGGCGCGTATTTGCCGTCCTCGCCCTTGTAGGGAAAATCGGCGCAGGACTGATCCTTGGCAGCGACGAGCCGCAGGCGAAGCGCGCCCGACGTGTCCGAAAGCTCGGCTTTGTCGAGCACTTCGGACCAGGCGTAGATCGTATCCCCGGCGAAGAGTGGCCCCGCATGGGTGCCGGCATTGATGGCGAGCATCTGAGCCGCGTTGGCGAGGCCATTGAAGGAGAGGCTGCGGGCGATTGAGATGACGACGCCGCCATAGATCAGCCGTTTGCCGAACCGGCTGTCCTTCTGAGCGTGGGCATCGAAGTGCACCTTGGCTGTGTTCTGGTAGAGCCGGGTGGCGATCTGGTGTTCGGCTTCCTCCACCGTCATGCCGTCCACATGGTCGATCTTTTCACCGACCTCGTAATCGTCATAGCGATGCGGTGACCCGGCCAGGGCATTGTCCCAGTTGGCATAGCTTGCAGCCGTGTGCAGGTCACCGGGCGCGACCGCGTCCTGTAGATCCGGCACGACAGGATCGGGCGCAGGGGAGGCGGCATCGCGCTTGTTGACCATCACCCAGCGGACATAGGTCAGGACCGTTTCATCATCGTCATTGATTCCGCGGGTCCGCACCCAGACCACGCCGGTCCTGCCATTCGAGTTTTCCTTCACGCCAATCACTTCGGAGACGGCCCGCAGCGTTTCACCGGGATGGACGGGATAGCGGAACACGCCTTCCGCATAGCCAAGGTTTGCCACCGCATTGAGCGAGATGTCCGGCACCGACTTGCCGAAGACGACATGGAACGCGAGCAGGGGATCGAGGACAAGGTTCGCAAATCCCGCGCGATCGGCAAAGACCGCCGAAGAATAGAGCGCGTGGCGTGAGCCGGTCAGCGCGCGGTAGAGGGCGATGTCACCTTCAGAGACCGTCAGCGGCGTGGCGTGCACGAGGGTGCGGCCGATCGTGAAGTCTTCGAAGAAATTGCCGGGATTGGATTTGGTCATCGATGCCCTCGTTCCGTGCGGGCATCCTGTCTTGGGCCGATTAGAGCCCGAACGTGAGCCCGTTCATGCCTGATGCGAAGACTTGGACTGTCTCGGTGCCTGAAATCAAGGCCGCAGTGCCAAGCGGGCCGAGGACAATGATGGCCAGTGCCGTCGACACGACACCGCCAATGAGGCGCGGCTCTGGGCCAGACAGGGCACGGCGCACGCCTTCTGGGCCCATGAACGCATAAGGCAGGCCGACAAAGCAGATCGCAGACGCGATAAGGCAAAGGGCGGCGATGGCGAGTGCGACGAGCAGCATAGGGGGCTCCGGTGTCCAGAGCATCCTTTATCCAGCGTATCGATTGAAATCCGCTCAAGCCAATCGATGAAGTTTTATCGATCTTGCGACGCAGGGTCGCTGCTAGACGATGTCGAGCAGCTTTTCATTTGGCCGGCCAAGGACGGCTTTGTTGCCGTTAATGCCGATTGGGCGCTGCATGACTTTCGGGTTTTCGATCATCGCCGCGTAAATCTGCTCATCGGTCCAGTCATCGGTGATGCCGTGTTCGGCAGCGTCCTTGGGGCGAAGGAAAGCCCTCGGGCTGTCGGCCCCCATCTTTTTGGTGATGTCCTGAAGCTCTTCCACGGTGAGGCGGTCGGAGGCGGTCATATATTTGCGGATGTCCGGCTCGATGCCGTTTTCCTGCAAGAGGGCAAGGCCTTTGCGGGACGTGCCGCAGCCGGTGTGGTGGATATAGATATAGGCCATGGGGAATGCTCCGTGCTTACCCGGCGATATCGGGCGCAGGACGGGGCCGTCAACCGCTTACCAGACGCCGCGCGTGACCCCTGCCTTGAGGTAGCCGCCAAGGGTTGGCGCAAACCATTGCCTTGAGGGCAGATCGACGGTGTAGGCCTGAAGTCTGTCGCCCAGCGCATCGTCTATGGCGCGTACGACCATGTCTCGCGATTTTGCAGCCAGCAGCCAGAGATAGGTGTGAAAGTTATCCTTGCGGGTCGGCTCTGCGGTGGTCTGGTAGAGGATGCCGCCGGTGTCGACCCCCGTATCAACGAGGTGAACAGTTGCGCCGAAATGCTCCGGTTCGCCATTCGCAAGGGCGAAGTAGCCGCCATACATGCCGCGATACGCTGGATTGATGCCGGAGTGATAGTTGATGAACGGCGCGTCGACGCAGGCCAGGGTGTCCTTGCGGATCATGCGCGTTGAGACCACGAACACCGCTTTCGGGCCAATGGAGCGCAAGAGGTCGCGGCAGCGCTCGGAGTTCACATCGCGGATCTGGATGATGGACTGATCCGGGTTGGGCTCCGGGTGCAGGCCGTAGGTCTTGATCAGGTCGGGGACCCGCCCCCGGCTGAGCGGTTTTGTGAGCTTCATGAGGATCTGTGCGGCGCGCATGCTCAACACGGTCAACCCGCCCAGCCTGCGCCGGCGACGCGCCCAGAAGGCACCCGCGTCCTCACCGTCCTCCATCAGGACAGGGAATTCGCCATAGGCCTCACGCAGGGCATTAATCATGATCCACGCATGTGGACCGCCCGCCGTAAGGGCGACGACGCCGCTATAGCCGTTTCCGTGTTTCATTTCGCGCTCCGAAGTCAGGCTGCGGAGTGCAAGATTTGTGCAAAAAAGTCGGGGTCAGACGGCTGCGCGCACGGCCTCCGCAACGTCATCGACGGCGGTGTTCATTTTCGCTTCGTCGTCGGCCTCGGCCATGACGCGGATCAGGGGCTCTGTGCCAGACTTGCGGATGAGCAGGCGCCCGCTGCGGCCGAGGCGTTTCTCAGCGGCTTCGATGGCTTCCTTCACCGAGTCCGCCTCGAGGGGGTCCTTGCCATTGTAGCGGACATTGACGAGTTTTTGGGGGGCGGGCTCGAACTTGCGCGCAACCTCAGACAGCGGCTTGTCTTCCTCGATCATCACCGCGAGGGCCTGAAGCGCGGCAATGAGGCCGTCGCCGGTCGTTGAGTAGTCCGACAGGACGATGTGGCCCGACTGTTCGCCGCCGACATTGAAGCCGCCTTCGCGCATCTTCTCGACCACATAGCGGTCACCGACCTTGGTGCGGTGGAGTTTCAGTTTCTCGCTCTTGAGGTAGCGCTCAAGGCCGAGATTGGACATGACGGTGGTGACAACGCCGCCGCCGCGCAGGAGGTCAAGTTTCTTCCAGTGGCTGGCAACAAGGGCGATGATCTGATCGCCGTCCACCTGCTCGCCCTTTTCATCGACGATGATACAGCGGTCCGCATCGCCATCGAGCGCGATTCCCATGTCGGCGCGGTGCAGGTGGACCGCATCCACCAGGGCACGGGTGTCTGTGGAGCCGCACTCATCATTGATGTTGAAGCCGTCCGGCGAGACACCGATGGGGAAGACTTCTGCGCCGAGTTCATAAAGGACCTTTGGCGCAACTTTGTAGGCGGCACCATTGGCGCAGTCGACGACGATGCGAAGGCCGGAGAGACGCATGCCGCGCGGGAAGGCGCGTTTGACGAGCTCCACGTAGCGCGCTTGGGCGTCGTCGACGCGGGCGGCGCGGCCGAGCGCTTCAGGCGCGGCAAGCTTGTCGTCGAGGGCGCGGTCCATGCGGCCTTCGATTTCGAGCTCGATGTCGTCGGAGAGTTTGTAGCCATCTGGGCCGAAGAGCTTCAGGCCATTATCCTGGAATGCATTGTGAGACGCGGAGATCATGACGCCGAGGTCTGCGCGGAGTGAGCGCGTCATCATTGCAACGCCGGGGGTGGGTAGCGGCCCGAACAGGGTCACATCCATGCCAACCGAGGTAAAACCGGCAACCAGCGCTGGCTCGATCATGTAACCGGACAGGCGTGTATCCTTGCCGATCACGACCATATGCCGGCGGGCACCGCCGCGGCGGAAGTATTTGCCCGCAGCCATGCCGAGGCGCATGGCGATTTCGGGGGTCATGGGGGGTGTATTCGCTGTGCCGCGAATGCCGTCAGTGCCGAAATACTTGCGTGACATTGTGTCTGTCGCTCCCTCTACGCGGGCCCGGACCGGGTGCGCAGAAGCGATACTGGCGCATATTTACGGCCGCAAGCTGAAACAGCCGCTGCATTTTCACGAAACATTGCAAGCCATTGCGGCGGCTTTGCGTCAGGCGGGCGTAACGTCGCCATAGACAATGAAATGCGGATTGTCATATCCGCGCTCGGTCTTGCCATAAAGCAAGGGTGCGCCGCCTGCCTCTAGGACGCGTCCTCCGGCGGCTTCGACGACCGCGTGGCCGGCGGCGGTGTCCCATTCCATGGTGCGACCCATGCGGGGATAGAGGTCTGCCTCGCCCGCCGCCACAAGGCAGAATTTGAGCGATGAGCCCGCGGAGATGATGTCTGCGACCGTGAACTTCTCAAGGAAGGCATCGGTTTCTGGCGAACGGTGGGACTTGGATGCGATCGCCGTAATGCCTGCGGGCGGTGCACCGCGAATGGTCAGCGGCTTGCGCTGGTCTTCCTCGGGAACCGCGCCGCCCGGGGCAACTTCGGCCTGCCAGGCGCTCAACGGGCTTTCGGCAACGAACAAGCGATTGAGCGCCGGTGCGTAGACCACGCCCATGGCCGGGCGTCCTTCGAAGATGATCGCGATGTTGACCGTGAATTCGCCGCGCTTGTTGATGAACTCCTTGGTGCCATCGAGCGGATCGACAAGGGCAAAGCGATTGCCATGGGCAGGGATATGACCCGCAGCGACGGCTTCCTCGGCAATGACCGGCAGGGCCGGGTCGGCCGCTTTCAGGCGCTCAAGGATGAGCGCTTCTGCTTTTTCATCGGCTTCGGTGACGGGGCTGGAATCCTCTTTCCGGGTCACATCGAAGTCGGTCTCATAGACCTCCATGATCAGCTTGCCTGCGTCCAGGGCTATGGCGGCGAGGGTATCGGCAGTGAGGGCCATGGGGCCTCCGGAAGCTGAAGAAAGGACCGTTGTAGCGCCGGGCGTACCGGGCGCGGCGATGCTTGTCGAGACGGGGGATCAGACGCGGCTGTACAGGGTCTGGACGATGTTCATGGCGGCAAAGGCGGCATCTGACGTGCCCGAAGCAGGGGGCGGGGCGGTGCCGTCTATGGTGCGCAGGAAGGCACCGAGGACGCGGGCCGGGGCGCGGTCATCCTCGAAGGCGCGCACGTCTTCTGGCGGATTGGGCTGTGGTTCGCCGTCCTCGCCGAAGCGCACCCGGGCGGAAATCAGCATCTCCGGCGCGAAGCCGCCATTTGCAGGGGCCAGGCCATCGAGCCAGATGTAACCGCGCTCCAGGCCGATCTCGACACGGAACATGGAGCGCCATTGGACGCACGAAACATGGATGCTGGCTGCGGCTCCATTATCGAGGCTGAGCGTCGCCATGACAGATTCTTCGCGGCCCTTTGGACCTGAGATGACGCCTTTCGCGTCGAGGACTGGCCCGCACAGGCGGGCGATGAGGTCGATCAGCTGGTAGCCTTCATCGATCAGGACCCCGCCGCCTGCCGCATCGGAATCGAGGCGCCATGTATCCTCGGTGACGTTCCGCCGGCCTGCGCCGCCATAGACCGCCCTGACCGAGCGCACCGCACCGAACCCGCCTTCTGTGACAAGGCCCTTGGCTTTGATGACAGAGCTGTGGGCCGGTAGGGGCATGCCAAACTGGAGCATTGCGCCGGAGGCTTGTTCGGCCTCGCGGACCGCTGTGACATCATCGAGATCGCGTCCGGGCGGGCCATCGCAGAGGACGTGAACATTGCGCTCAAGCGCTGAGCGGATGATCGCGGGCTTCTCGCGATTGGCGCAGGCGATGACGACGGCGTCCAGATCCCGGCGGTCGAGCAGGCCAGCAGCGTCCTCGAAATGAAGCGCGTCCCCGGCCGTTCCGTTCGGGCCGGATGTTGCCACGACTTCGGCGTCGACGCTGGACTGGATGGCAGCCGCGTAGCGTTTTCCGGCCTCACCGTGGCCGATAATACCAAACCGTGTTTTCCCCACGTTGCGATCCCCTCGCGGACTCTACGTCCT
>JBCBWQ010000110.1:0-8644 GCA_039817025.1 Pseudomonadota bacterium | reverse complement strand
ACCGTGACGCCCTTCAACGCGCAGGCCCCGAACAGCTTCAACACACCCCGATACGGCGCGCCTAAACCGATGCCGGTTTCCGCCCCTGCCGACGTATTCGATCAGCCCTACACGGTCTCCTCAGGGACATCCGCATCAGCCGTCATGTCCAACCTCGATTGGTCCACGAATGACGCGGTTCGCGAGTACAAGGCCCAGAGCAAGGCGGCTCGCGTGGTCGAACCACAAGAAATCGAGCGCGACATCGCCGCGGAAATTGCCTTCGCTGCGCCGCGTTCGCGCACGGGTCTCGATTTCGATATCGGACTGGCTCCCCGTTTGGAAGTCCGCGAAGAAGGCGACTACCGCGCACGCAGCGTCGGTGCAGAAGTTCGTCTTGGACAAACGAGCACGGCGAACGGTCAAGGCGGCACCAAGAGTTGGTACCTCTTTGCTGGCGCGGACAATGAAGCGCTGATCTGGCAGACGGGCGATCGCGGCCTGTCATCCCTCGTCAGCGGATCCATGAAGCTTTCGGATCAGATCACTGTTGGCGATATGCAGGCCGGCGTATCAGTCCTGCGCGGCGGCGGACAACTCTCGCTCAGCTATATCCGCCGCGAGGTGGAGTACCGGGATCGTAATGGCGGCCACAGCGAAAATGAGCACTTTGCTGGTGTGAGCTTCACGCTCCGCCGCTAGCCGCCCCTGAATCGTCAAAATTAATCGACTTCGCGCGCGGTTCAAAAGCGCCTAAAAAGCGCAAATGCTTCGACTTGCCTGCTTTTCGGCGGCCCTGCTCGCCGCACCCGTCTACGCTCAGGACACAGCAGCGGACAGCAATGACCGCGCGCCCGGCGTCATTTCAGTCACCTCTGAGAACGATCTGTTCGGCGGTACTGACCGCAATTATACGAACGGGCTTCGCTTGGAACGAATTTCCAGCGCAGACAGCGCGTTTGACATTCTGAAGCGCGCCGGTGCCCTGCTTCCAGGGATTAGTGTCGATGAGCATGAGGTCCGGCAGGGCGTTGCCATTTCCCATGCGATCTTCACCCCAGAGGACATCAGCTCAGCCCCCCCGGATGGAGAAGATCGCCCCTATGCAGGCTGGCTCGCGCTTTCGCTCACTGCAGTCTCCAGCGATGAAGATACGCAAGATACCATCCAGCTGAACCTTGGCATCGTTGGCCCATCGGCCGGCGGCGAGTTCGTCCAGGTAAACTTCCACGAACTCATCAACGGCGTCGACCCGGTCGGCTGGGACAGCCAGCTGCGCGATGAGCCAGGCTTCGAAATTGTTGGGCAACGGCTGCAATTGTTCGAAGGGCCATCAATCGATTTTCTGAATGTGAAAACCGACGTCGGCCTGCACGGCGGATTGGCCTTGGGCAATGTTCGCACCTATGCGGCAACCGGTGTAATGGCGCGAATTGGATTGGGCCGCGATTCTCTGGACGGTGACTTCGGTCCGCCGCGAATACGTCCAGCCTTGTCGGGCGGCGGCGTGTTTAAGCCGGACGACGGGTTCGGAGGCTACCTGTTCGTTGGCGCGGACGTGCGCGCCGTAGCCCGCGATATCTTCCTTGACGGCAATACGTTCCGCGACAGCCCGAGTGTCCGGGAGCGACGCCCTCTGGTTGGAGATCTCCAGGGTGGGATCGCGCTACAATACAAGAACGCCCAGCTTGCCTTCACCTATGTCCACCGAACAGAGCAATTCGTGCAACAGGACGGGCCACAGCGGTTTGGCGCGATTTCCTTATCCGTTGCGCTTTAGGCCGATCACGACTTCAGCGCGGCTTTGATCGCCGCGCCTATCAGGCGCGCCTCTTCCGCTCGCGAGGATCCCGTCCGCCAGGCGATACCGATAGCACGTCCGACCACGGGCGTCCGGAAAGCCCGCACTTCGACGTCCGCATGATCTGCTATGCCGGCGTCAACCGCGATCTTTGGCAGCAGCGACACGCCAAGATCACCTGCCACCATGTGGATCAGAGTCTGCAGCGATGTCGCCGAGACCTCTGCACCTTCTCGGCCATTCGGCATCGCACACACGCTAAGCGCATGATCGCGCATGCAATGGCCGTCTTCCAGAAGCAGCAAATCTTCATTTGCGAGGTCATCTGTCGTCAGGTCGCGTTTGGAGAACAGGGCGTGTTCCGGGCTAGCAACAAACAGGAACTCATCATCGAGAAGGGATTCAACCTCGATCCCCGGCAAGGTCCACGGCAGCCCTATTATTGCCGCGTCGAGTGTGCGGGCCCGCAGGGCTTCAACAAGCGCATCGGTCTTGTCCTCACGCAGGTAGAGCTTGAGCTTGGGATATGTGTCGCGAAGCTGCCGGGTGATCTGCGGCAGCACGAATGGCGCTATGGTCGGGATAGCCCCGAGCCGAAAGGGGCCAGAGAGCGGCGCGCCGGCTTTTTCCGCAACAGTCACCAGTTCTTCCGCTTCAGCGATGATTTTACGGGCGCGCTCAACCGCCGCTTCGCCAGCGCGCGTCAGCGATGCGCCTCGGGCTTCGCGCTCGACCAGTTGCACGTCAAGGAGCTTTTCAACTTCCTTGATCGCAGCCGACAGGGTTGGCTGGGTGACATTGCAGCGCGCAGCGGCGCGGGAAAAGGAGCTCTCGTCAGCCAGCGCGATGAGGAACTGAAGCTGCCGAATGGTCGGAAGGAACATAGACCTTGTCTATATCAGCCGCGATAAATATCAATTGATCGACGCGTTTTCATCAAAGGGGCCAGCCGATACTGTAATCTGTGATAGACTACGAGCGTGTTATCGAATTCCGCGATTGCCCAAACTTGACCAAAGCTTCAGGTTTTTCACATGCAGCTGGATGCCCCTGATCTTGAAAATGATGTGGTTCGCCTCGAAGTGTTCGGGGGCGAGCGACACAAGGCGCTGCTGAAAGAGTCCGGGGCTGTCGACGATATGTGGCGTTGGATGGCGGCGTTGCCTGGCGGCGTCAATTTTGAGTCGTACTACCAGTTCATAACGGACGCCTACAAAGCCAAGACGATCATTCCGTTCGCTGTATTTCGAAAGAGCGATGACGCCTTCGCGGGGGTTATCGGGTTCAGCCTGTTCAGCCGCACGCACCGGCGCGTCAGAATTGCCTACACATGGCATCCCGATGACATGCGCGGAACCCTGATCTTTCCGGCTGCCCAGCGCGCCATGATCGGACGCGCACTCGATTGGGGCGCAAGGCGGATTGCCTGGACCGTCGATATTCGCAATGGCCTGGCGCGGCGCGCTTTCGAACGCATTGGCGCTGTTCACGAGGGCACCTTGCGCAACTTCATGCGGATGACAGACGGAGAGTGGGCCGATCACGATATCCTGTCCATGACGCGCGACGAAGCCAAAGCTGCCGTTTCGCACATTGACGAAATGATCGCCGCCGGCCGGCCCTATCCCGTGAAGGCAAAAGAAAACCCGGCGGGGTCGCCGGGTCTCCTCGATCAATCCTGAGCGGTTGTGTCTAGCCCTGCTTGAGCTCGTCGAACGGGATATCCTTGTCGACGCGCACATCCTGCGGAAGTCCAAGCACGCGCTCGGCGATAATGTTCTTAAGGATCTCGTCCGTACCGCCAGCAATACGAAGGCCCGGAGCCCACATGAAGGATTGCTGGAAGATCGCGTCACCCGGCATGGTGTCTGGGTCGGTCATCAGGCCGTAATGGTCCTGCATCTCGATGGCGGAGTTACAGATATCCTGCAGGTGATTGGCGGTGATGATCTTGCCGATGGAGTTTTCCGGCCCCGGCGTCTCGCCACGTGACAGGGCTGTCTGCGTGCGAAACTTGGTAAGCTTATAGCCCTGGGCAGCGACGTACCAATCGGCAAGCTTGTCCCGGAACGCTCCGTCCGTCAGCGTTCCCGCGTCGCGGGCATAGTCCATAATCTCACCCCAGTCCGGACCGGGAGAGCCGCCGACCGCAAGGCGCTCGTTCATGAGCGTAACAATGGCGACTTTCCAGCCCTGTCCCACCTCGCCGAGACGGTCGCTGTCGGGGATGCGAACGTCGGTGAAGTAGACTTCATTGAACTCGCGCCCCCCGGAGGCCTGGTGGATCGGGCGGGCTTCGACGCCTGCCTGCTTCATGTCCACGATGAACATGGTCAAGCCCTTGTGCTTCGGTGCTTTCGGGTCCGTCCTCACGAGCAAGATGCCGTAGTCGGAATAGTGCGCGCCGGAGGTCCAGACTTTCTGGCCATTGATGACCCACTCGTCACCATCCTTTACCGCGCGTGTCTTTACGCCAGCGACGTCCGAACCGGCAGCGGGCTCCGAGAAGAGCTGGCACCAGATTTCCTCGCCGCGCAGGGCTGTTTGAACGTAACGCTGTTTGTGGTCGTCCGAGCCAAAGGCAATGACAGTCGGGATGCACATACCGAGGCCGATCGTGAACGGGCCCGTGGGCGCATCGAACTTTGCCTCTTCCTGGCCCCAGATGACGTTCTGCATGGGCGTGCCGCCGCGGCCGCCCCATTCTTCAGGCCATGTGATCTGCGCAAACCGGCCATCGGCCTTTGTCGCCTGCCATGCTTTCGCACGCTGCATGAATTCTTCACCAGACACGCGCTGGCGCAAGGGTTTAGCGCCCTTCGGCTCAAGGTGCTGCTCCAGAAATGCGCGCGCCTCTGCGCGAAATTCTGCTTCTTCCGGGGTATCGTTGAAGTCCATGATGCGTCCTCCGAATTATTCCCTACTGCATTTAATATATCGAATGGTGGCGGCCGACCGAATGCGGCGAAACGCGCTACGCCGCGTTCTTTGTTTCCAGCGCCCGAACGAGCTTTTCCTTCCAGACCTTCGGCGCGCCGGCTTGCACGGCCAGCAACTTGGCTCGGCGGTAAAACAGGTGGCAATCGACTTCCCAGGTGAAGCCCATCCCGCCATGCGTCTGGATGTTTTCCTTTGATGCGAACCAGTAGGCCTCAGAGGCGGCAAGGCGCGATGCGGCGGCCGCTTCCGGCAGCTCAGCCGCGTCCGTCGAAAGCGCCCAGGCTCCAAAATAGCAATTGGATCGCGCGACCTCGTTTTTCACATACATCTCGGCGAGCTTGTGTTTGATCGCCTGGTTGCCACCGATGGGACGACCGAAGGCGTAGCGCTCCTTGGCGTAGTCGGTTGCCATCTCGAGACAGCGCGATGCACCGCCAAGCTGCTCGAAGGCAATCAAGACAGCAACTCGGTTCATCAGCGCATCGTGGAGGTCACCGCCCTCACCGGCGCCGCCGAGCCGGTCTGCCGGCACGCTGCTGAACTTGATCTCTGCGTGGGACCGGGTCGGCTCCAGCGTCTTCACCGCCTCGCGGGAAACACCATCCGCGGCAAGGTCGACGATGAAGAGCCCCGCGCCCGATTCATCTGATGCGAGCACAATCGCATGGGTAGCGATATCTCCGTCGGTCACTGGCACTTTGGTGCCCGTCAACGTCCCACCCGTGACCTTGCAAGAGAGTTTGGCCGGATCAGGATGGCCCGGGCCTTCGCTCGCCGCATAGCATCCGATGGCCTCGCCGCTGGCGATCTTTGGCAGCAAAGCAGCTTTCTGCGCCTCTGATCCGGCGAGCTTGACGCCTTCGGCAAAGAAATACGCGGTCGACGCGAAGGGAGTCGGCGCAAGGGCGCGGCCCAGTTCTTCGGCAATCACGCACATCTCCAGCATGCCAAGGCCAAGCCCGCCATGCTCTTCTGGAATTGCGGCTCCAAGCCAGCCCATCTCGACGACTTTACTCCACACGCCAGCATGGTGGCTCATGTCATCATCATTGAGGACTTCGCGCACATGCTGCGTTGTGCACTCGGCAGCGAGGAATTTGCGCGCCTCATCGCGCAGGAATTTCTGGTCCTCGGAGAAATCGAAGTTCATCGCGTATCACTCCCTGAAGCCGTCTGGCGCGGCGTGTTTCGTGTTGCGCCTAAGATACCCAAGTTGACGTGCGCGGAAAGGTATTCCGCCGGGTCAATTGGCCGATGGAATTTTCAGGCGCGTGTTCACCTTAATCTAAAGGCTTTCTGGCAATGTCCGCTCAATTGCGGAGACTGACCCATGGCAAAATCGCTATTTCATAAGAACCAGCGTGTTTACGTTAAACCTGTTGGCACCTGGGCGCACATTGAGCGGGTCATCCCGCACTGGGTGAAAGACGTCGCTGAGCCGCTTCGCGTCACCTACGATGTGGGTCTGGGCCGCGATTTTCTTGCCGGTGAGCTCATTTCTGAAGCGTCTATGCGCAAGCGCGATCTTCAAACCGCAGAAGGCACCGACCTCAAACTCGAGAACTGGCGGATCTTCCGCGCCCGCAATAAGTGGGCCGATGGGGAGGCCCAAGCCAACCATCCCATTCCCGGCACCTTCCCCGTCGTTGTGACCGATGACAAGGACTGGGGCGGCTGGCGCGTACCGGGTGCCGAGTATGACCGCGATCCCGGCCGCATCGAGCACCAGGCCCGCATCATCGCAAATGCGCCAGACATGCTCGGTGTCATCAAACGCTTTGCCGACTTCGCTTCAACGAAGCCCGGCGACACTCCAGACGACTTGATCGACGATTTGAAGGCAGCGGCAGCCATCCTGCGCAGCGTTTATGATGTGCCGGTCGAAGACGTGGTTGCTGCCGAATAGGCCCGCAAAGCGTGCCGCGCGAGATAACTGAACGCACTTCCCGCGACGACGCCCGCAGTGTTTGCTGCGGCATCGAGCAGGGATGCCTGCCGGCCATTGCCGCCCACGGCCTGTAGCCATTCAATGGCCACCCCATAAGCAATAAGGGCGGCCATTGTGGCGAGATACGCCACCGGCCGCTTCTGTGCGCCGGTAAAGAGCACCGCGAGCGTCGCGTAGGCGATGAAGTGATTCACTTTGTCGTTGGACGGTGCACTGACGAGATCTGGCATGGACGCCAGCGACAGATACAGGACGCCAACAGCCGCACTGACGGCACTGATCCGGACCAGCAGTCGGGCAGCGGGTTTGTATCTGTCCAATTCCATCGGCAATGCCCTTGCGGTGAGCACGGTGGCGCGCCCATCTACTGACAGTCACCCTCAAAGCGCCGGAATGACGGCGATACGGAGTTCAAAGGACGCCATGCGCACAGACACGCCCGCCCCGGTTTCGCTCTCTGAATACAGTCCCTTTCCTTTCCATATCGACAAGATTGATCTGACATTCTCACTCGATCCGACCGCGACCTTGGTGGACGCTGTAATGGCAGTGCGCCGAACGGGGCCGGCTGGGAGCGACTTATTGCTCGATGGAAATGGGCTCACCCTGAAAACGATCGAGATCGACGGGGAGCCGATTGACGCGGATCGTTATACGCAGACCGAAGCAGGCCTCACGATCACATCTCCGCCGGATGCCTTTACCCTGCACACCCGCGTGGAAATTTCTCCGGAGAAAAACAGCGCACTGTCCGGCTTATACATGTCAGGTGGGCGCTTCTGTACGCAGTGTGAGGCAGAAGGGTTCCGGCGCATCACATACTGGCCAGACAGGCCAGATGTCATGAGCGTGTTCAGCGCGCGCATTGAAGCGGATGCTAATGCCTACCCCATTCTCCTGTCGAACGGAGAGCCGGGGTCATCGGGCACGCTCGAGAACGGCCGCCATTTCGCTGAGTGGGACGATCCCCATCTGAAACCGTCTTATCTGTTTGCCCTTTGCGCCGGCGACTATGACGTTTACCGCGATACCTTCACGACCATGGACGGGCGCAACGTTGCGCTTGGCATCTATGTCGACAAGGGCGACTCAGAGCGCGCGGCCTGGGCCATGGATAGCCTGAAACGGTCCATGACATGGGACGAGGAGGTTTTCGGCCGAGCCTACGATCTCGACACGTTCAACATTGTCGCCGTCCGCGACTTCAATTTCGGCGCAATGGAGAACAAGGGCCTCAACATCTTCAATTCGGCCTATGTGCTGGCCGATGATGCGACCGCAACCGATGCGGACTTTGAGGCCATCGAAAGCATCGTCGCCCATGAGTATTTCCACAATTGGACAGGCAACCGAATTACCTGCCGGGACTGGTTCCAACTCTGCCTCAAAGAAGGGCTGACCGTTTTCCGCGATCAGGAATTCTCAGCGGACATGCGCTCGCGGCCCGTTCAGCGGATCAAGGACGTGGTCCGCCTGCGCGCTCGGCAATTCGCCGAAGACGCAGGCCCGCTCGCCCATCCCGTTCGACCGTCGCGCTATGCCTCGATCGACAATCTCTACACAGCGACCGTCTATGAAAAAGGTGCTGAGCTGATCCGTATGCTGAAGGCGACGATTGGCGCTGAAGCCTTCGCCAAGGGCATGGATATCTACTTCCAGCGCCACGACGGCGACGCGGCAACGATTGAGGACTTCTACGCCTGCTTCGAAGCGGCCACCGGCCGTGACCTGGCAGACTTCCGCCGGTGGTACGCCCAGCCAGGAACGCCGAGGGTGCGCGCGGAAGAAGAGTGGGACGAAGCGACAGGAACGCTGACCCTGCATCTTTCGCAAACCAATCCGGTCACGCCCGGAAATGACGCGCCGAAGTCTCTGCCTATTCCACTGCGCACCGCTTTGATTTCAGACGACGGCACGGTGTTGAAAGAAGAACGCCTCGATCTCTCACAGGCCGAAACGAAATGGAGCGTGGTTGG
>JBCBWQ010000010.1:24101-26313 GCA_039817025.1 Pseudomonadota bacterium | reverse complement strand
AAATTGGGCCGGAACAACAGCCAGCAGCGCGTCGCAGCGCGCAAGATTTGCAAGCTCGGTCGTTGCGTCTATGGCCGGAAGGTCGACATCGGGCAGAAATTGCGGATTGCCATCGCCCGCGCGAAGCGCAGCGGCCACATCGCTTTCCCTTGCCCAGATCAGCGTGTCCCGTCCTGCGGCCTGCGCCGTAATTGCCAGCGCCGTGCCCCAGGCTCCTGCGCCGATCACGCCGATGGACTGGAGACGGGTCACGCGCATGACCAATGTTGTGAAATTGAAGGGATCATTGATTATTCAGCAACTTCACTTATGATCATGCCATGACAGACAAGACCGACACACGAGACCGTATCCTCGACGCGGCCATGACGCGCATACAGCACTACGGATACGCAAAGACAACCATGTCCGAAATTGCCAAGGATTGCGGCATGTCGGCGGGCAATATCTATCGTTTTTTCGCATCAAAAGTAGACATCGCCGAGGCGATGGCGCGCAAGTTCAACGCGGAGATCCACCAGGATCAGGCAAAGATTGCCCGGAAATCGACACCTGCCCCGGAGCGTCTCGTCGAAATTATCGATTACGGCATGCGGACAACCTTCGACAAACTCGACAAGGACGCGAAAATTCTCGAAGTCGCGGAGGTGCTGTCTTCCGAGCGCCCACTTTTTGCGAATGAGGAGCTGGCCATGGAGCGTCTGCATCTCATTAGAATCCTGGAAGACGGCGTGAGTGATGGAGACTTCGCTCCAATCGAGGATCCGACGTTTTGCGCGGAGATGATTCAGAGCGCGACGATGAAATTCCGCTATCCGCAACTCTTTTCCAATCTCACGCTGGACAAGCTGGAGCGCGAGTTCAAAGGCGTCATGGCCCTTGTGCTTGCAGGGCTTTCCAATGGGGCATGCGCTGGCTTGAATCAGAGGATTGAAGTGAGCGCTGAATAAAAATCATTTTATTCATTGATTTTTGATCAGGCGTGTCCTACTTGTAGGTCATGGGCGGCGCAGTGCTGCTCAAAATCGCAAACAGGACGCAAACCGATGACCGTCACAACAGCTACCGAAAATGGCCGCACTCTGATTTCGGTGCTCGCCGCACTGCCCCTCACGCTCGCCGTGCTGGCAGCCTCTTATGGCACCTTCAACTTCATCGTCTGATCGTTTCCTCCCAGACGTTTGACGGTGATGGGGCGGCCTTCGGGCCGCCTTTTCCTTGCCGACTAGAACGTTGCGGTCAATTGGGCGTAACCGTACAGCGTATCGCCTTCATTGGGCGCGCCTGGGGCCTCTCTCGCGAAGCGGCCTTTCAGGAAAATCGATCCACCGAGTTCCAGACGCAAGGATTGCTCCGCGATCCAGTATCTCACCCGGCCATCTATGGAATGCCCGGCGAAATCACCGGACTGGCCGGATGGGTCCCGCAAACCAGCCTGCCTGAAACTATCGGTATCTGAGGCAAGATAGGCGGCGCGCCAATGCAGTCGGCCATCGTAGCGGCCTCGCTTGAAGCTCGCCCTGGCACCAGGTGCATTGATGTTCTGCCGCGTCAGCGGGCCGTGGATCGACGTGTTGCCGAGATCGCCGCGCCGCGTGCCAAACAAGCGCTCATACGTTCCGAAATCGCTATCGCTCGGTGTGTCGTCTCCACTGGCATAGTCATATTCCAGAGCAAGCCGCAGCTGCCACGGCCCGGCCCATGAATAACCAAGCGCCGCGTGAAGCGTTTCCGCGCTGACATCTAAGGCCCGGTCAGCCCCCTGCCCACTGCTTGTTGAGCGCTCGCCAAACCGATAGGCGCCTTCAACCTCGAAGTCCCATCTACTGGCCTGCGGAGCCTGCAAGAGCCGTCCGCCAAGTTCGACATAGGCGCGGTCTGCGGTGGCGACGGACTCCCGGTCATCCTCGTTCAAGCCGTAGGCAAAGACTTCGGTCTGCAGCGATCCCAGCGCCTTGGGCCGAACATAATGCAGGCCCCAGAACACGCGCCCCCACTCTGTGTCGTCGAGTTCAACGGCGTTGGCATCGCGGCCCGACCGGCTCGCGGGTTCTTTGCCAACGGGAGCGACCGCGAACACATGCAGCGTTCCATCCATGGCAGATCCGCGCCAGTACCCGCCGGAATATCCGTTAATTGTGTTGCGAAAGTCATTGCGTTCGACGAAGCGACGACTGGCGATGTCCAGAGTCTGCCGTCCGAGTTTTAGCGT
>JBCBWQ010000010.1:0-24002 GCA_039817025.1 Pseudomonadota bacterium | reverse complement strand
GATTGTGTTGCGAAAGTCATTGCGTTCGACGAAGCGACGACTGGCGATGTCCAGAGTCTGCCGTCCGAGTTTTAGCGTGCCGCCAAAGGCGTCGCGCTTGGCATATAGCTGCAGCGGCTCGAGCGTATTGACGAAGCTGGACGACAGCGGCGTCCCGTCATCGTCAAGGTAAGTCCGGCTGTCTTGCATCTCTATGCCGAGCGTCCAGGTTCCGGTCTCAGCTTCTGCAAGCAAAAGCGTACGCATGGCGAGGAGTTGGTCTCCGCCCGACCCGCCAGCGCGAAATTGCTCGCCCAGGCTTTCATACCGGATCCGCGCTTCGCCGGAGAGCGTCAGCCAATTGGGCTTGTCGATGTCATCAAGCCGCCAGGGGTCCGCGAGGGCGGGTGCTGACAGCCATGCCGCAATCGAGAGAATCGCGGCGCGGCGCATCAGGCTTTGGCTCCACGTTTACCGCTGCCATAGGCGGGATCATTGGCTGCTGCGACCTCATCAAGCGGCCAGCGTGGGCGCGCCTTGGTCTCCATTGCGGCTGGATTCACCAGCCCCGCAGCGAAGCGTTCCGCACCTGCCAATGCAATCATTGCCGCATTGTCGGTGCAATATTTCAGAGGCGGCGCAATGAGGGTGGCATGAGCGGTTTGAGCCACATCGTCCAGGGCAGCGCGCAACGTCGCATTTGCCGCGACACCGCCCGCGACGACAAGCCTGTGAGGACCGTCCCGATCCTTGGCAAAGACACCAAGCGCACGCCGCGTTTTCTCTGAAAGCACGTCTGCGACGGCGCGCTGAAAGCTCGCGCACAGGTCAGCCTTGCGCGCCTCCGTCATCGCTTCTGCTTGCGCAGCCCGCGCGACCGCTGTTTTCAAGCCAGCAAAACTCATGTCGAGGCCAGGCCGGTCCAGAAGGGGGCGGGGCAGGGGAATAGCGCTGTCGTCACCTGATGCTGCGCAGCGTTCAACAGCCGGTCCTCCGGGAAACCCAAGGCCGAGCAGTTTGGCGGTCTTGTCAAAAGCCTCGCCGGCGGCGTCGTCGATTGTTGAGCCCAGTCGATGGTAGACCCCAAGTCCTTCCACGGCGATGAACTGGCAGTGACCGCCTGACACAAGCAGCAGGAGGTAAGGAAACGGGCAAGTCACACTCAATCGCGGGGAGAGCGCATGCCCTTCGAGATGGTTGATCGGCAGAAACGGGATGCCCGAAGCAAGCGCAATCGCTTTTCCGGTCATCATTCCCACCATCACACCGCCAATTAGTCCCGGCCCGCTCGTTGCGGCCACGGCGGAAAGATCAGGAAAGTCTAGTCCCGCTTTATCCATTGCGGCGCTAACCACGCGGTCGCAGATCTCGGCGTGGGCCCGAGCGGCGATTTCCGGCACAACCCCGCCATAGGGCGCATGATCCTCAACCTGGCTGCGCACGGTTTCGCCAAGAATTTGAGGCGCGCCATCGCCGAAGCGAAGCACTGCAGCCGCCGTCTCATCGCAGCTGGTTTCGATCCCCAATATGTTGAATCCAGTCGCCATGGCGTCGCTTTAACGTTAAGCGAGCGCGAGTTCCAGTAGGGCGTGCTCGTAAGGGCTCAATTTGGTGGGGGAAAGGCATGGCCGCACTCGAAGACCGGCTGGTGAGTCACGAGAACGCGTTTACAGCGCTTCGCCTGATTGTCGCCCTCGCCGTGGGCATTGACCACGCCTGGATCGCTACGACGGGCGATGCCAACGACATTCCGATCCGTATTTTGGATATGACACCGGGTTGGCTTGGGGTGAACGGCTTTTTTTTCCTGTCCGGCTTGCTCATCGCAAAGAGCCTAGAGCAAAGGGGCGCGGGTCTTGAGTTCGCCCTATCGCGGGCTTTGCGTATCTGGCCGGCATTGGTCGCACTGAGCCTTATTGCTGTTTTGCTGATTGGGCCGGTGGTCGCACTCGCGCTTGGGGAGCCGTACTGGAGTGACCCAGACTGGCTGACTTATCCGCTGCGCGTCCTGTTTTTTCTCGATGTGGAAACCGGTCCACCAGGCTTTTTCCCGAGTAATCCTGAACCTCACATCTTTTCTGTGCCGCTTTGGACGCTCCGCTACGAGGTCCTGTGCTACATCGGCGCTGCGGTCGCTTTTGCGCTTGGCATCTGGCGGACACGCTGGGGTGTGCTCGCAACCCTTGTCGGCTTTGGCGTTGCTGCGTTGGTCATCGACCCGCTGGAAACGCACAACTTGCCAGGCCTGATCACCATTGGAATTCGCTTCGGCTGGGCGTTTACGCTCGGGGCGGCCGTCTGGGCGTGGCGGCACAGGATCACGCTGCATTGGGCATGGCTCATCGGTGCTGCGGCGCTCTGCGTATTCGCAGAATTGACCGGCTACTTCCGCGACCCGGCAGGGTCATTTGCGCTGGGGGTGTTCATTGTGTTTGCGGGCCTTCACCCGGCCGCCATTCGCACGCTCGGTTCGGGCAAAACTGATGTCTCTTACGGCTACTACATCTGGCACTATCCGATGATGCAGATCCTGGTCGGCTTTGTCGCCGGGATCACGCCACTGATTGTACTGATCCTTGGCACAGCCATGGGTCTCGCTGCGGGGTGGGCGTCATGGGTGTGGATTGAAAAGCCGGCGCTCGCCCTCAAGCGCCGCATGGTCAAAGCCCCAGCGCCCGCTTAGCGATGATGTTCTTTTGTACCTCATTGGTGCCGCCATAAATCGACTGCGCCCGTCCCCCGAAATAGCTGGCAAGTCCCGGAGCCGCGAACTGGTAGGCCCCCGCCCAGTCCGGGCTTACACTATCGTCAAAGCTGCGGAGGGCGGCGAGCGCTGCAGTCTCGACGAACAGCTCAGTGATGCGTTGGTGGGTTTCTGTGGCCATGATCTTGATGATCGAGGCTTCATTACCTGGCGACCCGCCCGCAGCGACCGCTGACATGACGCGAAGAACCGTCATCTCCAGCGCATCGACGCGCAGCTCCGCATCAGCGAGCGCCTTTGCGTAGGTCTCATCATCAACGAGCCGGCGATTGCCGCCATCTTCCAGACCTGACGCGATGGCCCGCAGGGACCGCAGCATTTTTCGTTTGCCGCCAATGCGCGCATAGGACGTCCTTTCATGGCCAAGCAGGTACTGCGAATAGGTCCAGCCTTTGCCTTCCTCGCCGATGCGATAGTCCGCAGGCACCCGGACGTTTTCGAAGGTAACCCGGTTAAGCGCGTGCTTGCCGTCAATCGAGATGATTGGATGGACTTCGACGCCAGGCCGGTCCAACTCGCAACAAATGAAGGTGATGCCTTCCTGCTTCTTGCCCGATCGGTCTGTCCGGGTGAGCAGGAAAATCCAGTCGGCGTGCTGCGCCGCCGATGTCCAGATCTTTTCGCCATTGAGACTATAGCCGCCACCGTCTGCCTGAGCAGCGTCAAACTGGAGTGAGGCGAGGTCTGAGCCAGAGTTTGGTTCAGAATAACCCTGCGCCCATCCAGTGGAGCCGTCGCGAATTCCTGGCAGCCATTTTTCTTTCTGCGCGTCTGTTCCAAACGTGTAGATCACAGGGCCCACATAAACCACGCCCATCGGCGTAACGGTGGGCGCGCCCGCGCGTTCAAGCTCTTCGTCAAAAATATACTGTTGTTCCAGCGACCAGCCTGGCCCGCCATGCTCCTCCGGCCATGCAGTGGCGAGCCAACGCCTTTCGCCAAGCGCCATCTCTGCCCTGCGCACGTCTGCAGTTGTCAGGGACGCCCCGCTCGCGGTCTTCGCCAGAATGTCTTGCGGATACTCGGTTTCGAAAAAGCGGCGGATCATCTGCCTGAACGGTTCGGCATCCGGGCTCGGGTCTAGTCGCATCGCGCATCCTCCTGTCCTTGAGCGTATAGACCCGCCCGCCTTGAACAAGGGGTGTCGTCGCGGGACGCATATACCCAGCGTGCATCGCCGCTACAGTCATGGACAAACGAAAGGGAGACACGCAATGGCTGAAGTTCTCAAAGTCGAACGGCGCGGCGAGGTGGATTGGGTTGTGTTGAACAGGCCGGACCGGCTCAATGCCCTGAATAGTGAGCTGACAGACGCGCTTTCTGACTATTTCCAGGGTCTCTATCGGACTCATGGCGTACGCGTCGTGGTCTTGCGCGGGGAAGGGCGCGGCTATTGCGCAGGTCTCGACCTTCAGGGCTTCGAAGCCCAGTCGGAAACGAAAGGCGACGCATTTTCAGTCCAGACGCGCATACGCGACATCTACAAGGCGATGCGCCGGTGTCCCCAGCCTATAATATCGCTCATTTCCGGCCCGGCCTGCGGGGGTGGATTGTCGCTCGCCCTTGCGTCTGACATCCGCATCGCTGACGAAACGGCGCGCTTTAATGCCGCCTACATTCGCGTCGGCCTCACAGGATGCGACATGGGAAGCTCTTACTTCCTGCCTCGGCTTGTCGGGTTGTCGGTGGCGTCTGAAATGCTCCTCACAGGACGCTTTGTGGACGCTGCCGAAGCGGCTGCAGTCAGGCTCGTCTCAAAGGTGGTCGCAAAAGACGCACTCTTGTCATCTGCCGATGACTTGATCGAACACATGCTGACAACAACACCGGCCGGTCTGCGCCTGACCAAGGATGCGCTCAACTGGTCCGTTGACGCCCAGAGCCTCGATGCGGCGATGGCGATGGAAGACCGGCAACAGGTCCTGACTGCCCAGACGCGGGATCACCGCGAAGCGCTGACGGCCTTTACCGAAAGGCGGACGCCAAAATTCGATGGCACATAAGGAACAGGCAAATCAAACACAGTGAAGGCTCCGCAGTTTTGCCTACGGAGCCTTCGCTTCAACCCGGTCGTCCCATCACGCCCTCGATCTAATGGATGGCGAGTACGATTCCCCGGGACGGGACGTTTCGGCTTGCAATAAAGACTAGCTTGCCTTCATCGCTTCAACCCAAAGATCGACACGGCGCTCGAGCACGTCTAGCGGCATCGCGCCGCCGCCCAGAACCGTGTCGTGAAAGCCCTTGATCTCAAACTTCTCACCGAGCTCCGCTTCAGCTTCGGCGCGCAACTCCTGGATCTTGATCATACCGATCTTGTACGCGAGCGCCTGGCCTGGCATCACAATGTAGCGCTGTACTTCAGATTTCGCCTGCGCTTCGGTGATGGCAGCGTTAGCGAGGAAGTAATCGATGGCTTCTTGCTCGGTCCAGCCTTTTGCGTGAAGGCCGGTATCCACAACGAGGCGGATGGCGCGCCAGATCTCGGAACCGAGGCGACCAAAGTCCGAATACGGATCTTCAAAGGTCCCCGGCACTTCGGTGGCCAGCCACTCGGAGTAAAGCGCCCAGCCTTCTACATAGGCGGTGAACCCAGCTTGCGTGCGGAACTCCGGCACGCCTTCCAGTTCCTGCGCAATCGAGATTTGCATGTGGTGGCCAGGATTGCCTTCATGATAGGCGATCACTTCCAGTTCTCGCTTTGGCATCGCCGTCATGTCTGAAAGGTGGGCATAGTAGATGCCAGGGCGAGACCCATCCGGTGTGCCGGGATAGTAGTGTTGAGCTGCGCCATCCTGCTCGCGGAACGGTTCCACGCGTTTCACGATCAATTCGGCTTTGGGCATGATACCGAAATAGTTCGGCAATTGCTCGCTAATGTTGTCGATCGCTGCCGTGGCATCGTCGATATAGGCCTGACGTCCTTCGTCCGTATTCGGATAATAGTAGCGTTCGTCATCCTTGTTTTCGCGCAGCTCCGTGAAGAACTCCTGCAGCGTGCCTTCGAAGCCAACTTTCTCTTTGATCGTTTCCATCTCGCCGCGAATACGGGCGACTTCTGCGAGGCCAAGTTCATGGACTTCATCGGCCGTCATGGACGTCGTCGTCTGGTTGGCGATCCGGTAGTTGTAATATGCTTCGCCGTCTGGCTGCGACGCCACCCCGGAATTCACTTCAGGAGCCTTGGACTTTTCACCTTCTGCCCAGGCAATCAGCCGCTGATAGGCCGGCTTGAACTCGTTCTGGAGCGCTTGGCGGGCCTGGCTGCGCAGGACGGTCGCTTCGGACTCGGTGATTTCTTCCTTCTCGACCAGCGTGTCGATCTCCGTTTTCACATCGGCCCAGAGATCGCTGTCCTCTTCGCCGCTGAAAGGTTGACCCGTAATGATGGCCTGCGACTGCTCGATCACCCCATCGATCGCAAATCCTGGCATGACAACACCGCGGGATGCCGCTTCCTTGGCCGTGGCCAGCATCTCGTCCATGCGCGGGGAGGCGTCCTTGATGCGCGAGATGTAGGCTTCCATGTCGGATTTGTTGTCTACGCGGTGGAAGTTGATCAGGAATGTGGCGAGGAAGCTCTGCGCACCGTTCATCTGGTCGAAGGTGAACCCGTTATAGAGATACGGCAGGCCCGCTACACCCTGATCGGACTGGTACTTCCAGATGTCATAAGAGATCTGGTCTTCCGGTGAGAGCGCGTCGTAGTCGAAGGTCGCCTCCATTTCCGCAACCGATGCCCGTTTCCACTCGACCTGCTCAAGGTACGCATCGACGCTGAATTCGCCCAGCGTGTCGTACTGCTCTTTCCGGCCAAGGAAGGTCAGGCCGATCGGGCTAAACTGAAGTTCTTCCTCGTACTGCTCATCGAACCAGGCATTGATCGTCTCGGATAGCTCGGCCTGGGTCATTTCCGGTTCAGCGGAGGTCACAGGCGTTTCAACCGCAGGCTCGGCTATAACGGCATCATCGGGCGTCGTCCCCATCTGGCTGCATGCGCCAAGGGCAAGAATGGCAGCAAGTGCGGTCGCGGTCGTCTTCATGGGAAAGCCTCCGATTCTAGGAAATTTTTCTGTTATTCGATAAGCGCGTTTATCATGCCGCGCCGCCTGGTCAACTCGCCGTCATGGTGGCCTGTCTTGTCGGCGCGGGAGGAAGCCGATACCGGTCTGATCAATGACCCATGCTGAACCCATAAAAATCGGCACGCGCGGATCGCCTCTGGCGCTCAAGCAGGCCCATGCCGTTGCAGATGCGCTCGCAGCCGCCTCAGGCGGTGCGATCACTGGCGAAATCGTCACCTTCACGACCAGTGGCGACCAGCTGACCACCGAACGCCTCATCAATTCCGGTGGGAAGGGGTTATTCACAAAGGAGATCGACCGCGCCGTCGATGTTGGCCGCGTGGATATTGCTGTGCACTCGCTCAAAGACGTGCCCAGTCTTCTGCCGGACGGCCAGGTGTTCGTAGCGTTCCTGCCAAGGGAAGACCCGCGAGAGGCGTTTATCAGCAGGGTCTGCGACCATCCGCGGGACCTGCCAAACGAAGCAACGGTTGGAACAGCAAGCCTGCGCCGAGAAGCGCAAACCCTCGCCATGCGGCCGGACCTTAACATCGTCACGTTCCGAGGTCTCGTCGAAACCCGTCTAAACAAGCTCGATGCAGGGGAGGCTGATGCGACCTACCTTGCGCTGGCCGGGCTCAAACGCCTCGGGCTTGCCCATCATGGAACGCCCATTCCGCTTGAAGACATGCTGCCTTCACCCGCCCAAGGTATCATTGGCGTGGCCGCAAAGGATGGTGCCCTGAGCGATGCCGCGCTCGCCGCGCTGAATGCTATTTCGGATACGGCTGCGACGGCTGCGGCTACGGCGGAACGCGCCTTCCTGAAAGCGCTTGATGGCAGTTGCCGGACGCCCATAGCGGGCCACCTGTTCCGCGACCGCGATGGATGGCGGCTCGTCGGGGAGGTGTTGGATGTGGACGGTTCGCGCCGATGGCGCGCGGAAGGTCGAGTTTCATCTGGTGCATCGGCATCGGACTTTGAAACGCTCGGAACCACAGTTGGCAATGCGATTCGGGCCGATGCAGGCGATGACCTTCCCGCCTTTGAGGACGGATGACGCTTCCAGTCATTATTACACGGGCAGAGCCTGGCGCGAGGGAGACGGCAACCCGGGTCGCCGAGCTGGGGTTTCACTCGATCCTCTCCCCCGCTCTGAGCATTCAACCCATCGTGCCACCGCCGCCCCTGGACCTCACGGGCGTTACGGGGCTGTTGTTTACAAGCGCCAATGGTGTCCGCACCTTTGCTGCCCGAAGTGACCGCCGGGACATTGAAGCCATCTGCGTTGGGCGGGCAACGCGCGCTGCAGCCGAAGCAGCAGGATGGACTGTTGTTAAAGACGCCGATGGGAACGCAGCCGATCTTGCTGCGCTTGTATCTGAGCAGCGCCGCGTTGGAGACGGTAGGCTGCTGCACGTCGCCAATGAAGCCGCCGCTGGCCGGCTGATGGAGACCCTTAGGGCGCGGGGGTATGATGTTGGCTTTGCGCCGCTTTATCGCACCGTTGATGCCCGAAACCTGGCTCCAGAGGCGCTCGCGAGCTTATCGAACGGGCCATGTTGCGTGCTCATCCATTCGGCGAAAGGGGCTGCAGCGTTCGATCGGCTTGCTCCCGCCGATTGCAAAGCCTTGATGGTGTGCGCGGTCTCAAAAGCCGCGGCAGGGCCGCTCTCCGAGCGCCGCCTCGCAGATCTGCATATCGCTGAGCGTCCAAACGAGGATGCGCTCCTCCGCGCGCTTTCGTTTGCAGCGTCAACGCTTTGATCAGGTCCCGCAGCCATATATGATCATTAGGCAAATCAGGGAGCCAGCGGGCGATGAGCGACCAGACAGACGGACAAAAGCCTGATCCGCTTGCGGAGGAAGGCCCAATCGACGCCGAGTTCGAACCAGCAACGGAGTCGACACCGGAGAAGACCGCACAGGCAGGCGGAGCCTCCGGCCCGGGCTGGATGGGTGTTGGTGTGGCCAGCCTCATCGCTGCCGGCGTGGGCGGCCTCATTGGCCTATCCAACGGCAGCGGCGGGTCAAATGGACAGGAGTCCTCCGCCCTCGTCGAGAGCGTCGACTCACTGGTGGAGTCGGTGCGAGCGAATGAAAACCGGCTGTCGGGGCTTTCCGGCGAGGCAGAAGCGCTCGACAAAAAACTTTCAGCCGCACTGGAGGGTCTTGGCGGAGCACAGGATTCCGAAGCCCTGGCCGCTGTTTCTGCCGACCTGCAGGCCCTTAAAGACCGGATCGATACGGCCGAAGCCGATGCGCCTGAACCTGAAGGGTTAGCAGCGCTCGTATCGCGGCTCGACCGTCTCGAACGGGCCGATGAGGCAGAAGCTGTCAGTCCGCGGCAGATGAACCGGGCGGTCACCGTGATGCGCGAGCGGGTCGAAGCGCTCGAGGCAGAGCTCGCTGATGTGAAAGCCGGCTCTGAGCGCCGTGCCGAGGCCTTGGCGGCTGCCGCCGAACGCATTGAAGCCATTGAAACCGCACCTCCAGCTCAGGCGGAATCCGCAGACATCGACACAGGTGCCCTAAGGTCTATGCAGGAAGAACTGGCAGCCCTACGCGCGGAAATGGAAAGCCGTCCCGTCGTGCCGCCAGCTGAAACCGAAGATACACCGTCCGAGGAAACGGAAGCTGCGAACGAGGCTGCGGCTGTCGCTGAAGCCGCGGCTGCAGATGCTGCTCGCCGTGCCGATGCTGCGCTTGCCTTGGCAGGCATCGAGTCCCGCGCGCGTCGCGGTCAACCGTTCCAGACCCCGTTCGCCAAGCTCAAAGCTGCGATGCCGGACCATGAAAGCATCCCGGCGCTCGAAGCCATTGCCGCCGAGGGGGCACCGACGCTTGCGGACCTCACAGCAAGCTTTGTCGATGCCAAGGGGGCAGCAGTGGAGGCCGATGCAACCGGCGAAGACGATGGTTGGGGCTGGGTGCGCAATGTATTGGGTGACGCCGTCACTGTGCGCCGGGAAGGGGAAGCGCCTGTGCTTGCCGACGCACTCAACGAAGCGGAAGCCGATCTGGAAGCCGGTGACCTGCAAGCCGCCACGTCTAAGATCGAAGCCCTTGATGGGCCCGGAGCGGGCGCGTTCAGGGCATGGTTGGACGCGGCCAATAATCGGCTTGCGCTCGAAGCGGCCTTGGAGAGCCTCAACCTAACGATGCTGCGGTCGGATCCGTAAGCCGCGATGAAGCGCATTGTCTATTTCATCCTGATTGGCCTGATCGCGCTCTTTGCTGTGGTGGTGGTGATGTGGGCTTGGTCCAAGCCCGGAGGTGTCACGGTCGATCTCGGTACCGGAACAAGCGTCGAAATGAATTTCGCCCTTGCCGGAGCGATCTTGTTGATCTTGAGCGGAATCGCGGCGCTAGGCCTGTCTTTCCTCGGCGGGGTCTTTGCCTTGCCGGGCCGTCTCGGCCGATCGCGCCAGCGCGTACGCACTCGCAAGGCCAATCAGGCCCTAACGGATGGGCTGCTCGCTGCAGAAGCCGGCGATGCGACCACCGCACTGAAACTTGCCAAGAGGGCCCTCGGCCATGCGGAAGACGAGCGGCTCAAACTGCTGCTCGAAGCCCGTGCGGCCGAGGCAAGCGATGACTGGAGTTCGGCCGAGCGCGCCTGGGGACAATTGGCACGCATGCCCGGTGGCCAGCTTGCCGGGCTTCGCGGCTCTGCCTCCGCCGCAGCTGAACGCGGCGACGCTGCCACCGCTGAAGCACGCGCAAAGGAAGCGCTCGGCCTGAAGACGGGGGCCGACTGGCCGTTTCAGTCCCTTTTCGACATGCAGGTCGCACGGGGTGACTGGGAAAAGGCGCTCTCGACGTTGGGGATTGGTGAACGCCGTAGTTTGATCGAGCCCGAACCGGCGCGCCGGCGCCGCGCTGTTTTGCTAACGGCGCAAGCGGCTGGTACGGCCGACGACCAGCGCCAGGCTGCCCAGCGCGCCCTCGCCGATGCCATCCGTGCCGCCCCCGGTTTCCCGCCAGCGGCCTGGCTTGGCGCGCGGCATCTTATGGTTGATGGCAAGGTCAAACCGGCAGAGCAGGTCCTGCAACTTGCCTGGAAGGCCCGCCCCCACCCGGCGCTTGCCCAGCTCGCGCGGCGCCTCGAACCCGACGCCGGCCCCGATACAATTTCCAAGCGCCTCGACGCGATCGCTGCGACCAATCCGAGCCACCGAGAAAGCCGTGTCCTGAAGGCTGAAGTCGCCATCGACCGTAAAGATTGGGTCGAGGCCGTGAAAGCACTTGCCCTTCTGGTTGAAGAGAAACCCACAGCGCGGCTGTGTTTGCTGATGGAGCGGGCGTTACGCGGCTATGGTGACCCTGCTGAGGCCGATCGCTGGGCCCGCATGGCAGCAACCGCAGCCCGCGAGCCAGACTGGTCTGATATCGATCCTCGCGGCGGTGCGTTTGATTACGACCCGAAAGACTGGTCGCGCCTTGTTTATGCGTTCGGCGATGTGGGCGAGTTGATCCACGCCCGCCACGAACGCTTCAGCCGGGAACTCGAAGCCGGTCGCGTGCCGTCGCTCCCTGCACCGGAGCCGTCCAAAGCAGACGGGGCGAGTATGCCGGTGAAAACACCGCTCGCCCCGCCACTCGACTTTGTCCCAGACGATGACTGAGCGCTGCGCGCCAAGCGTAAATCGCCCTTGAAGCAGGCGCTCAGCGGGCGTATAGGAACGCCCTCAAATCGGATAGCCGCTTTAGCTCAGCTGGTAGAGCATCGCATTCGTAATGCGGGGGTCAGGTGTTCAAGTCACCTAAGCGGCACCATCCACTTCGCTCACGCCAACGGATACTCTGCTTCAGCGACATAGCGGCTTGGGCCCTTGCCGGTGTGACTCGAGTAGAGGTGGAAACGATCCGCCCAGAACGCTTCCGTTTGCAAGGCCTGGCATCGTTCGCTCCAAGCCCTGGCGGCCTCCAGCGGCGTTCCGTGGCAATAAGCCAATGTGACGTGGGGCCTGTAACTACGCTTTTCGGGCGGCAAGCCAATCCGCCGCGCCGCGCGCTCACACGCCTTGGCAAGACGTATCAGATCTGGATTCTCAGCGACGCCCGCCCAGACCGAATAGGGTTCGCGCCGGCCGAACCAGCCTGCTCCACTCAGGCTCAGCAAAAACGGTGACATGTCGATCTGTGCCAGCTCCTCGTCCAGATCGAGGGCCAGTGGTCGGTGAACGTCGCCAAAGAAGCGCAAGGTGATGTGGAAGTTCTCCACGGGCCGCCAGCTTGCCCCCGCCAGCCCTTTTTGAAGCGGAACGAGGCGTTCAGCCTGCTCGGGCGGGACCGGTAAGGCAGCGAAGAGGCGCATGATGCAGGCGTTGTGCGCCGGAAAAACGCAAAAGAAAAGCCCGACCGTCACGACCGGGCCGTTCTTGTAACCCGAATGCGCGCTCAGCTAGCGAGGTGGTCCAGCTTTCCGAAATGCTCAGCCAGCAGGTAGTAGAAGGTCACGCGGGACTTATTCCCGCCCTCGTCCTTGAGCACGTCGCAGATCTTCGCAATGGCTGCGTCCAGATCCGCCTGTGACTGGGACAAGCCCAGCTTTCCGCGGCACCATTTCTCCCGCACGCGGTCGAGTTCGCCCTGGTCCGAGCAGGAGACCAGCGAGCTGTCCCGGTTGCGCAAAGCGATGCCGAGATGCCCAACGATCTTCTCAGCGGCCTTCTGGTTGTAGCCGGAAGCGTATTTCTTGATGTTGTCCGCGTATTTTGATGCGTCCGCCATGTGTTTCCCCTTTTGTAGCGCGTCGGTTCTGTTGCCGCTGCGTCAGTAGGGAAACGATTGCATCCACCTATGCGCGAAGTCAAACATCCAGCTGCTCAAGGACAGGGCGAAGGTTGCGACAAGTGAATCGCCTCGACTTTGTCTTCCATCTCTTCCGTCCAATCCAGGTCGAAGGCGTCTATGCAAGTCTTCAATTGGTCCATCGTGGTCGCGCCAATAATGGTTGACGTGGTGAACGCGCGTGAGTCACAGAATCGGATTGCGAATTGCGCGGGATCCACGCCAAACTCCGCGGCCAGATCAAGGTAGGCATTGATCGTTTCAATGGCTTTCGGGCCTTCATAGCGTTGCAGTCTTTCGAACAATTGCTTGCGAGACCCCTCTGGCAGCGCCCCATCACGGTATTTGCCCGTCAGGTAGCCTTGTGCCAGCGGCGAATAGGCAAGCAGCCCGACGTGCTCACGGAGCGCGATCTCATCAAGGCCTGTCTCAAACGTACGATTGACGAGATTATAGGCGTTCTGGATCGATTGCATGCGCGGCAAGGCGTTCGCCTCGCTTTCCGCCAGGAAGCGCATCACGCCGAACGGAGTTTCATTCGAAAGCCCGAGGTAGCGGATGCGCCCTGCCTCCACATGCCGGTTCAGGCTCTCGAGAATGGCTTCGAACGCCTCGAATTCGGTCGCGAAATGCTTGGCCGGAAGTCTTTGTCCGAACAGGCCAACAGGCCGGTCTGGCCAATGCAGCTGATACAGATCAATTCGGTCCGTTTGCAGGCGTTTCAGGCTCTTTTCGACGGCCTCATCAATCTGTTCTCGTGTGTGACGGGTCAGCGGGACGTCATCGTCCCGTGTCCAGACCATCTGGGACCGCCCAGAGATCTTGCTTGCAAGAAACACGTCGTCCCGCCGCCCGGTCGCTTTGAACCATGTCCCAATGATGCGCTCGGTGGACCCTTGCGTCTCAGCCTTGGGCGGGATCGCATACATCTCAGCCGTATCCCAGAAGGTCACGCCGCGCTCTAGCGCATAGTCCATCTGCGCGTGGCCCTCGGCCTCGGTATTCTGCTGGCCCCACGTCATTGTGCCGAGACAACAATTGGTGACAGTTTCGCCTGTGCGCCCCAGTGGACGGTATTCGATGGGCATGGTTTTGCTCCCGGCTTCGACCGGCCGGAAGCTAAGAGCGAAAAAGGGGTGCGGACAACCGGTTTTCCTTGCGGAACACGATAGGAAACCACATATTCTCTGCACATCCCGCAATAGCGGGGGCAACGCTATGAGGAGCGAAATGAACGATTTCAACCGGTCCATGGCGGCTGGCGCGCGCGGCGGCTCACTGGACACATCTGTGGATCAGGGCCTGCGTAGCTTCATGCTGGGCGTCTACAATAAGTTGGCTCTGGGAATCGCGCTTGCAGGCGTGCTGGCCTACGTAGCCGGCACCGTTGAGCCTGTCACCGCACTCGTTTTTGGTACGCCGCTTTACATGGTGGTGCAGTGGGGCCCCATCGCGCTGCTGCTCGGGTCCATGTTCTTCATGAAGAACCCGTCACCGCTAGGCACAGCCATTCTGTACTGGTCTATCGTGACCATGATCGGCCTCGGGCTCGGCATTTGGGTGATGATGGCTGAACAATCCTTCGCGGGCTCAACCCGCGGCGGCATTCAGGTCGGCGCGACCTATGGAACAATCGCGAAGGCATTCTTTATCACGGCGTCGACCTTCGGGGCGCTGTCGCTGTGGGGTTACACGACAAAGCGTAATCTGACCGGCTTCGGCAGTGCCATGGTGATGGCAATCTGGGGCGTGCTGGCGCTGTCATTGGTCAGCCTCCTGTTTCCGCCGTCGTCCACCTTTGAGTGGATCGTGATGGCTGCTGTCTTCGTCCTGTCTGCTGGCATTGTGGCCTGGCAAACGCAGGAGTTGAAGCAGGGCTATTATGCCCAAGGTGGTGACGCCCGTTCGCTCGCAGTGATGACGAACTGGGGCGCGCTCAACTTCTTCATCTCGTTCGTGAACATGTTCCGGATTGTGATGATGGTGCTGTCGTCGCGCGAATAGCGGCCCAGTATCCAACCAGAGATCGAAGCCCCGTTCCGCAAGGTCCGGGGCTTTTTTCTTAGCTCACCACCACGAATCGCCGGCTGGCGAAGACTTTGAGGACGGCCTTGAGCTCATTCCCCCGGCGCAGCACCTGGCCGGCCGAGCCATACACCACGTATTGCCCTTGCTTGCGCGACAATGCCGGTACTTTCTCGATGCGCCATGTGGGCTTTTCGGCGGTCCGCTCATAAATTGCGAAGACGGCCCGGTCTGGGTACATGCCGATGGCGTAGTCTCGCGCCTCTGCGGTCGCCACCATGCGTCCGTAGACGTCGAGGATCGGGCGCATTTCCGTGCGATGGAACGCTACCTTTGCCTTTGTCGCCCGCGCTGCGCTCATGTTGCTCCCGAGAGTATCACGCGAAGACCTTACATCTGACGAGCCCACACGTTAACCCATTACCAAGACGAAACCACACGCCGCACAATCGTCCCATTTCCGTCGCGTCAACGCCTTGCATGACTCGCATCTTGTGTGTGTCGGGCGGTGGAGCTTCTGCAGGCACTCCAGACCCATCAGCCCCCCCAGCCCCCTGGGGCGTTTGCATCATCTGCTGCCCGACACTTCCCCCACCATGATAGCCCTCGACGCGCCGCCGGGTTTGCGGCATGCCTGATCACCATGAGACTTCCGCTTTCCACTTGGCAGGATATCGAGCGTTGGCTCGAGCGCTCCCGCGCCATCATCATCCCGATTGGCTCCATGGAGCAGCACGGACCGAATGGCTTTGTCGGCACCGATGCGCTCTGCCCGGAAATTATTGCACTTCACGCTGAGGCAGATGATCCAGACGGTGTGCTCGTAGGGCCGACCTTCAATGTCGGTTGCGCGCAGCACCACCTGGCTTTCCCGGGCACGATTACCTTGCGTCCGTCGACGATGATCGCGGCCATGCTGGACTGGACCAATTCGCTCACCCGCCACGGATTTGAGCGCATCTACTGGTTCAATGGTCATGGCGGTAATATCGCCACCATCAATGCCGCCTTTGCTGAAATTCACGCCCAGCGCAGCTTTGACCCTCGCGGAGAGGACAATCGCGCCGGCCTCAAGCTCAAGCTGGTCAACTGGTGGGACTACAAGCCGGTCGTCGCGCTTTGCAACAAACTCTATCCAACGGGCCATGGTATGCATGCGACGGCGTCTGAGGTTTCGGTGACCTATTTCGGGTACCCGGATTACGCAAAATCTGATGTCGAAATGTCGCCGAAGATTGCGCCCAATGGGCCGATCGGGGACGCAGTGCAATACCGGGCAAGTTTCCCCGATGGGCGGATCGGCTCTGACCCGACTCAGTCAAACGCCGATGATGGAAAACAGCTCGTTGAGACGTCCGCGAAGGCACTAGGCGAGGATTTTGCCCGGTTTGCGGCCTGATTGCTTCTGTTACAGTGACACTGGCAAGGCCATGCAAATCTCGCTATCTGAAACCCGTCAAAAAGGACGGCTTCCGTTAGAATGCTAGACCTCAAGGCGCTAACCCGCACCTTTGGAGACAAGACCGCCGTAGACCGGCTCAGCCTGTCTGTCGGAAAAGGCGAGGTCGTAGGGTTTCTCGGTCCGAATGGTGCCGGGAAATCGACAACGCTCCGCATGGCTGCAGGCGTTCTTGAGCCCGATAGCGGCGATGCGCTTCTCGCCGGCCATTCCATACTCACGGCTCGCCGCGACGCCCAGGCAGCGCTCGGCTATCTGCCCGAAGGGGCACCGCTATATCTTGATATGACCCCGCGCGGTTTTCTCGGCTTCATTGCGTCGGCGCGAAATCTTCCGAAGTCTGAACGCTCGGATGCGGTCGACCGCGTCATTGCCGATGCTCGAATTTTTAGCGTCATCGACCAGCGGATCGGTTCGCTATCCAAAGGCTATCGTCGGCGCGTGGGCCTTGCAGCGTCGCTCCTGCATGATCCGCCCATCCTCATCCTTGACGAGCCAACTGACGGGCTCGACCCGAACCAGAAACGCGCTGTTCGCGCCCTGATCGCCCGCATCGCGCCTGAAAAAGCCATCCTCATCTCCACCCACACGCTGGAGGAAGTCCCGGCCATGTGTTCGCGCGCAGTGGTTGTCGACCGTGGCCGAATTGTCGCCGACGAAACCCCCGAAGCGCTTGCCGCGCGTGGCAAAGGTCGCCTCGATGCGGCGTTTACGGCGCTTACGGACCAGACCGTAGAGAATGGCGCATGACCCCTGTGACCAGTGCGTTCGCCGGCTTTCGGGCGGCTTATTCCCGTGAATTGCGCGCGTATTTCGCAACACCCATGGCGTATGTCTTCATTGCGGTTTTCCTGATCGCTCTTGGCTTGTTTACGTGGGAGGGCGCGCGCTTCTTTGACACCGGGCAAGTTGACCTCGCGCCCTTCTTCGTCTGGCATCCTTGGCTTTACACGATCTTCCTGCCCGCCCTTGCCATGCGGCTTTGGGCCGACGAACGCGCAGGCGGTACCGATGAATTGCTCTTGTCGCTCCCCGTCGCCATGCCGGGGCTTGTCCTCGGAAAGCTGCTGGCGGCCTGGACGGTGGCGGCTTCGGCGCTTGCCCTGACAGCGCCCATGTGGATCACGGCCAACATCCTCGGTGCGCCAGATAATGCCGCGATCGCACTGACCTACATCATGAGCCTGCTGATGGCGGGCGCGTACCTTTCGATTGGTGCGGCAACGTCGGCGCTCACATCAAGCCAGGTTTCCGCATTCATTCTAAGCGTTGTCGTTGCCTTCCTGCTGACGGCTGCAGGATGGCCGCTCGTCCTGTCGGGTGTCACGTCGCTGTTTGGTTCAGGCGTATCAGATGCCGTGGCGCAGTTTTCCTTCCTCACCCATTTTGAAGGGGCCCAACGCGGCGTCTTCGAATTACGGGCGGCGGTCTACTATCTCAGCGTAGCGGCGCTCTTCGTCTGCCTGAATGCTCTGTGGGCCCTTCGCCGCCGGATGATGGGGTAGGGCATGAGCACACGCACTTACTCGATCACGGCCTCAGCGCTCACCGTCCTTATTTTCATATTGTCGACGCTGTGGACCCAGTCGATCCTTTCCGGGGCGCGCGCGGACTTTACCGAGAACAAACTTTACTCCCTATCCGACGGGACCCGCGCGGTGCTGTCAGACCTTGCTGAGCCCGTCGAGATCACCTTCGTCTATTCCGGCGACGTCGCACAGGACTTCCCTGCCATACGCGCCTATGCCGCCCGGGTCCGTGAAGTGCTCGATGCCTACTCAAGCGTTGCTGGCCGATCGATCCTCTTGCGCGAAGTAGACCCCAAGCCCTTTTCTGAAGCTGAGGATGAGGCGCTCGCTGGCGGCGTTACGGCCATAGACTCTGGTCGCGGCGATCCGCTCTATTTCGGGATTATCGGGCGCAACGCTGTTGACGATGAGGCCGTTATCCCCTTTCTCGCGCCCGACCGCGAGGCGTCCCTCGAATACGACCTTACACGGCTCATCGCCCGTCTTGATGATCCGGATCCGCCCGTGGTCGGCGTGCTCACCGCTTTGCCTGCTTTGCAGGGTGACGGGCGCAGTGGCGGGTATTTTCTCCTTCAGGAAATGGCGAAGACGTTTGCGATCGAGCGCATCCCCGCCGACTTTGTGGATTTACCGGACACCATTGACGTTCTGCTGATCGTGCATCCAGAGCCTCTTACGGACTGGCAGGCCTGGCTTGTCGACCAATTCGTTCTGAAGACAGGACGATTGATCTACATGACGGATCCCGCGGTCAAAGCCGCCGCCTCAGATCCGTTCGCGATCGGCGGTCCGCCCAAACAGTCCGACTTTGGTCGTCTCGGTGACCATTGGGGCGTCACGCTCAGCGATTTTGCGGTGGCGGACGTTGCAACGGCCCTGCCGGTCGAAACCGATACGGAGGGACGGTCAAATGTGGTTGGACAGCCTCTTTTCATGGCGATTCCCCCAAATCTCACCAGCGCTGATGATCTCGCCACCGCAGACATTGGCCGCGCATTGCATTTCGGAGCTTCGGGTGCCCTGCGGGCAAGGCCGCCGGACACGGCTGTGTTCACCACGCTCGTTCGGACCAGCCAGTCGCCTTCTTCCATAGACGCAGACCTTGCCCTCGGCCCGGCTGAACCTTCAGCAGTTGTCGCCCAGTACGACGCACAGGATGCCCCCTTCGTGCTGGCTGGTCGCTTGGTCGGTGCCCTTCGAACGGCATTCCCCGATGGCGCGCCAACGTTGGATGTGCCCGAGGACCCCGTTCTGGCGGAAGCGCTCATCGCTCGGGCAGGGCGTCCTGATTCCCATATCGCCGAGAGCGAGCGCGAGGCGCAGATCATTTTTATTGCCGATGCCGATATCGTCGATGATGGCTTTTACGTCGACCCGGCTTCCGCGACGACCGTCGCTGACAATGCCGCCTTCATCCTGAATGCTCTGGATGGTCTTGCTGGCGGTGCTGAGCTTTTGTCCCTTCGGGCGCGCCAGCCAGGGACGCGCCCCATGACCCGTGTTGAGAATTTGCGCGCGCGCGCAGAAGCGCGGTATTTCGATGAACAGGCCCGCCTGCAGGCCCGCCTTTCGGCCGCGCAGGATCGCCTCTCGGAACTCCAGGCCATTGGCGCTCGCGATGGGTTTTATGCCGGCGACCTGGAGGCGGACCTGACACGCGATGAGCGCGAAGAGCTCGCCGATTTGCGCACAACGATCGTTAATGCCCGTACCCGCCTGCGCGATGTCGAGGCTGACTTCCGCAGTGAGATCGATGGTCTCGAAGCGACGCTCAAGGCTGTGAACATCTGGGGCGGCGCTGGCCTCGTTGCCTTGATCGGCGTGTTCGTCTGGTGGCGCGGTCGGCGGAGGCCGGCTCCATGATGGACGCACGCCGGAAAACTGTTTTCATTCTCGCGGGCATCGCAGCGATCCTGCTGGTTCTCAATCTGATCGGATCGATGACGGGCAGCACCGCGCAACCCGCAAATGATCGTCTTGGCACGCGCGTCCTTCCGGACTTTGAAACCCAGCGCGCGCAAACCCAGGAAATCCGCATCATCCTTGCAGACGATGCCTACACGCTTCGCCCGGGACCGAGCGGTTGGGTCATGGCTGAGGCTGGCGGCTATCCCATTCGGTCAGACCGCCTCGCAGCCTTGGCTTCTGGGCTTTCGGATCTCGAATGGGGTGAAGCGCGCACCCGCGATCCAGACAAATTCGACCGTATCGGACTGGGAAATCCGGATGAGGGCGGTACCGGTGCGCGCATCGAAATTCTCGGTCCGGACGATACGATTTCGAGCCTGATCACGGGGCGCAAAGCCGGTCGGCTCTACGGCCGCCTGACCGATGATGCCACGGCCTTCCGCCTGACAGGCGACTTGCCGCCGCTTTACACCCGAGATGCGTGGCTCGACTTCGACCTCATCGACATAGACGGGGATGCGATTGCAGCATTGCGCATTGTCGATGCGCGGGGAGAGGAGTTGTTCCTCCGTCGTCCGCCAGGCGCCGGGGCACGGGCTTTCCGTCCGGCAGCTCCATTCAGCGACCGACAACTCGTGAATCGGATCGCCGCAGCAGGGCCAGCGCTTGCGATATCGCGGTTTGCGCCCGTTGGGGCTAAACCGGCGAGCGACATCTCCACCCGCTCCGTCGCGCGCCATATCACGACCACGTATGACGGCCTCGATCTCGACGTATCAGCCTATCGAGACCCCGACGGGCTTTACGTTACTGTTCGCGCGATTGAAGCCGGTGAAGGCGCGCGCCGGGCCGAAACAATCAATGCCCGTGTTGAAGGCTGGGCTTTCGAATTGGCTGAATTTGACTGGAATGATTTCACGCCGCTCGTCTCGAGCATTGCGCGCCCGCCGGCAGCGCCAGATCCCACGCCAGACAATTAGCGCCGCAAGAAACGGGCTGCGCGCTTGGGCGCGATTGCTAGACTATTTTAGATGACAGTACATGCTCCTATCGACTGGCAGGCCACGAAAGCCCGCTTGAACGCAAAAGGCTGGGCATCGCTCGGTCAACTTCTGGATAATGACCAGCGGTGTGCCTTGCGCGCGAAGTATGACGATGATGATGACTACCGCTCGACGATCACCATGCGTCGGCACGGATTCGGTGATGGAGAGTACCGCTACTTCGCCTATCCTCTGCCCGAGCCCATAGCGGCCTTGCGCGCACACCTTTATTCGCCGCTTGCCGGAATAGCGAATGAATGGTCCGCAAGACTGGACAACGACCTGCGCTATCCACCCACGCATGCGGAGTTTAAGGCGCAATGCCAAGCTGCCGGACAGACCCGTCCGACGCCGCTCATCCTGAAATACGAAACCGGCGATTATAACCGCCTGCATCAGGACCTTTACGGCGACATTCTTTTCCCGCTGCAGGTTGTGATCTTGTTGAGTGATCCGCAAACAGACTTTGAGGGCGGTGAGTTTGTCCTCACCGAGCAGCGCCCACGCGCACAATCCCGTGCTGAAGTCGTCCCCTTGAAAGCGGGGGAGGCGGTCGTGTTCTGCGTGAATGAACGGCCTGTCGTCGGCACGCGCGGCGACTACCGCGTGAAGATGCGCCATGGCGTCAGCGAAGTGCGTCGCGGTGAGCGATTTGCACTCGGCCTGATTTTCCACGATGCAGCCTGACTATGCCTGATCTTTTTTCCGACCAAAGGCCCGAGGCGCAGTGGCATGGGCAGGATATCCTCCATCTGCCAAATGCGTTCGACGCGGATGCCAGCCTGCGCGCGCTGAAGGCTGTCTTCGACGTATCCCCCTTGCGGCATATGAAAACGCCCGGAGGACAACAGATGTCAGCGGCGATGACCAGCGCTGGCGCGCTTGGCTGGATCTCCGATAATCAGGGATACCGCTACTCACCGATTGATCCGCTCACGGGTTATGCGTGGCCGGATATTCCGCCAGTTCTCCTGGCTACAGCTCAAGCCGCGGCGAGGCGATATGGGCAGGCGGCGTTTGCCCCAGACGCCTGTCTGATCAATCGATATGCGCCGGGAGCCCGACTAACTGCGCATCAGGACCGGGACGAACAGGATGTCTCGATCCCCGTCGTATCTTTATCCTTTGGTGCGTCGGCGCGGTTCCGTATAGGAGGCAAGGATAGAGCCGATCCCATGGAGACAATCATCCTGGAACACGGCGATGCGCTGGTTTTCGGCCGCTCTAAGCGCCTTGCCTATCATGCTGTCATGCCCATGAAGCCGGGCGCGCATCCCGTGTTGGGTCCGGACCGGATTGTATGCACGTTCCGCGTTGCTGGTTGAGGTCAGGGCGGGACTGGACTACTCGAGCATCAGCCCGGCGCGGATCACACCATAGTCTGGTTCTTGCGCAATGAGCGCGCAGCGCCCGTCGCATTCGGTGCGCAGACTCAGCTCTGCACCGTCAAACGCACCCACATAGTCAGCTGACAGAACCGGGTTCACCATGTCCGACCCCGGAAGGTCTGCAAATGTGAGGAGCACGACATCCAGAGGGCCGCCATGGGCCCCGGCCAGAGTGACCGTACCGTCTTCTGCAACTTTGAATTCGGCGCCCCGCTCCGACTGAGCGGCTTTTATGGCGCGCGTCACCCGGCGCATCTTGTTGCCGGGGCATTGCGCCTCGCCATTGAACACCGATTGCGGCGTGTAGGGCCCGCGCAGTTCGAACCGGTCAGCATACGCCATCTGCCGGGCTTTTGCCTCTGGCATGGCCATCGGATCTGGCGCGCCGAGATAGTCCCAATAGTCCACAGACCAGGTCACGATCAAGACATCGTCGCGCGTCGCTTCAAGCGTTGCCATGTTCTCATGGGCTTTCGGGCATGCCCCGCAGTTCTGGTTCGCGAAAACTTCCACAACGACGGGGGCCGCCGTCGCGGGCGTTTGGGTAGAGAGAACGAAACAGGCAAGGGCTATCAGGGCGCGGATCATGGAGGCCATGTAGCTGCTCCTTGTCCCACGCCCCAATCAACAGGCTGTGAGGCGGATGTTACGCCGCCTCTTTGGCCAGGTTGCGCAGCACATAGTGCAGGATGCCGCCATTGCGGAAGTATTCCAACTCATTGTCGGTATCGATGCGCACGACGGTCTTCGCCACGGCAGTCGAGCCGTCCCCGCGCATGATCGTGACATCAAGGTCCTGACGCGGCTGGATCAGATTGACCCCTTCGATGGAGACCTGCTCATCGCCCTTGAGGCCGAGTTTCTCCCAGCTTTCGCCGTCCGCGAATTGCAGCGGCAGGACGCCCATACCGATCAGGTTGGACCGGTGGATGCGCTCGAACGAGCCCGCGACCACGGCCTTCACGCCAAGCAGGATCGTTCCTTTTGCGGCCCAATCCCGGGATGAGCCCGTGCCGTACTGCTCGCCGGCGAAGACAACCAGGGGAACGTTCTGTGCGGCGTATTTCTGTGCCGCATCGTAGATCGGCATGATCTCGCCGGAGGGGTGGTGAACCGTCACGCCGCCCTCAACACCGGGCACCATCTGGTTCTTGATGCGAATATTGGCGAACGTGCCCCGCATCATGACTTCGTGATTGCCGCGCCGCGCGCCATAGGAATTGAATTCCAGGGGCGACACCTGGTGGTCTTTCAGATATTCGCCCGCTGGGCTGTCGGCCTTGATGTTGCCGGCCGGTGAAATGTGGTCGGTCGTGATGGAGTCCGCGAACAGGCCGAGAATGCGGGCATGGTGGACGTCTGCCGGAGCCTGGGGACCAAGGCCCATGCCGTCGAAATAGGGCGGGTTCTGCACATAGGTGGAGCCCATCGGCCAGTCATAGGTCTGGCCGCCCGAGACCTTGATGCCCTGCCAGTGCTCGTCGCCTTTGAAGACATTGGCGTAGCGGCTGGCGAACATGTCCGGCGTCACGGCGTCGCGCATGACCGCGTGGATTTCCTCATTGGTCGGCCATAAATCCTTCAGGAACACGTCATTACCATCCTGGTCCTGGCCGAGCGCATCAGTGGCGACATTGACATGTATCGATCCAGCGATCGCGTAAGCGACCACCAGGGGCGGCGAGGCCAGGTAATTGGCGCGGATATCCTGGCTAATCCGGCCTTCAAAGTTGCGATTGCCCGACAGAACTGAACAGGCCACCAAGTCCTTTTCATTTATCGTTTTAGAGATTTCTGCCGGCAACGGGCCGGAATTACCAATACAGGTTGTGCAGCCGTAGCCGACCAGATTGAAGCCGAGCGCATCAAGATCATCATTGAGCCCAGCGCGTTCGAGATAATCGGTGACCACCTGGCTACCGGGCGCGAGAGAAGTCTTCACCCAAGGTTTGCGATTGAGGCCCTTTTCTCGCGCCTTTCGCGCCAGCAGACCAGCAGCAATCAGCACTGATGGGTTTGACGTATTGGTGCATGAGGTGATCGCTGC
>JBCBWQ010000109.1:0-8692 GCA_039817025.1 Pseudomonadota bacterium | reverse complement strand
TGGCGGAACGTCTCGAGCATCGGCGAGACTGTACTGGCGCGCCAATTGAGGTTGGATAGGAAAGGGCTTCTCCCAGCCCACACGCGTGATCAAGCGAGGACCCGGTCAAAGAAATCCGTTGTTCTCGACCAGGCCAGCGCCGCTGCCGCCGGGTCGTAGCGCGAGGTCGTGTCGTTGTGGAAGCCGTGATTGACGCCTTCATACATGTGCAGGCTGTAGGATTTGTCTGCGGCAGCGAGGGCCGCTTCATAATCTGGCCAGCCCGCATTGACCCGGGTATCAAGGCCGGCAAGGTGGATTTGCAACGGGCACTCGACCCGTGCCGCATCTTCGGCGGTGGGCCAGCCGCCATAGTAAGGAACAGCCCCTGCCAGCCATGGCAGCCGCGCCGCCATCAGGTTTGAAACAGCGCCCCCAAAACAGAAGCCGACGCAGGCGATCTTTCCTGTGGTTGCCGGATGGTCCCTAAGGACTTCGGCTGCTGCGATGAAATCTTCGACCATTTCTGCACGATTCCGCTGGCGCTGGAGCGCGCGGCCATCGTCGTCATTTCCCGGATAGCCGCCAAGCGGGCTGAGCGCATCCGGCGCAAGGGCAACGTAGCCAGCCTTTGCGACCCTGCGGGCAACATCACGAATGTGCGGGTTGAGGCCGCGATTTTCATGGACCACGACAACGCCGCCCAGAGGCATTTTGGCCGCGGCGGGGATGACGAGATCCCCCGAAATTTCACCGCCGCCCTTCGGCGAGGCGTAGGTGAAGCGCTCAACGTCGAGGGCCGGATCGGCTGACGAAACGATGGCTTCGGCGCCTGAGTAATCTGGCATGACACATGCCGCGAGGGCCGCCGTGGTCATGCCGCCGACCGCATACTTACTCAAGCTGGCAAAGAAGCTGCGCCGGTCCATCTCGCCATGGGCATAGGCATCATAGAGGTCGAAGACGGCCTGTGGAATGATCGGCGCGTGGTCCTTCGGCATGGCGTGGGTGTCCTGCATGGCTGGGGTGAGCAGGACGGTAGATGGGCCGGCTTGCGGGTCAATGGATGTAAAAAAAGCCCCGCTGGCGCAATCCAGCGGGGCTTTGTTTCGGGACCGGCCGATGGGTTACCGCTCGCGGACCATTGGACCCATGGCGCGGGCTTCGCCGGACTGGATCGCTGCGATCTCAGCCAGGATCTCAGCGAGGTGAGCCTCCTCAGCGGCCCGGCCGAGCGCGCTCAACTCACCAAGGCTCCGGGCCGAGCTGGCCGATGCACCGAAGAACATCTCCAGCGCTTCGAAGCCCTGAACCTGGGCCGGGAAGTTGCGTAGGGCCACAGCCTCGTCTTCTTCCACGCCGGCAAGCTCTGCCGCTTTGTCGATGGCTTGCATGAAGCCGCCAATTTCGTCGACAAGGCCGACCTCTGCAGCGTCAGCACCGCTCCACACGCGCCCGCGGGCCTGCTCGTGGACAGCCTCGACGCTCATGTTGCGGCCCTCGGCAACCAGATCGAGGAAGCGGTCATAGCCGGCCTGTAGCCATTTTGTGATTTCCGCGCGCTCTGTGTCGGTGAAGCGTTCGGGGCCGAAGGCATTGGCAAAGTCGCCGCCGACCGTGACATCTTCGATGTTGACGCCGATGCGGCCGAGGCCTTCGGAGATGGCGAACTTTCCGCCGAAGATGCCGATGGAGCCAGTGATGGTGGCGTCGGAGGCAAGGATGGCATCAGCGCCGGTGGAGACATAGTAGCCGCCAGACGCAGCAACTGACCCCATCGAGACGACAACGGGTTTGCCCATTTCCTGCACGCGCTCAATGGCGCGGTGGATCTGGTCAGATGCCGTCGGCGATCCACCGGGACTGTCGACGCGGAAGACAATGGCGCGCACATCCTCGTCTCGGCCGGCATCAAGAATGTTGGCGGCGACATTGTCGGAGAAGAAACCATTGGTGGTGGCGAAGAGGTCGTCTTCAGCATAGCCAGTGACGATGGGTCCCTCGCCGCCGACAATGGCGATGACCGGAGCATCTTTAGGGGCGGGCGGTGGCGCGTAGACAGCCATGTCCATCATCTCTGCACCTTCCGCGCGCTCAAGGGCGGCGTCGTGTGCGTCCTCTGGCCAGCCGAGTGTATCGACGAGGCTAAGCTCAAGCGCTTCGTCCGGAGATTTGGGGCCAGCTTCGAGGAGCGCCCGCAGCTCTACTTCGGGCAAGTTACGGTCAGCGGCGATGTCGGCGATCGATTCGTCCCAGAGGGATTGGGCAAGGGCGGTCATCGCTTCGCGGTGCGGCTCGGTGTAGGTGGTTTCCTGATAGGTGTTCGGCGCATTCTTGTATTCATAGAGCGCAATGATGTCGGCGGTGATCGACAGATTATCGAACAGGCCTTTCAGGAATTCAGTCTCGAACGACAGGCCATTGGCGAAGACAACACCGCCGGGCTGCAGCCAGACTTCGTCTGCGGCGGTAATGGCGCGCAGGGCTGACGGGCTGGAGGTGCCGTAGATGCCCTGGCTGTGGGCGATGACAAATTTGCCGGCGGCCTGGAAATCAATGAGCGCGTCACGAAGCTCTTCTGCACGGGCGCTGCCGAAGCTTGTCTCGCTGGCGCGGATATAGAGGCCCTTGACCATATCGTCGGTCTCGGCGGCGCGCAGTTTTGTGAGGACTGTCGTGAAGCCCTGCGTGCCTGAAAAAGCGGCGAGGCCAATTGTGGGCGCCTGGTCCGACAGGGGATCGCGCAGGTCGAGGGACAGGACAACGCTGTCGGGCTTCTCAGGCGGCGAGGACACCGCGCCGACGGCACCGCTGACAAACACGATGATCGATAGGAAGAAAAGGAGGATTGCTGCAAAGGCTCCGGCAGCAGACAGAAGGAAGGTTTTCACGAAGCGGGCTCCATCACGGGCGATAGTATTTATCGAAAAATGATATGGAGGCTTGCCGCCGAAATGTCAAAAATTCTTTCAGGGACCGGTGTTTCGGGGCGGACTGGCGATCTGTGTCCCGGGATGGTCGGAACAGGAGGATTCGAACCTCCGACCCCCGCCTCCCGAAGACGGTGCTCTACCAGGCTGAGCTATGTTCCGAATTGAGCGGGCGCGTATAACGGAGTGCGCCAAAGCGCGCAACATAAGAGGTGTTGCATGGACCGGGGGAAGCGGTTATCTCCGCAGCCTCGTTGGGGCGTCGCCAAGCGGTAAGGCACCGGTTTTTGGTATCGGCATTCCCAGGTTCGAATCCTGGCGCCCCAGCCACTCCTTCAAAAAAAAGATCACCCTGAGCGGCACCGAGCGCCCGTTCGTCAGGCATTTCGGCTGCAATTGCGCCTTGCGTCCGCGCACCGCGCTGAGGTTGATTAGTAAATGAAAGATGAACTGAGTTGATCCTCGCAGGCGAGCTTGCTAGCGTCGTCATTGACATGAAGGGCGTCATGTCGTTGCAGGGACCACAGGTCCATCCGGATGAATAGAAGGGTGCAGAAAAGCACCCCATAATGGAGTGGGAGGTCCCTGCGAACGGGACAAACTTCCTGAAGAACTACTCGCCGCGTGTGTGTTCGGCGGCACATCAACAAGCAAGGCGGCCGCACTCGCGAGCCGCTTAAACGAGTTTCATAACGCGTGGCGATGCCGCGCGCCCCCTTCGGAGAGTGAGAGGCGAACCTCATGAAGACAGTTTGGACACCAGCCCGAGGCATCATCGCCGCAGCGCTGATTGCAGGCCTGGCCGTTCCGGCCCAGGCCCAGTTGCGCTCTGCGCTGAACACGGGCGAGGAGGCCACGCGTAAGGCCGAGCAAGTTCAGAATCGGATCAACCAGGTCGACGACGAGCGCTCAGACATGGTTCGCGAGTTCCGTACGCTCCTGCAGCGTCGTTCGGCCGCCGAGCTTTATGCGCGCCAACAGGCGAAAGTCGTCGAAAGCCAGCGCCGTGAGCTGGAAAGCCTGACAGAGCAGCTTGGCCGCGTCGATGAGATTACTGCTCAGACGGTCCCGATGCTCATTGACATGATTTCTGACCTAGAAGCCTTCGTGGCGGCTGATCTTCCCTTCAAGATGGAACAGCGTCAGCAGCGCCTCGACACGCTCAACAGCGCCATGGAAAACCCGCAGGTCACTACGGCCGAGCGCTACCGCCTGATCGTCGAAGCCTATCAGGCGGAAATGGAATACGGTCGCACGGTTGATGCGTGGGAAGAAACCATCACCATCGATGGTGAGCCGACGACGGTCGATATGTTCCAGTATGGCCGCGTTGCATATGTCTACGTGACACCTGACGATCGCCGCGCTGCGCGTTGGGATCGCGCAGCGGGTGCTTGGGAGCCGCTTCCCGGCAGCTACACATCCGACATTCGCGCTGCAATCCGTGTCGCCGAGGGCAAAGCCCAGCAGGCGGTTATGTTTGCACCGGTCCAAAAACTTTCGGTCGGCCAGTAAGCCGTAGCCAGACATTCAGAGGCGAATTCACATGTTTAAGTCCAAGTATTCCCTGAAAGCCCTGGGCGCTGCGGCCATCCTTGGTGCCAGCACCCTTTGGGCGGCAGTTCCTGCCAATGCTCAGTCGCTCAGCGACGTTCTCAGCGCTGTCCGCCGCGACAGCAACGAAATGAGCGCGGAAGATCAGCAACGCTTGCGCGAGTTCCAACAGGAACGCGATGCGCAGGAAGCGTCCATGGCTGAGGCCCGGGCCGCGCTGAACGCGGCCGAAGCCCAAGGCCGCGCGCTCAATGCCGAGTTTGACGAGAATGAAGCCGCCCTCGGTGAGCTTCAGCTTCAGCTCGAGACCGAAGCCGGTGACTTTGGCGAACTGCTCGGCCAGTTCCGCACAGCCGCCGGTGAGACGATGCCGGAGATCGAAAACTCCTTCGCAAACTTCGAATATCCGGGCCGTGTCGACCAGCTCTCGTCGGTCGCCCAGGCTCGCGCCTTGCCGACCCGCTCCGATCTCGACAGCCTGCCCAAAGCAATGCTGCAGGAGATGATTGCCCAGTCTGAGGTGAAAACCTTCACGGCAAACGTCGCCAATGTGGGCTCGAACGGCGAGAACGCTGATGTTGAGCTGATGCGGATTGGCGTCTTCACCGCCGCGACCACGGACAATGCTCGCTTTGTCGAAGTCATCAATCCGGAAGGCGCTGAAGAGTCCTACCTCAAGGCCTTTGCGGCGCAGCCCTCCGGCACGTTCCGGTCTGCCATGCAGTCCATCATCAATGCTGGACCGGATGCCGTTGTCCGCGCGCCGGTCGATCCGTCCAAAGGTAACCTGTTCGGCATCCTTGGTGACTTGCCGACCCTCAATGACCGTCTCGCAGATGGCGGCCTGGTGGGTACGATCATCCTGATCCTACTCGCGATTGGTGCGGCGATCGCCCTGTTCAAGATCTTCTCGCTCTTCACCATGGGTTCGGCCATGCGCAAGACGGCGAAGACCAAGCAGGCTGGCGATGGCAACCCGCTCGCCCGCGTCTTCGAGGTCTATGAAACCAACAAGAACCAGGACATTGAAACGCTTGAGCTTAAACTCGACGAGAAAATTCTCGCCGAAACGCCGAAAATCGAGCGCTTCAACGACATCGTCAAAGTGCTTGCGGCCGTTGCGCCCCTCCTGGGCCTGCTCGGTACGGTGATCGGTATGATTATCACCTTTACCGCGATCACCATCTACGGTGCCGGTGACCCGCAGCTCATGGCTGGCGGTATCTCCACCGCACTTATGACGACGGTGCTTGGTCTTGTGGCTGCAATTCCGCTGCTTCTGCTCCACGCTGTGTCGTCCTCGATGGCACGCGGCAACCAGCAGCTGCTCGATGAGCAGGCTGCTGGCCTGGTGGCAGAGCGTGCAGAGCGCGGCGGGGTGGCGGCTTAAGGCCGCCCCCACTTTGGGAGAGACCTCTTATGGGTTTTGAGGATCTTCAGGCCTTTCTGGATCGGGGCGGACCCGTCCTCCTGGTGATCATGGGTGCCACATTCGTTATGTGGGCCCTGATCTTGGAGCGACTGTTCTACTTCCGCTTCGCCCAGAAAGCGGTCGCTGAAGACGCGATATCGGAGTGGCGTTCGCGCTCCGATCGCTCATCCACCTACGCGCACTGGATTAAGGACAAGTTGGTCTCGGAAGTCCGCCAGAAAGCGGAGCAAAACGTCTCAATGACGAAGGCCATGGTGGCGCTCGCGCCGCTGCTCGGTCTTCTGGGAACAGTGACGGGCATGGTGTCGGTGTTTGACATCATGGCGCTCACCGGCGGTGCTGACGCCAAGGCCATGTCGGCCGGTGTGTCTCGCGCCACGATCCCGACCATGGCAGGCATGGTTGCGTCGATTTCCGGCATCCTGTTCACTTCCGGCATGGATCGCCGGGTCAATCGCACGGTCCAGGCCGTGGAAGACCAGATGGAGATCGGCTGATGCGAGGACGCGCTGCGAAAGCCCCAGAAGAGGCAGATGTCGATCTGACGCCGATGCTCGACGTCGTGTTCATCCTGCTGATCTTCTTCATTGTGACGTCGACCTTTGTGCAGGAGCGTGCGCTCGGCCTTGAGCCGCCGCCGCCCCCACCGCCGCCGGACGTCCAGATTGAGCCCAAGCCGTCAATCATCATTTATATTGATCAGGATGGTCTGATCCGCGTGAATGGCCGTGTCTCCGACGCAGGAGCCGTGCGTGCCAACATCGAGCGGCTCAAGGCAGAGAATCCGGAAAGCGCCGTTATTATCCAGGCCCATCCGGAAGCTCGAAACGGCTTGATCGTAGACATTCGGGACCAGGCCGCATCGGCTGGCATCCCTAATGTGAACATAGTTCTGAGCGATAGTTAGGAGGACGATATGGCTAGACGCAAACGCACCCTCCACGCCCAGGGCGGATCAGGCGATGATGATGTGAACCTCACGCCCATGTTGGACGTGGTGTTCATTCTCCTCATCTTCTTCATCGTGACGGCACAGTTCATCAAGGAACCCGGGATCGATATCACCCGGACCAACGTGGAAAACGACCAGCGCGTCACACCGCTTGGCATCCTCGTTGCCATTGATGAAAACAGCGAGATCTATGTCGACAAGAAGCTGGTCGACCCGAACGAGCTGACCTTCACGCTCAGGGAGTTGCGGGAAGACAATCCGCGCGGTGAAATCGTGGTTCAGGCCGACAACAACTCGAAAGCCGAGGTGCTTGTGAGTTTGATGGAAACGATTTCCGAAATCGACGGCGCAACGTCCATCAACGTTTCAACAGAGCAGGAGTAGGAGGAGCACACGATGTTCAACAATCCCATGATCCGGATCTTGGTCGGCATTCCCGTTGCCGCCCTTGTGACGTATCTGCTCTATGTCTTCATGATGACAGCGATCACGCGTGACGAGATCCAACTCAACGAGAAGACCCAGCGGGTACTTGAGGCCATTACGCCGCAACAGGACGCGCAGGAAGTGCGAACGCGCTCGCGGGCAAAGCCGAAGCGGCTTGATAATGCGGATAAGCCGCCGCCGCCGCCCAAACTGTCGACGGCGAAGTCTGACATCGATTTGCCAACGCCGAACATTCAAGGGTCCGCTCCGACGGAGCTGAAATTCGAGCGCATGCAATCTCTGGCGATTGATCCTGTTGCAATCTCGGACCGGGATGCGCAGCCGATCCGTCCGCCGCAGCCATCCTATCCGTCTCGCGCGGCAGAACGTGGTATCGAAGGATCCTGCGATGTGCGCTTCGATGTGGACACGCGCGGACGGCCCTACAACATCTCAGCAACCTGCACGGACAGCGTCTTCAAGCGCGAAGCTGAGCGTTCGGTGAGCAAGGTGGAATTTGCACCGAAGATCATCAGGGGACAGGCTGCCGAGCGGAAAAACGTCGTCTATCCGCTCGTCTTCAACCTCGGCTAAACGAGGCGACATCAAATCCTGCGGGCGGCCGGACCGCCCGCGGGGCCGATGACAAAGTCGTCAGATCCATTGACGCAGCGTCATGCGGGATAAACAGTTAAGATCAACGGGGTCGCAGACTCTTTGAAGTGATCCGCTGGAATTGAACATCGCGACACAGAGGTGTCGCAGGATAAACGCAGTCACCGCCTTGCGCGGGAAGGAGTGAAACGAGATGGGCATCAAGGCTCTTTTCAAAGGCGCTGTCGCCGCGACGGCGTTTGTAGCGTTCAGCGCTGGTGTTGCCTCGGCGCAGGGTAGCGCCTGTACGGAAACCCAGTTCAGTTCCAAGGCGGGCCAGATTTATCTCGCCGCTGAAAATAAGCTCATCGCAGAGAAGAATCCACAAGGCGCGCTCACCGAGATCAATAAGCTGCGGGGCGTGGACTTGAACTGTTATGAGCAGGGCGCTGTCCTGCGTCTTGGCGCTGCGATCAAGATCGAAGCTGGTGACTATGCCGGGGCCGTGCGCGATCTCGAGACCGCGCTGAACCAAGGCTACATCACCGGCAAGGATGCGCCTCAGACGTATTATAACATCGGTCAGATTTACCTGTCGCAGGAAAATCTGCCAAAGGCGCGCGAGTATATGACCAAGTGGATCGATGCGGGCGGCCAGCCGACGCGCGACCAGAAATGGCAACTTGCGGTCATCTCCCACAAAATGGACGATAATCAGGGCGCGATCCGTTGGGCTGAGGAGGTCTTCGAGACCGATGGACCGAACGCAAAGCGCGAAGTGTATGACTTCCTGATTTTTCTCTATGATTCCACGGGCCAGCTGGC
>JBCBWQ010000108.1:0-8715 GCA_039817025.1 Pseudomonadota bacterium | reverse complement strand
AGCGCGCCGAACATGCAGTTGCGATCCGTCACGGCGGTTGCGGGCATGCCCTGATCGACACACCAAGCCGCAAGCGCGTTCGGTGTGATCATGCTCTCCAGCAGGGAGTAGCTCGATCGAACGGCGAGATGGATGAAAGGCAGGTCGGTCATGGCAAACTCCGTGGGTCCGTTATGCCTGAGTCACGACCAGAACAAAAGGGGATCAAACGTTTATAGTTGTGAGTTGCCCGTCTTTGAGCGTCAGCACACGATCCATATGCCGCGTAAGGCCCATATTGTGGGTCGCAATGAGGACGGCTGCGCCTTCCTGACGCGCCATTTTGATAAGGGCCGCGAAGACCCGCTCTGTAGTTTCGGGGTCCAAATTGCCCGTCGGTTCGTCAGCGATGACGAGGCGCGGATCATTGGCGAGCGCCCGCGCGATGGCGACGCGTTGTTGCTCGCCGCCAGAGAGCTGTCCCGGCTGGTGGGTGCCGCGATCCTCAAGGCCCATCTCGGCGAGGAGCGCATCGGCCTTTTCCCGCGCGACCAATCGGGATGTTCCGGCAATCATCAGCGGCATGGCGATATTGTCCTGGGCGCTGAATTCGGGAAGCAGATGGTGGAACTGATAGACGAAGCCGAGCTTGTCCCGGCGCAGGGCCGTGGTGCCCTTGTCGTTCAGGCTGAGGCAATCGACGCCGTCCAGGAGGACTTGCCCGCCGTCCGGACGGTCCAGCAGTCCGGCAGTGTGGAGCAAAGTCGACTTGCCCGAGCCGGATGGCCCGACAAGGCCGACGAGTTCACCCGCATTGAGGTGGAGATCAACACCGCGCAGCACATCAAGCGTTCTGGCGCCCGAGGCATAGCGACGGACGACGCCGCGCAATTCCAGCACAGGCACCCCCATCACTCGAACCTCAGCGCTTCAACGGGATCAAGCGATGCCCCGCGCCAGGCCGGCCAGATTGTCACAAAGACCGACATCGCGATGGCCCACAGGGTTGAAAATGCCGCCATGTTCCAGTCCAGCACAGCCGGCAGCCCTTCAAGGCCATAGACGTCGGCATCAAAGATCGGACCGCCGCCGAACACGCCTGTGATCGCATTGAGGCCGGCTTCAACCGCAGAAATGTTGAGGACTGTAAGCAGGCCGAGGCCAAAGCCGGTCAGCGCGCCCGCGAGCCCGAGTGTTGCGCCCACCATCAGGAACACCCGCATCATTGCGCCGCGCCCGGCACCAATTGTGCGCAGGATCGCAATGTCGCCGGTCTTGTTTTTGACCAACATGACGACGCCGGTGATGATGTTCAGCGCTGTAATCGAGACAAGGATCAGCATGACGATCATCATCATCATGCGCTCGATGTTCAGCGCGTTGAGATAGCCTGAGCGCTGGGTTTTCCAGTCGAAAACATACAGCGGGCGCGGCAGGGCTTCAGCGATGTCGGTAATCGCCGTGTCGCTCTTTTCCGGGTCGATCAGGCGAATGTCGAGCAGCTCATAGCTGTCGCCGTATTTGAACAGGACCTGCGCCTGCTCGAGCGGCATGAGCATGTAGACCTTGTCGAGCTCCACACTGCCGGTCTTGAAGATTTCGCCAACGGTGTACGTTTTGGAACGCGGGGTTGCGCCGCCGATCGTGGCATTCGTTTGCGGGGCCGTGATCTTGATCGCGTCGCCTTCGCGCACGCCGAGATCTGCGGCAAGAAACGCCCCCATGAGCACGACATCGCCGCCGTTGCGACCCTCGCCAAATCCTGTAGCCCGCGCGCCCTCGCCACCATCGTCGAGGAAGGGCAGCACGCGCAGACTTTCGGGCGGGACTGCCTTGATCAGGGCACCGCTCGAACGCCCTGAATGGGTCACAAGAACGGTCTCCTCGATGTAAGGCGTTACGCTTTCAATGCCCGGGACACGCTGGATCGACCGAATAATATCGTCGCTTTCCTCGGCCGGAAGATCAAGGGTCGACACATAGACATGCGGCTGCCCGCCTAATAGCGCGTCCAGAAGCGTCGCGCGGAACCCGCCCATGACAGACATAATGGTGATCAGTGCCCAAACCGCGAGCGCGATACCGACAAAGGAGATCACAGAGATAAGCGAGGCGCCGCCATGCTCGCGGCGTGCTCGCAAATACCGCCATGCAAGCGTGCGCTCAAACCGGCCGAACGGGGCCGCGGTGACCGGAGCGTCAGCCATCAGGCACCTGTGATCCTGCTCAGCGCATCTTCAAGAGACACGTCTTGCTTTTCGCCCGTTGCACGGTTCTTCAGTTCGACGACGCCGTTCTTGACGCCGCGCGGGCCGACGACGATTTGCCAGGGCAGCCCGATCAAATCCATACGCGCAAACTTGGCTCCAGCGCGGTCTTCGGTCTCGTCATAGAGCGGCTCCAATCCGGCTCCGTCGAGGTTTGCGTAGGCCTTCTCAGACACCGCATCCACATCCGCTTCGCCGGGCCGCATATTGATAATGCCAACGCCAAAGGGCGAAACGGCCTTTGGCCAGACAATGCCATTTTCGTCGTGGCAGGCCTCAATGATTCCCCCGACAAGGCGCGACACGCCAATGCCGTAAGAGCCGCCATGGATGGTCACCGAGCCGCCGTCGGGGGTTTGCACCTGCGCGTTCATGGGCTCTGAGTACTTGGTACCGAAGTAGAAAATATGGCCGACTTCGATCCCCCGTGCGGCAACGCGGCGCTCCTCCGGAACGGCGTCGAAGGCCGCTTCGTCGTGCATCTCTTCGGTCGCGGCATAATACTGCGTGCGCTTTTCGACCTCTGCGGTGAGGTCGCTGTCAAAATCAAGCCCGGCACCCGGTGCAGGGATATCGAGCAGGGACTTGTCGCAGAACACAGCGCTTTCGCCGGTCTCGGCGAGAATGATGAATTCGTGGCTGAGGTCACCTCCGATTGGGCCGGTATCGGCTTTCATGGGAATAGCCGTCAGGCCCAAACGCTCGAACGTATTGAGGTAGGCGCAGAACATCTTCTGATAGGATTTGCGCGCGCCGTCTTCGTCGAGATCGAAGGAGTATGCGTCCTTCATCAGGAATTCGCGCCCTCGCATGACGCCGAAGCGTGGACGGATCTCGTCGCGGAACTTCCACTGGATGTGGTAAAGATTGAGCGGCAGCTGGCGATACGATTTGACGAAGCTGCGCACGGTATCCGTGATCATGTCTTCGTTGGTTGGTCCGTAAAGCATTTCACGCTCATGGCGGTCGACGATGCGCAACATTTCCGGGCCATAGGCGTCGTAACGGCCCGTTTCTCTCCACAGCTCGGCAGGCTGAATGGTCGGCATGAGGAGCTCAACCGCCCCTGCCCGGTCCATCTCTTCGCGCACGACCTGCTCGATCTTATTCAGAACGCGTAGGCCCAGAGGCAGCCACGTGTAGATACCAGCCCCATTCTGACGGATCATTCCCGTGCGCAGCATGAGCTGGTGCGAGACGATCGCCGCCTCCGCGGGCACGTCCTTGGATACGGGCAGGAAAAAGCGGGACAGACGCATACACGCGCTCCGAAGTGTCTTGGAATTCCGGCTTAGCCGCAGCCGCTACACGCTGGCAAGGAACACGGTGTAGGCCGCAAAACAAACCGCTGTGAGGATTGCCGCGCCAGCGGTCGCCCATATGGCTTTCTTGCGGACCATCGGCTCACTGGGCGCGCCGCTTTCAGAGCCCGGCACGACCGCTCCATCCTCAAATTGTCCGCGCACGCCGATGGGCAGAACCGCCAGAAATACGATCCACCAGGCGATCACGAACACGACGAGAAGCTCGAAAATACCCATTAGTGGTCGCCTTTGGGCGTCTCCATCAGCTCGATGAGAACGCCGTTTGAATTTTTCGGATGCACGAAGATGATCGGCGTCCCGTGGGCACCGATGCGCGGGTCACCCAGCACGGTTGCGCCGCGCTTTTCCATTTCGGCTTTCGCCGCGTGAATGTCGGGCACTTCGAAACACACATGGTGCTGGCCACCCTTGGGATTCTTCTGGATGAAATTGTGGATCGGGCTGGCTTCATTGAGGGGTTCGATCAGCTCGATCTGGCTGTTCGGCAGATTGACGAAGCAAACCCTGACGCCCTGCGCAGGCATATCGAATGGCTCAGTAATGTCGGTCGCGCCATAGAGCGCGCGGTAGGTTTCAATGGCCTCATCAAGATCCGGGACGGCCACGCCGACATGGTTGAGCGGCCCGATCTGGAAATCGCTCATGGGGTCAGCTCCTGAGAACAGTGACGTCGATGACGGGTTTGATACCGAAGGCGCGTTCCGCCGCTTTACGCACGGCGCGCCCAACGACGCGCTCGACAGCCTCATCATCCAGCCGGTCGCGGCGTTTCAGGCGGGACAGGGCGTCCTCGCCGGCTTCGTCGAGGTCTTCAAGGCTTTCATCGGCGGCGCGTCCATCGCGCTCGGACAAGCCACGCGCGGTCACCAATGGACCGTCAATCACGTCTCCATCCTCGTCGAGGACGACGGACGCATGCAGGTAGCCATAGCGTGACAGACGCTGGCGGTCGGCGAGACCGGCGGAGTCGAGCGGCATCATGTGGTTGCCGTCCAGAATAAGGCGGCCATTCGGGACCGTGTCGATGATGTCTGCATCACCGGGGGCGAGGCGGACCATGTCTCCATTGCGCGGGCATACCGCTTGCGGGACCTGTAGCGACTTGGCGTAGCGGGCATGCTCGAGTGTGTGTCGCCGTTCGCCATGAACGGGCACGGAGATGCCCGGCCGGACCCACTGGTACATGCGCCGCAACTCGTCCCTGCAAGGGTGTCCGGAAACGTGGATGGGGTCTTCGGTCATGCGATCGGTAATGATGTGTATGCCGCGATCGGCGAGGGCGTTCTGAAGCTCAAAGATGCCCTTCTCATTTCCTGGAATGACGCGGGAGGAGAAAATCACGACATCGCCGTCGCCGAGCGAGACATGTCGGTGATCATTGCGGGCGATTCGGCTGAGGGCTGCGCGCGGCTCTCCCTGGCTGCCGGTGCACAGGTAGAGGATGTTGTTATCGGGCAGCGCACCGGCGTTTTCTTCATCGATGAAATCCGCGACGTCATCGAGGAAGCCAACCGCCCTTGCCGCATCCGTAACCTTGTGCATCGAGCGACCGACGAGACAAACACTGCGCCCGCAGGCCGCTGCGGCACCAATCACGCTTTTCACGCGCGCGACGTTGGACGCGAATGTCGTGACGGCAACGCGTCCGGTTTGCTTTGCAATGAGATCTTTTAGGGCTGCCGCGACGATCGCTTCGGAGCCGGCCTCGCCTTCTTCGAAGACGTTGGTGGAATCGCACACCATGGCGAGGACACCATCGTCGCCGAGCTGTTCGAGATAGTCCTCGTCGATTGTATCGCCGAGGACCGGGTCGGGGTCGATCTTCCAGTCACCCGTGTGGAGGATCACGCCGGCGGGCGTTCGAATGGATAGCGCCGTCGGCTCGGGGATAGAGTGCGTCAGGCGCACATAGCGCACGGTGAAAGGCCCCGCCTCGACCGTCGCGCCCATGGGAACTGTTTTCAAGCGCCGCGCGTCTACGCCGCGTTCTTCCAGCTTTGCCGACAAGAGGTGAGCCGTGAACGGCGTCGCATACATGGGCGCACGGGTTTTCAGGCGCGGATACAGCAAACCGACTGCGCCTATGTGATCCTCATGGGCATGGGTGAGAAAGATTGCCTCGATCTGCTCTCCGATCAGGAAGTCCGGATCTGGGGTGATCAGGTCGACGCCGGGGGTGGTCAGGTCGCCGAAGGTCACGCCCATATCAGCAATGATCCAGCGCCGGTCATCGGCCGGGCCATAGCCATAGGCATTGAGATTCATGCCAATCTCATTGCACCCGCCCAGCGGCAGGAAGACCAGTTCGTCTGTGGTTGTATCGTTCATGCTAAGCTGACCTATTGCGGCGATAGACTTCGAGAAGGCCGCGGATCGTCACATCGGCATCGAAAACATCAATTTCTTCGCTTTCGTTCTGGAAGAGCGAGGCAACACCGCCTGTTCCGATCACTGTCATGTCTTGCCCGTATTCAGCCTTGATCCGGCGGATCAGGCCGTCAATCAGCTCGAGATAGCCGAGGAAAACACCCGTTTGCATGGCCGACACCGTATCCTGCCCGATGACCTGTGGCGGGCTCTGGATTGCTATGCGCGGCAGGCTTGCAGCGGCATCGTGGAGCGCGCGCATGGAGAGGTTGATCCCCGGCGCGATAATGCCACCCTCAAAGCCGCCATCCGCGCCAACAACGTCAAATGTTGTCGCCGTGCCGCTATCGACCACGATGAGCGGGCCGGTATGCTCCAGATGCGCCCCAACGGCATTTACGAGCCGGTCTGCACCAACCTGCTCTGGGCGCTTCATGCGGATCGGCACACCAAGGTCGACGCCGGGATCACCAATAAACATGGGCTCCTGATTGAGATACCGCCGTCCAAAATTGCGGAAGTTGAACTGGCCCTGCGGCACGACGCTGGAGATCATGCATTCCTTGATTTCGCCGAATGCAAACCCTTCGAGCCGGCACAGCTGGCTGAGCCAGACGGCGTAGTCATCTGCCGTTTTCGTGGAGTCCGTAGCGCTGCGCCACTGCGCAACCCAGGTCTCGCCGTCATGCAGGCCGAACACGGTATTCGTGTTGCCCACGTCGATCACCAACAGCATGTCAGCGCTCCTTTACAAGCGATACATCGCCCGCCCTTATCACGCGGCTTTGCCCATCCGGCAAACGCAGGCTCAACGCACCATCGGGCTCCAGCCCCTCGAAGATGCCCTGGACATGATTGTCGCCAACGGTGACGCTGACCGTCTGGCCGACACCTTCGGCGCTCTTGATCCACGCCTCCAGCGTGCTTGAAAAATCCATGCGCGCCTCTGCCAGACGGTTGGCAAAGCTGGGTCTCAGGCTTTCAAGGGCGATGTCGGGCGTGACAGATGCGTCACCGCGCAGGTCCGCCAGGCTGGTTGCGGCTTGGCCAGCATTGTCTGGCGCGAGGCTGACATTCATGCCGATGCCGCAGGCAATCCACGCGCCGTGCACGCCATTACCGGCCTCGACGAGAATGCCGCTCATCTTCGCACCGTCCACGCGGACGTCATTGGGCCATTTCAAGCGCGGCTCAGACCCAGGCGCGAGTTGCCGGATCGTATCTGCGACGGCAATGGCTGCGACAAACGGGATCCGTGTGGCAGCGGGGATGCCTTCGGGCTCATGGAATACGGCAGTGACGTACAGATTGCCCTCTGGCGAGGACCAGGAGCGGCCGCGCCGCCCCCGCCCTTGCGTCTGCGCCCGGGCGGCGATCCACTGATCACTGACGTCCCCAGCGCTGGCGAGCCGTTGCGCCTCCTCATTCGTGCTGTCGATTGTGTCGTGCCAGTAGACCGGCCACGCCACCGGCGTTGCTGTCGTCACCGAAGCAGGCTCGCGGCGGCCTGTTCCGTCAGCTCGCCCAACGGCCCGATGAATACGAACAGCGCAAGACACAGAGCCGCCGTCAATCCGACAACGAGCATCACTGAACCATCCACACGCTCGAACGCATCGCGGGGTTCATTGACCCACATAATGAGGATGAGCCGCAGATAATATCCGAAGGCGATGACGGAAGAGAGGATCAGAATGATGACAAGCGGCAGCAGTCCCGCCTGCCACCCGGCCTCCAGCACGGCGAGCTTGCCGAAGAAACCGACCGCCAACGGGAAACCGGAGACCGACACAATCAGGATCGTGAGCGCGATGGCGAGCCCCGTCTGGGTGCGCACAAGGCCGGACAGTTCCTGGATATCTTCCACCATGCCGCCCTTGCGCCGCATGGCGAGCACGCCTGCGAAGAGGCCGAGCGAGGCGATCGCATACGCTGTCATGAACAGGAGGAGTGGCCCTGCCCCAAGCGCCGGCCCCGCAGCGATGCCGATTAGCGCGTAGCCGATATTTGCGATGGAGGAATACCCCAGAAGGCGTTTGATGTTGGTCTGTGTCAAAGCCCCGAACGCGCCGATCAGCATGGACGCGCCGGCAATGATCGCGAGCACGGCCTGCCAGTCATCCAGCGCCGGGCCGTAGGCCGTGAACATCACATTGGCGAAGACCACCATGCCCGCAACCTTGGGTGCGGTGGCGAAGAAGGCCACAACCGGTGTTGGCGCGCCTTCATAAACATCAGGGGTCCAGACGTGCATCGGCGCGGCCGACACTTTGAAGGCCAGGCCCGTGATCATCAGCACCATGCCGAAGAGCAACCCGATGCCCATTTCTGCGTCTGCAATGGCTTCAAACCGGGTCGAGCCCGAAAAGCCATAAACCAGCGATGCGCCGTAGAGCAGCAAGCCAGAGGCGAGCGCTCCGAGCACAAAGTATTTCAGACCGGCCTCTGCCGACCGCGCGCTATCCCTGTGGAAGGAGGCCAGCACATAAGAAGACAAGCTGAGGGTTTCGACGCCCATGTAAAGCGTCATCAGATCTGCCGCGGAAAGGATCATGCCCATGCCGAGAGACGCAAAAACCACCAGCAATGCATATTCGTAGCGGATCGTACCGTGGCGGCGCAGGAAGCCTTCCCCAAGAATGAGCGCGACTCCGGCGAACGCGAAGCTCAGCGCTTTTGCGAAATTCACGAACGGCGCAGTTTTAACCAGCCCGTCAAAGGCCTCACCGCCCTGATAGTGGAGGACAGAAAGCCCCGCTGCGCCAAACAGGACAAGC
>JBCBWQ010000107.1:0-8896 GCA_039817025.1 Pseudomonadota bacterium | reverse complement strand
AGGACGACTGGACGAACACCAAACGTGGGCCGTTGATTCGCCTTCATGTCGGCTTGGAAGCAATGCCCGATCTAAAGGCGGACTTATCGCGGTTCTTATATCATGTTCAGTAAAATGGTCGGAGCGAGAGGATTCGAACCTCCGACCCCCGGTCCCCCAGACCGGTGCGCTAACCGGGCTGCGCCACGCTCCGACTTGGCGGCTTATAGGGCATGCTTTGACAGAAATGCAATCGACGGCCTGAAGATCAAGCGACGCGGCGCTCCCGGGCCTCGTCCAGCTTGGCTTTGAGCGCGTTCATTTCAGTAAGCATACCCCTCAGTCGCTCGGAGTGCGTTTTTGGCGCGTCGGGTTCAAAAGCATCCCGCACACTGTCTTGCAGGGCTTTTGCGGGGCTTGCCACAGGTGTCGCCGGTGCAAGTGTTGCGTCTCCATTGAGAACGGTTTCAACGCCCTGCTCGTCTAACAGATTGAGGGCGCCTTTCAGTGTCATGCCGCGCGTGTGAACAAGATGTTGAATTGCGCGTGCCGAAGAAACATCCTCGGGCCTGTAGAAGCGGCGACCATCCCGACGTTTTACGGGTTTTAGGTAAGCAGGAAACTTTGTCTCCCAATACCGCAGCACATGGGTTTGCAAGCCAAGTTCCCCCGCAGCCTCTCCGATTGAGCGATAAGCATCTTCGGATTTGCGCGGTTTAGCTTTAGCGAGGGCCATGTGAATTTCCTTACTATGAGTTGTCGACTTGTGCCTTGAGCATCGGAGACGGACGGAAGGTGACCACTCTACGCGCAGATATCGTGGCGGCAGATTTCGTTTTCGGATTGCGCCCGTCCCGAGCAGACTTCTCACGAACGACAAAGTTGCCAAATCGGGACAGCTTGACCTCACCCTGCTCTTCAAGAGCTTCGCCGACCAGATCGAGCGTACGGTCCAGTAGTGATGCGCACTCCTGACGCGTGCGGCCAACTTCTCTCACAAGCGCATCGGTAACGTCAGCCCGCGTAAGTGTTGTTGCTTTGGGGTCTTCGGACATGTCCCGCCTCTTTGATGGTTAAAATTTAGCGTTGAATTCTTAACCAATTCTGTAGTTTCCGAAAGGATCTGGCAATTTATAGACGGAAGAGGCTCGCGCCCCACGAGAAACCGCCTCCCATGGCTTCGCTCAATATGAGGTCGCCCCTCTTGATGCGGCCGTCTCCGACCGCAGCACTCAGAGCGAGTGGAATGGAGCCTGCGGAAGTGTTCCCGTGCAACGCCACTGTCGAGACCACTTTGGCATGGTCGATGCCGAGCTTCTTGGCGACGCCATCCAGGATTCGCTGGTTGGCCTGATGTGGCACGAACCAATCAATATTGTCTGCGGTATGTCCTGTATCGTCGAGCACCGCACGGACGGCGCTCGAGATATTGGTAACAGCGTGTCTGAAGACCTGATTGCCGCTCATACGGACGTGTCCGACTGTGCCGGTTGAGGAAACGCCGCCGTCGACGTGAAGTAGGTCAGATTTGCGTCCATCCGTGCGGATGTGATGCGCGATCACACCGCGATCCCCGGCTTCAGACTCTTCTACAGAACGGAGCACTACAGCTCCGCCACCGTCGCCAAATAGGACACATGTCCCCCGATCAGACCAGTCCAAGATTCGGGTGAAGGTTTCCGCTCCGATTACAATCGCACAAGAGAACAGCCCCTGCTTGAGCATTGAGTCTGCAGTAGCGAGTGCGAACAGAAACCCGGAGCATACCGCCTGCACATCGAAGGCCGCCCCTTGAGTGATCCCCAGTTTCGCTTGCACGGCAGTGGCCGTGGCAGGGAAAGTCTGGTCCGGTGTCGTTGTCGCCAGGACAATCAGATCGACTTCCGAAACATCAATTCCGGCATGCTTGAGCGCAGCCCTGGCGGCTTCTGTCGCGATATCGGACGTGGTCTGCCCTTCAGCGGCAATGTGGCGCTCGCTGATCCCAGTGCGTTCCTTGATCCACTCATCTGATGTGTCGACCATATTGGCCAGATCAGCGTTCGTGAGAACCCGTTCTGGCAAATATCCACCGACGCCTTCGATGACGCTGCAAAGTGATCCCATAAGTGGGCCCTTTCTATGCTGCCGACGTGTGGGCAGATACCCTTGCAAGGTTCGCGGCAACCTCGCTGGGGAATGAACTCGCCGCGAGGGTGCTGGCCAGCTTCACAGCCGTTGCAAAGCCGTCGGCATCGGTTCCACCATGGCTTTTCACAACCAAACCGTTGAGGCCGAGCAGCACACCGCCATTTACATTGCTCGGATTCATGCGTTCGCGCAGGGACCTAAGACCTGAGGATGCCAGAACGGCGCCTGCTTTTGCGAATGCGCTGGATGTCAACGCGTCCCGGACGTAGGACGCAACGAGCCGTGCGGTGCCCTCGGCGGTTTTCAGTGCAACATTGCCTGTAAATCCATCCGTAACGACGACGTCTACCACCCCTGCGGATATATCATCGCCTTCAACAAAACCGATATAGTTTAGCCCCAAACCAGATTGACGAATAAGCTCAGCCGCCTCTCGGACATCGTCGTGCCCCTTAAGCTCTTCAGAACCAATATTCAAAAGCCCGACGGTTGGCTCAGCTTTGCCCGTAATCGCTCTGGCAAAAGCCTCGCCCATGATTGTGAATGTGAGGAGTTGCGCCGCATCGGCCTCAAGATTTGCACCCACATCCAACACCACGGTACGCCCGGTCATGGTCGGCCAGATTGCAGTCATGGCAGGACGGTGCACCCCTTCCATTTTTCTCAGGGCTAACATCGAGATCGCCATCAGAGCGCCAGTGTTGCCTGCAGAAACCGCAGCATTGGCTTCGCCTGATTTCACGCTGTCCACGGCATTCCACATACTCGTGCCCTTGGCCCGCCGCAAAGCTTGTGAAGGCTTGTCCCCGGATTTTACGGTCAAATCGGTGTGTCGAACTTCGGCGCGGCCCCGCAGACCTGGGTAGTCTGCAAGCATTGGCTCAAGCCGATTGCTGTCTCCGTGAAGAAGGAATGTGTCGGCGCTCTCGACACTTGCTTTCGCCAATCCAGAGATCACCACATTGGGCGCATCGTCGCCGCCCATTGCATCGATTGATAAGATCATCGAACGGCCCGCGGTTGTGCAGTTTGGGCCTACGCCCACCTGTGACGCGAACCTAGGCAGGTCACGCCGATTACGCAACGGCATTACGCTTTAACTGTTTGCCACGCAAACTCTCCAGCAAGGACAGCTTGATCGTCCTGTGATGCGAGTGACTTGTCGATATTCGCGACGTGTTCGGCCAAGTCAGGAGAAATCCCATTGCGCTCAAGTACGGTTTCGAGGGTGTTGGACGTCGCAGAGTCGCTCAACGCCGCGTCGAGCGCTCGCGCCAGACCGAAAAAGGATTCCCCTAATCGCCTCACCTTCTTGGCGATCGTTGCGTCGCCTGTCCCTTTTTCTCTAAGCGCGTAGTCGAAGCCGGAGAAAACCTTCTTGTAGAGCGCATCCGCCAGCGCGCGCCCCTCCTCTCCGCACTCTCGCAGCCGGCGCATTACGAGGGCTGCATGGATGGTCACCATCGTAAAGCGGCCATCAAATGTGTCCTCGGCCAATCCCAACTGATAGAGGGTTGGGTCTAGGGCTGCAGACATCACAGAGTCGTATGCGCGACCAGTTTCGGGCGGTTCACGATCGCCAAAAAGCGATTTCAAGATTCGCAAGACCAATGCACCCAATCCTTGCCAAGTTTAAGACCGACCTTGTACGTATGCGCGCAGATCAGGAGTTTCCAATGACCGGACGTGTCCTTCTTGTCGCGGCCAGCCTGGCTCTAATGGCTGGCTGCACCCCTACCCGCGACTTTCACGGCTATATCGTGGACGAAGCTGCGCCGGCAGATGTCGAACCCGGTGTCGACACGCGTACCAGTGTTCTGGCGCGGCTTGGGTCGCCGTCTACGAAAAGCATTTTTGACGACAACACCTGGGTATACATGTCCTCAACGCGAGATCGCCTGGCTTACTTCAGGCCCAAGGTGTCTCAGCGAAGTGTCGTCGCCATCCGATTCACCGACGAGAACGTCGTTGATGAGGTGTTGACCTACGATGCCGACGATGGCGAAGTCATCAGCTACGCAGCCCGGGAAACGGCGACACGTGGCCGGGAATTGGGCGTATTGGAGCAACTGTTCGGCAATGTTGGCCGTGTCGTGCTTCCACCAACGGATGAGCGCACGCCAGGCAATCCAACCGGTCGTCAGTAAAGATCACACCGCCTATATTGGTTGCATGCTGCGGCCAGATCTTTTGCTTCATCCGACGCCACAGGGCCTCTACTGCCCGATTGGCGACTTTTACATTGATCCTGTGCGCGGCGCAGTTGACCGGGCTGTGGTAACGCATGGGCACGCCGACCATGCCCGCGCCGGGCACGGTGCCGTACTGGCGACGCCGGCAACAATTGACATTATGGCTGCGCGGTATGGTGAGCAGTTTACGACCTCCCGCCAGGCTCTCGAATTTGGAGAGACCGTGGAAATCAATGGCGTAACGGTCTGGTTCTCGCCCGCGGGGCACATCCTTGGTTCCGGCCAAGCCGTGGTCGAGTACAAGGGGCTCCGCATGGTCTGCACGGGGGACTATAAGCGACGCCAGGACCCAACGTGCCGGCCTTTTGAGCCCGTGCCTGGAACCCATGTGTTCATTACCGAGGCAACCTTCGGATTACCCGTTTTCAGGCACCCTGATGATCGCGGCGAAATCGCCAAGCTACTCAAAAGCGTTGAGACATTTCCGAACCGGAGTCACCTCGTTGGCGTTTATGCACTTGGCAAAGCGCAACGCGTAATTCGCTTGTTACGGGAAGCGGGCTATGACCGGACGCTTTACATCCATGGAGCGCTCCTGGGGCTTTGCGAGCTATACGAAACACATGGCGTGGACCTTGGGCCACTAGCACCGGCAACTCTGGAAAAAGGCCAACGCGGTGAAGCTGAGCAGTTTCGAGGTCAGATCATTCTGGGCACGCCGTCATCGTTTGCAGACAAGTGGGGGCGGCGTTTCCCGGATCCTGTGACTGCTTTTGCATCAGGCTGGATGAGCGTTCGTCAGAGGGCCAAGCAACGCGGTGTCGAACTCCCTCTTATCTTGTCGGACCATGCCGACTGGGATGAACTTACGACGACCGTCAGAGATGTAAATCCGGAGGAACTTTGGGTCACGCATGGGCGCGAAGACGCCCTTGTTCGTTGGGCGGAGTTGGAAGGCCGCCGCGCGAAACCACTCCGTTTGATTGGTTATGATGACGAAGGGGATTGACCCTGCCATCGTCGCAGGCGTTAACCTTAACGCGCTCATAAAGGGGATAGAGTGATGAAAGTGTTCTCGCATTTGGGTATCGCGGCAGCAGCCGTTCTTCTTTCTGGCTGCGACGCCATTCGACTGCCTGGGATGGAAGAGACGCCGCAGGCTGCCCCCGAAACCAATCCTTTGCCGACTGAACCGGTTGAGAACGCTGATGTCGTGGAGCCAACTGAGCCAATCAGCAATGAAGCCAATGACGACGAGAATTCCGAGGAAAACAATGATTCCGTGGAAGCATCCGTTCCTGTCGAGCAACCGCCTTCGCCCGAAAATACCGTGACTCAAGTCGTCTCTAGCCTGGCGGAACTCAACGCGCGCTCCTGCGGCCTGACACGTCCAGAGCAAGAGACGCTAACGGTTGCAGCCATGGCCGGCGTGGATACGGTTGCAGAACCTCGATTTGGGGGGGCGACCGTCAACGGACTGGCCGCGTCGCTGGCGAGCGCACCAGGCATCGTAAAACTCGAGCCACGGCGGCTAACATCGTCCGGCGGTGTATCCAGTGGCCATTGTGGTGCAACCCGGATTGCAGAGAACTGGTTCATCACCGCGGCGCACTGCATCGACGAGGACTATGACGAACTACGCCTTGTCACCGGCACCGAGACTTTGTCCAGTCCGCTGGCCGTTCCCGTTTCCGGAACGCGAGCGGTTTGCCATGCTGCCTATTCAGGCGCTTCGGGAAACTATCGCAATGACATCGCCCTCATTCGCGTTGAACCGGACACCATTGAAACGATCACCCAGGTACCGATCGCTGCATACGGAGCCACACAGAAGCGGCTCAGCCCGGTCACCTATCCAGTTGCAGGTATGGCTGGCTGGGGGCTCACGGGCTTCGATCAGGGGCTGTCGAACGACTTGTTAGCCGCAGAGCTGACAATCACAAATGCCGGGCCTGCAACCATCAATGTCGCAAGCCGTAATGGTGCCGGTCCGTGCATCGGCGATAGTGGCGGACCACTTTATGTGGCCGAAGACGACGGTTCGAAGGTCGTTGTAGGCGTACTTTCTGTTGTCGAGCAAAATCAAAGCACGGGCGGCTTCTGCGAAGGAGAGTATGGCGGTCGCTACACCAACCTCCAAGGCTACACTGATTGGATATCCGACGTCATCAGCGCTTGTGACGCTGGAATTTGTGAGTAAGCCACACTCGCCTTCATGGACCTGAAATGGCTTCCCAATGCTCTAACGATTGCGCGGTGCCTCCTCGCGGGGGTTGTGCTCTGGTCTTGCTGGAAAGCATCGGTTCAGTTCTCTGCCGACACGGACGCATCCTTCGAAACACGCGCCACGTTGGAGCATCTTTGGGCTCAATTGGCACTACTCGCATTTGTTGCTGGAGCGCTAACCGACTTTGGTGACGGGGTCCTCGCAAGGGCGCTGAACGCACACTCGCGGTTCGGCGTCTGGCTCGACCCGATAGCGGACAAACTGCTCGTTGCAGGTGCGCTAGTCGGTCTCTGGTTGATGATTGGGGGAATGGCCCTCGCGATTCCAGCGCTAATCATTATTACACGCGATATCGGCATGACGATGTTGCGAATGACCCGGTTGGGGCAATCCACCGTCGCTGTTTCCGCCATGGCAAAGTGGAAGACGACGCTGGAAATGATCGCGATTGCAGCTCTTCTTGTCCCGCTCGCACTCGCACCGCGTGAAGCAGAGCCGGCAACACTCGCTTCATCGCCCGGACCGATTGCAATTTTGCTTGTTGGGTTGCTTTGGATTGCCGCAGCACTGTCAGTTTACACGGCGCTTCAATATATAGTCGCGGCCCGACGCGAAAACGGAAACGACCGCGCCTGAGGGGAATAGGCGCGGTCGTAATAGCCGTTCATCGCGTCATTCAAGAACGCGGCTGGCCGTGGCGGCGGGAAAAGGGGATGAACCCGCCACTGTCAGGGTCTCAGACCGGACCTAATCCCGAGTTAAGGTTTCGGATTCAATTGCCTTGGCCCCGCCTTTTCTCAGCCCGATTCAGGCTTGAAACCGAGACATGGCTCGCTCGCGACAACAATCCCAGCTATCGCTCTGGTTCATGCTCATCGGATTTGCCGTGTTCATGGCACTACCAGCGGTGCTGAGCTACGCGGACAGCCTTATGTGATGGTCGCGGCTCACCAAAAGGCGTGATCGCTTTCCCAGCCCGCCACAAGGGCTTTGAGACGCCTTTTTGTGCCAGGAGTGCAGTCTGTTGGCGGCGCTTCCGGATCGATCCAGAGAACCTCAGAAATTTCGCCTTGGCTTGTCATCTCGACCTGCTGCCAGTTCTGAATGTGGAAGCAGACAACATGGTCATTCCTGAAGACGTGGTGGTTCGAGTAGACACCGAACAGTTTTGGTAGATCCATTATTTTCACCCCGGCTTCTTCAATGAGTTCCCTTTGAATTGCGTCATAGGCCGTTTCATTTCGCTCCACTCCCCCGCCGGGGAGGTATAGCCCATCCACATAGGTGTGTCTGACAACCAGCACTTCGCCACGTTCGTTTGAGACGATCGCACGCACGCCGAAGGTGACGGAACGACTGAATCGGAACCAGGATTGGAACAGTCGGGTTCTTAGCGACGTTATCATTGTCTGCAATCCTGCTGGAAATTCTCGCCAAACGGCCTGATTACTTGTAGGTGGCAGAGTCGTAACCTGTTTTGGAGGAGTTTTCCTATGTATGCGTTGATCGCGATGGGCGCTGTGGTCGCCCTCTTTGGACTGTTGAACTTGATTGAGTTCAAACGCTTCGACTAAGGCCGCTTGGCCATAATGTCAGGACTGTCCGTCCATATCCTGTCGCTGGTCGGCGGGCTAATCGTGCTTGCAATTGCTGGCGACGTTCTTGTGAACGGTGCCGCATCGCTCGCTAAGCGCTTAGGCGTGCCAGCACTTATTGGCGGGATATTCATCGTTGGTTTCGGGACGTCCGCCCCAGAAATGGTGGTTGCGGTTGATGCGGCGCTGAATGGGTACCCTGAGCTTGCCTTAGGAAACATTGTTGGCTCGAACATTGCCAACATCTGGTTGGTGCTTTCCCTTCCCGCCCTGGTCGCGCCGCTTGCCACGGGAAGCAGCGGCGAGCGATTGGCGCTTTCGGCGATGTTGATCACAACCGCAATCTGGATTGGCATCACAGCCATTTCGCCGTTGCACGCTGGTGTTGCAGTGTTGTTCCTTGGGGCGTTGTTCGTTTACGCCGTCATTACGTACTTCGCGATGCGTGGATCCCCTGCTCATGACGTTGACGAGGAGCCCGACACCTTATCCTTGCGACGTGCCGCAGGCTTTACGCTCATTGGCCTGATCGGCTTGCCGCTAGGAGCAAACTTGATTGTAGATGGCGGCGTGGGGATTGCTCGAGGCTTTGACATCTCCGAAGAATTCATAGGGCTGACCCTTCTTGCTGTTGGAACGTCACTCCCAGAGATCGGTGCAGGCATTGCGGCTGTGCTCAGAAAACGCGGCGAGATCCTTGTCGGAAACGTGCTGGGTTCGAACATCTTCAACATTCTTGGTGCCGGCGGCTTGGTGTCTTTCTTCGGCCCTGT
>JBCBWQ010000106.1:0-8987 GCA_039817025.1 Pseudomonadota bacterium | reverse complement strand
CGAGCAGGGCACCAATATAACCGTCGGCACCGGTGAAGAGTACGCGCATGAAATTTCCCCAGACTAGATCTGTGCCTTATGTGCCGTGCGATACCGGCACCTGTTGAATGAACAAGCCCCTCAAACGCAAGGGGCATGCCACCCGGCTAGCAAGAGTCTTGCAATGATCTTGACGGTTTTACTTTAGCGAACAATTGCGACCCGACGGAGAATTTCATGGGCGATCATGCCGAATTCGATGCTGATTGTGTTGTCCTTGGCGCTGGCGTCGTTGGTTTGGCCGTTGCGCGCGCCTGCGCACGGGCCGGGCGCGATGTTCTCGTCATTGAAGCCGCGTCCGGAATCGGCACGGAAACCAGTGCCCGCAATTCCGAAGTCATCCACGCGGGAATCTACTATCCGCAAGGGTCGCTCAAAGCCGAGGCCTGCGTGCGCGGCAAGGCCTTGCTTTACGAGTTCCTGCAAAGCCGATCCATCGATCACCGCCAGTGCGGGAAGTTCATCGTGGCCAGCACTGAGGCCGAAGCTGACGAATTGGAGACCATCCAGGGGAAAGGCGCGGCCAATGGTGTGTCCGACCTTGAGATAATCAGCGGTGATGCCGCGATGGCTGCGGAACCGGGCCTGAACGTCAAAGCGGCAATCTGGTCGCCCTCGACCGGCATTCTCGACAGCCACGGCTACATGGTCGCGCTGCAAGGCGAGGCTGAGGACCATGGTGCGATGATCGCCTTCGAGACCCGTGTGTCCCGCGGTGAAGTCCAGTCAGATGGGCGAACCAAGCTGTGGTGCGAGGGCGCAGAGCCTTGCATCGTCACAGCGAACACCTTGATCAATTGCGCTGGTCTTCACGCGCCCACGGTGGCGGCGGCGATCGAGGGCATTGATACCGCATCCGTGCCAACGCCTTACTTTGCCAAGGGCAATTATTTCACGCTGTCGGCCCGTGCGCCGTTCTCCCGTTTGATCTACCCCGTGCCGCAACCCGGAGGGCTTGGCGTGCACCTGACAATCGACCTGGGCGGTCAGGCTCGATTCGGCCCGGACGTGGAATGGCTGGATGAGATCGATTACCGCGTCGATCCATCCCGCGCGGATTCCTTCTATGACGCGATCCGCGCCTACTGGCCGGATCTTCAGGACGGCGCACTGCATCCCGATTATTCCGGCATTCGGCCCAAAATTTCTGGTCCGGGGCAGGGGGCAGCGGACTTTTCGATTATGGGACCCGAGGAGCACAGCGCACCCGGTCAGGTCCATATGTTCGGCATTGAGAGCCCGGGATTGACCTCCAGCCTCGCTCTGGCCGAACGCGTACTCGAAGCAGTCAAGGCGCTTTAGGTCTTGCGGCCCAGCCCGATCTGCTTGGCAAATTCAGAGCGGCGCTTTGCGTAGTTAGGTGCGACCATCGGATAGTCCGCGGGCAGGCCCCACCGCGCGCGATACTCCTCCGGTGAGAGGTCATAGCGTGAGCGGAGATAGCGCTTGAGCATCTTCAGCTTGCGCCCGTCTTCCAGACAGATGATGTGGTCAGGCGTGATCGATTTGTCGATCGGAACGGCGGGTACGCGTTGACTCCCCGCAGCCGTTTCGCGGTTCAGGGCAGACAATGTTTTGTGAACGTCTTGGATGAGATCCGTCAGACTTTCCACAGACATCGCGTTACGACTGACGAAAGCTGAGACAATTTGTGTCGTCATATCAAGCAGATCAACGGCGTCGATATCGTCGGGTTCTAAGCTCTGCGTCATTAGTATTGTCCCAACCAAGATGCGCCCAATACCTCACCATCCTGTAATTAACACAACAGAATGCGAATTTACATCAGTAATACTTGAGACTGGCGATAGCGCGATGTGCCGCCAATGGCAGCGTGTCACGCTTGCTGTGCGTGGGCACCGCAATTAAGTGTCGAGCGACTCACCAAACGAGGAGTGACCATGCCGGATACTGCCGCCAGCCCAACGATCGGTTCCTCCGATTTCTTCAGCGAACCCCTCAGCTCGCGCGATGCAGAGTTGTTTGCGGCTATCGAGAAGGAACAGACCCGCCAGCAAAAGCAGATCGAACTCATTGCGTCTGAGAACATCGTCAGCCGTGCCGTGCTTGAGGCGCAGGGGTCGATCCTCACGAACAAGTATGCCGAAGGGTATCCGGGCCGACGCTACTATGGCGGCTGCGAGTTTGTTGATATTGCGGAGGAGTTGGCGCGCGATCGAGCCAAGGCCCTGTTCAACTGTGACTACGCCAACGTTCAACCGAATTCTGGCAGCCAGGCCAATCAGGCCGTGTTTCAGGCGCTTATAAAGCCGGGTGACACCATTCTCGGCATGAGCCTGGCGGCTGGCGGTCACCTGACCCATGGCGCGCGGCCAAACCAGTCTGGCAAATGGTTCAATGCCATCCAGTATGGCGTTCGCGAGGATGACCACCTGATCGACTTCGATGAAGTCGAGCGTCTGGCCAATGAGTATAAGCCGCAATTGATAATTGCGGGTGGCTCGGCTTATCCGCGCCAGATCGATTTCAAGCGTTTCCGTGACATCGCCGATCGTGTCGGGGCATGGTTCCTCGTTGATATGGCGCACTTTTCCGGTCTGGTTGCCGGTGAGGCTCACCCCAATCCGCTTGATCACTGCCATGTGGCGACCACGACGACCCACAAGACCTTGCGTGGGCCACGCGGCGGAATGGTGCTGACGAATGACCCGGATATTTCGAAGAAGGTGAATTCTGCGGTGTTCCCTGGCATCCAGGGCGGTCCGCTGATGCATGTCATCGCGGGCAAGGCTGTGGCGTTTGGCGAAGCGCTACGTCCTGAGTTCAAGCAATATGCGGCTCATGTCGTCGCCAATGCGCAGGCCATGGCGGGCGCTCTGGTCGAGAGTGGCTATGCGGTCGTTTCCGGCGGCACGGACACGCACGTGGCGTTGATCGACCTTCGGCCCAAGGGCGTGAAAGGCAACGCTGCCGAAGAGGCGCTGGAGCGGGCTTACATCACTTGCAACAAGAATGGCGTGCCGTTTGATCCGGAGAAGCCAGCGGTGACCAGCGGCGTGCGCGTTGGCTCGCCTGCAGGCACCACGCGGGGCTTTGGCGTTGCAGAATTTACCCAGATTGGCGCTTGGATTGGCGAGGTTGTTGATGCCCTGTCCAAGGGCGACAGCACGGCCACCGAGGACAAGGTTCGCAGCGAGGTCATTGCGCTGACGGAGCGGTTCCCGATCTATGAGGGGCTTGGTCTCTAGGTGCGGTGTCCGTTTTGCGGCACTGAGAATACGGCGGTAAAGGACTCCCGTCCGGCCGAAGAGAATACGGCTGTGCGCCGCCGGAGGGCCTGCGAGGTCTGCGGCGGCCGTTTCACGACGTTTGAGCGCGTGCAGCTTCGGGACATCATGGTCGTGAAGCGGGACGGCAAACGCGCCCCGTTTGACCGGGAGAAGGTTGCCCGGTCTGTGAAGATCGCGTTGCGCAAACGTCCGGTGGATGCCGAGCAGATCGACCAGATGGTATCGGGTATTATCCGCCAGCTCGAAAGCGCAGGTGATGGTGAGATCGACAGCAATGCGGTGGGTGAGTTGGTCATGGCCGCGCTGAAGGACATCGATCCTGTGGGATACGTGCGATATGCGAGCGTTTACAAGGATTTCCGCGACCCCGGTGACTTTGCCGAGTTCATCAAGGGTGCGGATTTCGATGAAGACGATGATGCAGGCGAGGCATAGGCCGTGCCGGTATCGGTGACCCTGAAGCTGGCAACGTCGCTGGATGGGCGGATTGCTCTTGCCGATGGGACAAGCCAGTGGATCACGTCTGCGGAGAGCCGCGCTCGGGTGCACGAAATGCGTGCGGCCCATGATGCAGTCCTTGTCGGTATCGGTACCGCACTGGCCGATGATCCGTTGCTGACGGCCCGAACCGTGCCGCCGCCTGCGCGCCAGCCTGTTCGGATTGTTGCCGACAGCAGCGGGCGGTTGCCGCCGGAAGGGCGTTTGGCTGCGTCGACCGGCATGGGGCGTGTCGTAGCCGCGACTGCTGAGGCCGGGCATGATGTGCTGGCTGCGGCAGGCGTTGATGTGTGGCCCTGCGGCGATGCCACGGGGCACGTTGACCCGAAAGCCCTTCTGGAGCGCGCCGACGTGGAGGGGCTGTCATCGATCTTCCTCGAAGGGGGCGGGACGCTGGCAGCGAGCTTTATCCGCGCGGGGCTGGTGGACACGTTGCACTGGTTCCGGGCTCCGATCCTGATTGGTGGTGACGGCTTTCCGGCGATTGCCGGGTTGGGCCTGTCCGACATGGCTGCTGCGCCGCGATGGATGCTTACCGCTACGGAAAGGATTGGGGACGATACGCTCGACACCTATGTGAAAGCCTGAGAAGGAATAGACTGATGTTCACAGGCCTGGTCACAGATGTTGGAACGGTGCGCAAAGCCGAGCATCGCAATGGGCTGACGCGGTTTGCAGTCAGCTGCCGGTATCCCCACGAGCAAATCGAGATGGGTGCCTCAATTCTGCATTCCGGTGTTTGCCTGACGGTTGTCGATTTCGGCACGAACGGCGATGGTTCCTGGTTTGCCGTCGAGGCGGTGCCAGAGACTCTGAACGTGACGATCCTTGGCACCTGGCAGGAGGGCACGCGCGTCAATCTGGAACAGTCGCTCAAGCTCGGCGATGAGCTGGGTGGTCACTTTGTTTTTGGCCATGTGGACGGAATTGGCGAGGTCGTCTCGGTCGAACCAGAAGGCCAGAGCTGGCGCCTGACGATCCGCCCGCCCGCAGACATTGCGCGGTACTTTGCCCGGAAGGGGTCTGCGGCCGTCGATGGTGTTTCGCTCACCGTGGCGGATGCGCTGCCGAACGGTGACTTCCAGCTTGCGATCATTCCTCACACGTGGGCAGAGACGACGCTGAGCGATTTGAAGCCTGGCTCGAAAGTGAACCTCGAGATCGATATGCTGGCGCGCTATGTGGCGCGAATGATCGGTCATGATGCCCCCGGCGCGGAGACCCCTGATGGCTGAAGACTTTTCCGCTGCGATTTCTTCCATCGACGAGATTATCGACGAGGCCCGCAACGGGCGCATGTATATTCTCGTCGACGCCGAGGACCGCGAGAACGAAGGCGACCTGATCATTCCCGCCAGCTTTGCGACGCCTGAGGCAGTCAACTTCATGGCAAAGTTTGGTCGCGGCCTGATTTGTCTCGCGATGACGGCTGAACGAGCGCGCGCGCTCAATCTTGACATGATGGCGCGCGACAACCGCGAGAGCATGCAAACGGCCTTCACCGTTTCGATCGAAGCCAGAGAGGGCGTCACGACCGGTATTTCTGCGCAGGACCGGAGCCATACGGTGCAGGTTGCGATCGATCCCACCAAGGATGCCGATGACATCGTTTCGCCTGGCCATGTATTCCCGCTGGTGGCGCGCGATGGCGGCGTGCTGGTCCGCGCAGGCCACACCGAGGCCGCTGTCGATATTTCGCGCATGGCTGGGCTGTATCCGGCTGGTGTGATCTGTGAGATCATGAACGATGACGGCACCATGGCGCGCCTGCCGGAGCTTGTGACCTTTGCCCAGTTCCATAATCTGAAGATCGGCACCATCGCGGACATGATCGCGTGGCGGCGCAAGAATGACCGCTTCCTGGAACGCCGTATCGAGGCACCGCTTGAGAGCGCCTTCGGGGACGGGTTCCGTACGGTGGTTTTCCGCAATACGTTGGACAATTCAGAACATATTGCGATTGTCCATGGCGACGTCGCGCCGGATTCCGAAACGCTGGTGCGCGTCCACCGCACAGATGTGCTGGCTGATATCCTCGGCGAACGCGGCCCGCGTGAAGGGCTTGTCGAGAAAGCGATGAAGTGTATCGCAGCCACGCGGCAGCCGGGTGTGATTGTGTTCGTGAATACGATGCGCCCCAACGCATTGGCCGTACGGCTTGGGGCCAAGACCGAAGAGCCGGCCGATCCAACAACGCCCCTGCGGGAATACGGCGTTGGCGCGCAGATCCTGCGCGATCTCGGTGTGCGCCGGATGGTGTATCTGTCCGACACGCAGCCCACCCGCGTTGCAGGCCTTGACGGATACGGCCTGAGCATAGAGGGCTGGCGACCGCTTACCGACCCGGACACAAATGAAGGCTGATCCCGATGACTGACCGCGTGCTGATTGCCACTTCGCGCTACTATGAAGACATCACTCTTGAGCTCGAAGCCGGCGCTGCCGAAGTGCTCGAAGCCGCTGGGGCGAGCGTCGAAACGATTGTGGTGCCGGGAGCGTTTGAGCTGCCCGGCGTCGTGGCCATGTCTGCGGATTGTGGGCGGTTCGACGGTGCATTGGCGCTTGGCTGTGTGATCCGGGGCGAGACGACTCATTATGACTATGTGTGCGGCGAGAGCGCCCGCGGACTCATGGACCTGATCGTCCATCGGCGGCAGGCCATCGGGTACGGAATCCTGACCTGTGAGAACAAGGACCAGGCGTGGGCCCGCGCTGACCGGAAGCAGAAGAACAAAGGCGCTGATGCTGCGCGCGCTTGTCTTGAGATGATCAAGCTGCGCAAGCAATTCGTGCGATGAGTGATCCGAAGCTTCCATTCGAGGTTATCCGCGCGCGGCGGGCCGGGGCACGGCTGGCGGCGGTGCAGGCGCTGTATGAAATGGAGCAAACTGGCAAGAGCGCCAAGGCGGTCATCCGGGACTTTATGGATGACCGACTGGGCGTCGGCGCGGACGAGCAACCCGTGGAAGAAGCCGACCCCGATATCTTCAAGGCGGTCGTCCATGGCGTTGTCGAGCACCAGGCCCGTGTGGACAGTGCGGTGCGCGAACGCCTTGCGAATGGGTGGAAGCTCAGCCGGCTCGATGCCACGAGTCGGGCAATCCTCCGGGCGGCAGCGGCGGAGTTCATCATCCATCCTGAGCTCTCCAACGCTGTCATCATCGATGAGTATGTCTCCCTCGCCCACGACTTCTTCGAGGAAGGCGACGAAGCGCGTTTCGTAAATGGCGTGCTCGACCGTGTCGGGGCAGACCTGCGCGCGGTCTAGCTTACCGCAAGCATGATTGAGGCGGATAAGGTTTCGCCCGGTGCCAGCGTCCGTTGGCCGGCGTCCGCGGGTACGTTCACCGCATTTGGGGCGTGGCTGACGGGTTCGACGCAGAAGAAGTCTTCGCCCGGCGGCACGAAGACGATGAGATAATCGAGCGGGCTTTCAAAGCGCATGTCCAGCGTTGGGCCATCGGTCCAGTCGATCCGGGCATGGCCGTTGCTGGCGGTGAAGCAGTGGTCGAGTGTCAGCGTGTCGACCCGGCGCGGGGCGTTCAGGTTATTGGCAGGACCCAGCGCACTGCTTCGGGTCGGCAAGGTCTTGCCGTTGGATTTCCAGATCCCGGAAACGTTTGCGGTCAGGGTTGCGCCCTGCCGCGGGAAATAGGGGTGCCAGCCAAGACCGGCGGGCATTGGGCGCGTATCGATGTTGGTCAGGGCAAGGTCTACGCGTGCGGCTCCGGGCAACAGCGTGACCCCTTGTGACGAGCGATAGCGCCAGGGCCAGCCTTCGCCGGAATGCTCGCGGGTAAGGGTGATGGCGTCTGCATCCTGGGACGCGATGATCCAGGGCTTTGCCCAGCATTCGCCATGGATGGCGTGGGGCTCCGGCGGGAAGTTGGGGGGCAGCGCGATCGCACTGCCATCCCAATCGAAACGACCATTCTCGATGCGGCCCGAGAACGGGAATAGCGGGAACGCGGCCGACTCTGTCGGCGCTTCCGCGCCGGGCTGAGCGGATCTCAGGATGGGCGAGCCCCCATAGGCGAGACGCTCCACCGTGCCCCCGGCGTGCGGATTGAGGGCCAGCGTCCAGCCATGCGCATCAAGGGAGACCATGCTCGCTCCTGTTCTTCGACGCGCCGGTCATACGCTGGCCCGTTTTCCATCGTCAAATCGTATCGACGAAGACCAGTTCGGCATCCTCCACGCCTGTGAAGGTGAAGGTGTCCGGCCCGGTCAGGGCTGCGCCATCGCGGGCGCTCAGGACCGTTTCGCCCAGCTTCACTGAACCGGCGGCGAGGACGACGTAGCCCTTGCGGCCTTCGGTGAGCGTGTAGGTCAGCGACTGGCCCGTGCCCAGGGTGGCGCCGAGGACCTTTGCATTCTGCCGAATGGGCAGGGCATCGTCGGCAGTGTCTCCGCTCGCGAGGGTCACCCAGGCATTGGCACGGTCGGCTTTCGGGAAGGCCTTGGCACCCCAGTCTGGCGCACCGCCCTGTTCGGCAGGTTCGATCCAGAGCTGGAAGATCTGTGTGTCTTCGGCCTCTGCGTTCCACTCTGAATGGCGCACGCCTGAGCCAGCGCTCATCACCTGCACGTCACCGGCTTCGGTCCGGCCTTCATTGCCGAGCGAATCCTTGTGCGTGATCGCGCCCTTGCGGACATAGGTGATGATTTCCATCGACTCATGGCCGTGGGGCGGGAAACCGGTGCCGGCGCGGATGGTGTCATCGTTCCAGACCCGCAGCTTGCCGTGGCCCATACGGTTGGGGTCGAAATAGTGCGAGAAGGAGAAGTGGTAACGGGCGGCCAGCCAGTCATTGTCGAAGCGGCCGAGGTCGTTGAACCGGCGGATATCAATCATGTCACGCTCCTTTCTTGTTTGCGTTGAGCGAAAGGTAGCGTCTGGGGCGGGCCCGCATTAGGGGCGTGCGGTGCATAGGTGTTGTGCGCCGCGAGACATAGGTGCAGCACAAAACGCCGGACGGCGCGGACGCCTCCGGGTCTGCTGGTCTCGTCCCAAGCCCCCAACAAAGACGGGCCGGCGTGCGGCGGCGCTTTGCGCCACGCTGAAAAAAGATGTGCGTTGGTTCGGCGCTCACAGTCGCCGCCGCACGGATGCGAGGGTTCGCGCTCGTCCCGCTGGGCCTCAGCCGTGTCTGCCGCGTCGATCCTGATCCACGTCTTTACAACACGAACCCGCGGCAG
>JBCBWQ010000105.1:0-9024 GCA_039817025.1 Pseudomonadota bacterium | reverse complement strand
AAAGAGCCGCCAAGTCTCCACCTGATGCTGAGTCCAAAACATGCTGAAGTGGTCGATGCCTATCTCGCCGATCTGAACGCTGCTCTGGACACGGTTGCTGCCGGTGCCGACGGCCCCAAAGTCGAGGCCCGTTACAGCTGACGTATCCTTCGAGGTGGCTGATGACGGCTTCAGCCTGGTTCTGTATCACGACGGATTAGACGATGACGCGCCGACAGACATCCGCGAGACGGTTACCGTTTCGGGCGCGGTCCTGACCCGCGAGAAGACGGTCCGCCCGGCCGGGTCGGACGCGGCTTACGATTTCCGGAACCGGGTTTCGATGACCCGCGAGATGGCGGCTGAGACGGTTTCCGAGCCGGCGGGCGGCTAGGCTTTTTCTCCTCGGCGCGCTCGGCCGGCTTTGGACTAGGCCTAGGCTTGGAGCGCCTCGCCACGTCCGCAGGCTGCATGCGCGGCCGCGCATCTTCGATCATCTGCTCGCGTTCTTCAGGCAGAAGCGGTCGCCATTTTCCCTCCGGCAGGTCACCCAGCTTCAGCGATCCAATCCTTACACGGATAAGATCGGTAACTTCCAGGTCGACCAGCATGCACATGCGCCGGATCTGGCGGTTGCGCCCTTCGCGAAGCACGAACCGCAGCACGTTCGGCCCAGCTCCGGTGATCTTGGCTTTCTTCAGCCGCCGCCCGTCGAGGCTGAGGCCGTGGCGCAGCTTCTTCACCTTCGCCTCGTTCACCTCGCCGGTAACGCGGACGAGGTATTCTTTTTCGAGTTGGGACTCAGGGCCGATCACGGCTTTGGCGAGGACACCGTCTTCAGACAGGAGCAGTAATCCGCGGCTGTCCTGATCAAGCCTGCCAAGCGGCGCAAAGGAGGTCCGTGAAGAGGGCACAACGTCCGCGTCTCCGTGGAGATTGGCCTTCGTGACAAGCCGGGCCGCGGGCACCTGAGCGTCTTCGGGTTGGGCAGAAACATAGCCGACTGGCTTGTGGACAATTGCGGTGATTTGAGCGCCAAGACGATCGGTCGCCGCTTCGCCGAGCGAGACGACTTCACCGCGCGAGAGTTTTCGGCCCGGCTCAGCGACCATAGCGCCATTGATGAAGATCTGGCCGCGCGCGATCAGCGTCTCGGCCTCGCGGCGCGAGCACACGCCTTCCTGTGCGAGCCACTTGTTGAGTCGCATGGGTTCGAGGTCGGTAAAGGTCTTGGTCCAGGCCATTGCGCCCACATGGACGACATTTGCCCAGCCTGAAACCCCTGAGCGTCAGGCGACGATGCCGCGTCCGAAATAGTCATCGATCTGGTCGCCAGACAGGCCACACTGTTCGAGGACGTCGCGCGTGTGCTCACCGGGCTTCGGTGCTGGCCCCTTTGGGCCATCGTCTGCACCCGGAAACCGGATCGGCGATGCGGGCGACTGGAAAGGATCGCCGCCGCTTTCCGATGGCGTTGTCGTAATGCCGCCCGCAGCCATGACCTGTGGATCTTTGGCGACTTCGCCCAGCGTCTGCACCGGCGCCCATGCGATGCTTTCCGCGTCGAGGCGCTCGGCCATTTCAGCCTTGGTAAAGGTCGCAAACGCTTCGTCGAGCAGACCTACGAGGTCAGCTGAATTGGCCCGGCGGCCTTTGGCCTTCGTGAAGCGTTCATCATCAATGAGGTGGTCCAGCCCGGTTGCCCGGCAGATCGGAGCCCAGTCGACATCGCCTTGCCGGGATACGATGCAGATCCATGACCCGTCTGAGGATTTGAAGAAATTCATCAAGGGTTGAATCTGTTCAGCCCGCGACTTGGTTGATCCGATCCGGCCAAAGAAAAGCTGGATCGCGAAGTCAGACCCCATGGCATAGAGCGCTGTGCGAAGCAGCGAGGCTTCGACCAGGCGGCCCTTGCCAGTCTTTGTGGCTTCCACGAGGGCTGCACAAATGCCTGCAGCTGCGGCGATTGATGTTGTGTGGTCCCCGAACGCCGTTCTCAACGCATAAGGCTCTTCGCCCTTGGGAATGGTCAGGGCCGCGACGCCCGATCGCGCCCAGAAACTCGCCACATCAAAGCCCGGCCGGTCCTTGTCTTCGCCTTCGAGGCCGTACCCTGTCAGGGAACAGTAGACGAGCTTCGGATTTGTGGCTTTCAGGCTGTCATAGTCCAGTCCGGAGCGGGCAAGACCGCCCGGGCGCACATTAGTCAGGAAGACGTCTGCGTCGCCCGCAAGCTGGCGCATGATGGCCTGACCTTCTTCGGTGCGGGTGTCGAGGACAATCGATTTCTTGCCGCGATTATCGAAGGCGAACACCGGATTATCGGTGATGTCGGTCCCGATCGTCTGGAAGAATTTCCGGATCGGGTCGCCCCCCGGCGGCTCTATTTTGACAACGTCGGCGCCCCAGTCACTCAGGATCGACCCCGCGCCGGGCGCGGCCATGTAGGTGGCGTGTTCGACTACGCGGATTCCTTCGAGCATGGGTGTCCTCCTCATCGCCGCTCCGGGCGCTCTGGTAAATAGATATTAACCGATCCAGCCGAAATCTTCAGACCTCGCCTTAAGGCAAGCAAGGGGAAACCGTCCATGACTGTGGCATCGATGCGTCCGAAACTCACGGATTCCGATATTGTCCGCCTGATGAAGGGTGAGACGCCGGAAGCCCGCGCATCGGTCGCGCACAGGCTGTGCCGCCGCATCTCGCTCGACGTGCTGACCGAAGAAGAGCGCGCCTTTGCCGAGGAAATCATGGCGATCCTCGCTGCAGACGCAGCCGAACTCGTTCGCCGGACCTTGTCGATCACGCTGCGCGCCTCGCCGATCCTACCGCGCGAGATTGCCCTGAAACTCGCCCAGGATGTGGAATCTGTCGCAATCCCGGTTCTCAATCACTCGCCGGCTTTTTCCGATCGGGACCTGATTGAACTGGTTCTTGCGTCATCGAGCGCCAAGCAGGCTGCGATTGCCGGCCGGGAAACTGTCTCACCATCGCTCTCTGAGGTGATTGCGGAACATGCCGGCACCGACGCCGTGCGGGTGCTGGGCGCAAACCAAGGCGCAGACTGGACGGACGAGGCGTTCAATTCCGCGCTCAAACGGTTCCCAGAAGACGATGCCGTGAAAGGCGCTTTGATCGGCCGCGAGCACGTGCCGGTGCACATTGCTGAAAAGCTTGTTTCGCTCGTGTCTGGCCAAATGTTCGACCTGCTCGTGAACCGCCATGAGCTCCCCGCCCAGATGGCAATCGATCTTGCGACAGGTGCCCGAGAGCGCGCGACGATAGACCTTGTCGAGCAGGCCGGGCGTGTCTCCGATCTGCCGCGTTTCGTTGGTCAGCTCAATCTCAACGGGCGACTCAACCATTCGCTGATCATGCGGGCCTTGTGCATGGGGCACATGCAATTCGTTGAGCATGCCCTGGCAGAATTGTCGGGCGTTCCGTTCAATCGGGTTTGGCTGATGATTCATGATGCCGGCCCGCTTGGCTTGCAGGCCGTATTCGATCGCGCCGGTCTTCCTCGACGCTTGTTGCCGCCATTCCGCGCCGCTGTTCAGATCTATCATGAAACCCACCTCGATGGCGGACATGATGATCGCGCGCGGTTCCGGTTGCGGATGATTGAGCGGGTGCTGACCCAATTCCAGGCCATCCCCAAAGACGACCTCGATTACCTGCTCGACAAGCTGGACCAGTATTCAGAAGCTGCGGCGAAAGAAACGCTCGAAGCCTCGGACGCTGCTTAAGCGTCTGCGCGGGCCCGCACGCCGCAAATCGCACCCATCTCTGCGAGTTGGTCGGCATCGCGCCATTTTGGCTGGTCGACAATGACGTAGACGCCCAACGCGGCAGCGTCCGCGACTTTTTCTTCAAGATCGGGATCGCATTCAAGGCTGCGCATATCGACTCGGATCGCATCGATCATAAGCATCATCGTTCCGGACCAATCGGAGGTCCAGGACCGACGGGCGTCGATACCCACGCGAAATCCGCGCCGCCGCAGGCTCTGTATGTGGTGGCTTGTTTCGTTTGGGGCGCTGGCGAAGGCGGCGTCTTCGAACTCGACCACAACTTCCTGTGGACAAAGACGCGTGCGCCGGATTGCGCTTTCGCACTTCTGCGGTGTGGACGAATGGGCGAGTGCCGCAATCGGGGCGGGCACGTGGATGGGGCGCGCCGAGAGGTCTGCCGTCTCGGCGTAGAGGGCAGCTTCCTCAACCCGCGCGCCAAGCCAGTCGGCGGGGCAGGCGCGTTCTGCTGCCTGCACCGCCGGGCCGAAGACCGCACGCTCTTCAAAGCGCTGATAGGTCTCGGCAATCGCGCCCATGGCTTCACCGGTCTGCAGATGCACAACCCGTTCAAATCGCAGGCGAGGACCCGACGGTGTTTCGTCGAGCCGACTGGAGAACAGGTCGGAGCGCAGGTTGGTCATGGGCTGTGTCTTGCGTTGCTGAGTGCAAGACCTACCAATGTGTGCTGAAGATCACGCGTAGGCGCGGGGCCTGATTTTTCACGAATTCAGGGCTTGGCGTTAACAAACACGCAGGGAGGACCCATGACTGAAAAAGCCCCGCCCGAGCCAAGGCTCTCGGCAACCATTCTCTTGCTCAGGGATAATCCCCGCCTGGAAGTGCTGATGGTGAAACGCCACTACCAGATCGATTTTGCAGCCGGTGCCCTGGTGTTTCCGGGCGGCAAGGCCAATGACGAAGACGCTTCAGGCGCATGGGCTGAGCTGTCTGACGGTGACTTTGAAGGCACGGAACGCACGGCGCGCGTTGCCGCGATACGGGAGGCTTATGAGGAAAGCGGCATTCTGCTGGCTCGCCATACCTCAGACCGCGGGACGCAGGCACCAATCGTCGGGGCAGCTGTTGCCGAAGCGCTGGCTCCGATGCGGGCGGCGATTGATCGGCAGGACGCGAGTTTCGTTGAACTGATGAAAGCCCACCAGCTTGTACTGGCGTTGGATTCACTGTGCCACTTCGGGCACTGGATCACGCCTGAGATGATGCCCAAGCGCTTTGACACCCATTTTTATCTTGCGCCGACACCGCCTGAGCAGGTGGCGGCTTATGATGGTCGGGAGACGACGGACGCGGTCTGGCTGGAACCGAACGAGGCGCTCGATATGGAGGCCTCGGGCGAGGCGACCATTATCTTCCCAACGCGGATGAACCTGAAGAAACTCGCGCGCGCGGCTGGAGCAGTCAGTGCTGTTGAGACGTTCGGTGCTGAACCAGTGGTCACGGTGCTTCCGCTGGTGGGGAAGGACGAGAACGGGAAACCCTGCCTGCATATTCCGGAAGAAGCGGGCTATGGCCAAACGCTGGAGCCGCTTGAAAAGGTGAAGGTCTAAACCGCAGCTTTAAGGGCGACTTGCGCTTCAAGGGCATCGCATACTGCTTTGGACGTGGCGTCTTCGGCCCCTGCAGGCAGGCGGGCTGCCGCTTTGCAGGCTTCAATGTGCAGGTTGATCAGCGCACCGGCGTCCTTGTTGCCGTCGCCCAACAGCCGATCGAGAGATCCGCATAAGCGTGCGATGGAAGGATAGCCATAAGAGGCTGCCGCGCCGTGGAGATTGTGCGCTGCAGTGGAGAATGCGCGCCATGCGCTTTCGTCACTGTCGGCCTTTACGCGGGTCCAGCTCGTGTAGAGCAGGTTCAGGTCTCGGCTCAGCCAGTCCCGGAACTCCGGGGCATCCATCGCTGCTTCATCGCCAGCCTCGCCGTACTGGGCATCGCCCGGAAAGGGGCGGTCCTTGATGACCCGCGATATATCGGGGGTCGGTACCGCGCTCGACGATTGCGATGCGAGCACCTTCGATTTCAGCGTGTTCACAAGCTTCAACATGGACGAAAGAATAGCAGTGGTTGTTTAACGATCCGCTGACGCGGGGTCCTAAACAGCAAATTGCTCGCGCAGAATGCGTTCATCGAGGGCATGACCGGCATCGAACAGCAGGCTGAGCGGTGTCGACCTGTCTTCTGTGACCTCAACCAGAGCGATGTCGCGCACTTCCTGATTGTCTGCCGATGCGGACACCGGCCTGCGATCCGGCGCTGTGACATCAATGCGCACATGGGCGTCGTGGCGCAGGAGGGCGCCACGCCAGCGGCGCGGCCTGAAGGCGCTTATTGGTGTGAGCGCGAGCAGGTTCGACCCGATCGGCAGGATCGGTCCATGGGCCGAAAGATTGTAAGCGGTCGATCCCGCGGGCGTCGCCACCATGACACCATCGCAGGCCAGTTGTTCCATGCGCACATTGTCATCAACGGTGATCTTCAATCGTGCTGTCTGGGCGGTTTCACGCAGGAGCGAGACTTCATTGATCGCGCGGCGTTCGTGGACCTGATCATGAATATCGACGGCACGCATGCGCAAGGGATGGACTTTGACAGTCTCTGCCGTATCAAGCCGGGTCGGCAGGTCGGGTTCAACGTAATCATTCATCAGAAAACCGACGGTGCCGCGATGCATGCCGTATACGGGCTTGCGATCATCAAACCGGCGTCTGAGCGCATCGAGCATGGCCCCATCGCCGCCTAAAGCGACGATGACATCGGCTTCTGCCTCTTCATACTGACCATAACGCTTCGTCAGAACGCTCAGCGCGGTTTGCGCTTCAGGGCGTTTGGAGGCGCAAAAGGCGATACGCACGTCGGACATGGTCTCCATGTCATGCCCAGACCCGGCGGCGTCAAGCGATAGGGCTTCCGGCGGACACTGGTCGAGGCTATGCTGGGGATAGAAAAACAAACCCGGGAGGACGCCATGGCCGATGGCATGCAGATCACCAGCCTCAAAGGCAAAGTCAGCGAAGATGAGTGGAAAGCGCGTGTCGATCTCGCGGCAATGTACCGCCTGACGGCCCAGAATGGCTGGGATGATTTGATTTTCACACACATCTCCCACCGCGTGCCGGGGCCGGAGCACCACTTCCTGATCAACCCTTACGGCATGCTGTTTGAGGAGATCACCGCCTCATCGCTCGTAAAAGTCGATCTTGAGGGCAATATCGTTCAGGAGACCCCGTATTTCGTGAACCCGGCTGGCTTCACCATCCATTCTGCGGTCCACGGTGCGGGCGAGAATCATCACGTCGTCATGCACTTGCACACCGACGATGGGGTTGCCGTATCGGCCCAGTCAGAAGGGCTCCTGCCAATCAGCCAGACAGCGATGATCGTGCGCCATGACCTTGCCTTCCACGACTATGAGGGCGTTGCGCTGGACCATGACGAGCGCGAGCGGATCGTCGCCGACCTTGGCGACAAGCATAATCTCATGCTGCGCAATCACGGCACGCTGACGGTCGGAGCGTCGGCTGCGGAGTGCTACATGCGCATGTTCTTCCTTGAGCGGGCGTGCTCGATGCAGGTTCGGGCGCTGACGGCAGGTCGCGCAGCGCTGACGATCCCCGGGGACGACGTTCAGGATGTCGTCAAAGGCCAGTCGAATCCCCAGGGCGCTGCCGTTCTGGCCAACCAACTGGTCTGGCCCGCGCTGACGCGGAAACTGGAGCGCGATTGCCCAGGCTATGACGCCTAGTGGAAATACCTATTGGGGATGCGGACCCCCTGCGTCTAACTATCCAGTGGAAGACGCAGGAGTTGCGACCTAAGTACGGCTCCTGAAAAGTATAGAAGAGCCCGAGTGGGAGCCGGCCATGAGACATTTGAAAGCCTTTGAAGATGCGCTGGCTTCGATCCATGATGAGGGTCGTTACCGCGTTTTCGTGGACCTTCATCGCCATCGCGGCCGCTTTCCCCATGCCACCGCCCGGTTTGAGGATGGCGAGCGCGACGTCACGATATGGTGCTCGAATGACTACCTCGCCATGGGCCAGGATGAGGATGTCCTCGCCGCCATGCACGAGGCCATCGACAGGTTCGGCGCAGGCTCAGGCGGCACGCGCAATATCTCTGGCACAACCCGCTACCATGTTGATCTGGAGCGGGAACTGGCCGACATGCACGGCAAGTCAGGCGCGCTACTGTTTACGTCTGGCTATGTTGCGAACGAAGCAACCCTCTCTACGCTCGGCAAGATTTTCCCAGATCTGATTATTTATTCCGACGCGCTGAACCATGCCTCCATGATTGAAGGCATCCGCCGCTCGGGCGCAGATCGCCGCGTGTTCCGTCACAATGATGTCGAACACCTGCGCGCGCTCATGGAGAACGATCCCGCCGACCGTCCGAAGCTGATCGCCTTCGAAAGCGTCTACTCCATGGACGGCGACGTCGGCCCGATCGAGGCGTTCTGCGACCTTGCGGACGAATTCGACGCGATGACGTATCTCGACGAGGTCCATGCGGTGGGCCTTTATGGCGAGGAGGGCGCAGGCGTCGCCCAGCGCGATGAAATCATGGACCGTGTCGACATTATCGAAGGCACGCTCGGCAAGGCTTACGGCGTGATGGGCGGCTATATCGCTGCAGATACCACGGTTGTGGACGCGATCCGCTCCATGGCCTCCGGCTTCATTTTCACCACCTCAACATGCCCCGTTATGGCGGCGGGCGCACTGGCAAGTGTCCGAAAGCTTCGCTCCGAAGAGGGCCGCAAGCTGCGCGAGGCCCATCAGGCACAATCGGAGCTGCTGAAAGCGAAATTCGCGGACGCCGGCCTGCCTGTGATGGAAACCGATACGCACATTGTTCCGCTGATGGTCGGCGATCCTGAGCGATGCAAGGCGTTGTCGGACACGCTTCTGTTTGACTTCGGCATCTACGTTCAGCCAATCAACTATCCGACTGTTCCCAAGGGCACGGAGCGCCTGCGTTTCACGCCGAGCCCCGTTCACGACGAGGCCATGATGGACGAACTCGTGGCCGCGATTCTGGCGGTCTGGAAGCAGCTCGGGCTGGATCGGGCCGCTTAGCGGTAAGGTTGCCAAACGTTCTCATAATCAACGGGCACCAGCCCTATCGTGTTTCACAAGGTCGCCTGAACGCCAGCTTCGCTCAGGCCGCTAATGATGTATTCAGAGATTGCGGCTGGCAGGTGCGGCGATGTGCGAGCGCCGAGCCCTTCGAT
>JBCBWQ010000104.1:0-9037 GCA_039817025.1 Pseudomonadota bacterium | reverse complement strand
CGTTTACCGGATGGGTCATTCGATTTCCTTTTGGAAAAACAGGTTGAAGCTAAAGAACGGCTTCGACAGCGGTGACCTCGGGTACGTAGGCCCGCAGCATGTTTTCAATGCCCTGCTTGAGCGTATAGGTCGATGATGGACACCCGGCACATGCGCCCCGCATGTGAAGGTGAACCACGCCCGTGTCTTCTTCGAATTTGTGGAACACAATGTCTCCGCCGTCTTGAGCCACAGCGGGCCGGACTCGCGTATCGATGAGTTCCTTGATTTCGGCAACGATCTCAGCGGTTTTGCCTTCGTAAGTCGTGGCATCGTCCGACGGTTCTGGCGTGGCAGACGCAGCGATAACTGGCAGGCCGGCAACATAATGATCCATGATCGCGGCAAGCGTCAGCGGTTTCACGTGCGCCCAGTCCGCGTCAGCAGCCTTGGTGATCGAAACAAAATCCGCGCCCAGAAATACTCGGGTCACGCCAGTGACCGTGAAAAGTGTTTCAGCCAGCGGGCTTGGCGTTGCCGACTCAGCGTCCGGAAAGTCAAATGGGCCGCCAGAGCCTGCGACGTCTTTCCCGGGTAGAAATTTCAGCGTGTCGGGATTCGGGGTCGGTTCGGTTTGGATAAACATGTCTGTGGTCTCGTAGCTGGCCTAGGACATGGCGCTCTACGCACGCTGTATCAAGGTTGACTGGCAAAGGCGCGGGATGCGCTGGACTAGGGCAGGGTCGAATCGCGGCCAATGCTGAGTTCAGCGACGTAAACTTCAGAATGCGCGTCTTCGAGCAGGTCTGCCAATTCCCTGGACGCTGTTGCAGCCTCAGACATGACAAACGCCATGCCCGTTAAGTGATTGGCGAGCAGGAAGCTTGCGTCTCCGCCATTGTACACAAAAAGCGGAGACTGCGTTGCGGCGCGTCGCCAATGGGCCTGCACCCGCCTGACTTCTGCACGCAAGGCCGCCTGAGCCATAAGCTTGGGCTCTGCGCGCGCAGAGGCATTCAGGATTTCGTGGGCAACATGGGCGCGGGCCTTTGCCGCATAGAAGCTACTCACATCGTCCTTGCTCGCCGGCCAGGACTCTGCTGCCCCCATTCGGCTTTCCAGATCGATGCTTGAGGCTTCGGCCCAGTCGGCAAAAAGGCGAAGTTCCGCTGCGAGCGCGCCATGGCCGTTTACGGAGGCAGCGAGATCGCGCTCCTTCCGGCCGTCATAGCGCGACAGGGCTTCAGCCGCTGCTGTCAGGCGCGGCTCCATGGGTTCGTCGGCGACCGGACGAAGGAGGCGCGCGGCCATGTCGAGATCAGGATCGGCGACACCGCCGCGTGCGGCAAGCGACGCGCTCAGAGCTGCGTGGTCGGAGAGCGCTGATGCCAACGCCGACTGCCATGCCGGGAGCGCCACAAGCTGCGCCTGCGGTCGCCAGTCGGCGCGATCTGCTGCCCAGCCCGTGCCGCGCACTTCCCGGGCAATGAGCGTGACGGAGACGCCGGCCTCGGGCGCACTCCAGGGCAGGCCTACCTCGAGGGCGACCGGCGTGTCATCGATCTGGTGTGCTTTGACCATGAGTGCCGGATACCCGAACACCATGGACAGGACGATGCCAGTCTTGATCGTGGTTTTGATGCGTCGCCACAGGTTTGAGGCACCAACCATAACGGGGCTTGGCTCTGCCATGACCAATTCGTGGATTTCACCATCGCCGTAGACGATCGCAGTCGGCCGCGTTTCGTAGCTAATCGGCAGCGACGGCTGATCGGTCATTGGCGTGTCCCCGTGATATAAAAATCACAGTGCCGTGCGTCCCGAAGCTTAGCAACCCGCCTTCAGCGGTTTTGCGTCGTTTGCCTGCAAATTTTATTGGTCACCGAGCCCGCGCACGTCTGCAGATATATTCAAGGTTGTCGTTTCGCCGTCCGAGCCCTCGAAATCGAGCAGCAGTTCGATTGAGTCGCCCGGCTGAAGCGCATCGTCGAAGCCGAACAACATCAAGTGATTGCCACCGCGCTCGAGAACGAGTGGCGTGCCGGGTTCCGCCGCCAGACGGTCCACCTGCCGCATACGCATGACGCCGTCTTCCATACCCATTGTGTGGATTTCGACTCGGTCGGCGCTGTCGGTCCGCACACCGACAAAGTCATAGGCGTCCCCCGTGGCCTGAATCACAAGGCCGCCGGCTGCCACGTCGCGACCCGCTGGCGGGTCTATAATGAATGCGCCGTCTGCCTCGACGAATACGGCGGGCTCGGGATCTGTGACGGATGCTTCGCCGCAGGCAGACAAGACAAGTGCGCTCGCGATAAGGGCTGATCGGACCATGAGAACCTCCTGAGGCCATACCTCGCTTTATAAACTCATTCAGGCTCGCCAGAAGCCGATGGTTTGCCGCACGTCGTCGATAATGGGTCGGGCAATGGCGTCCGCCCGGGCGGCCCCATCGGCCAAAACCCTGTCAATCTCCGCGGGATCGTTCATCAGGCGTCGCATGTCGGCAGTCACCGGCGCGAGCGCTTCAACCGCTACATCTGCGAGAGCCGGTTTGAAGGCCCCAAAGCCTTGCCCCTCGAATTGCTGCAGCACTGCTGCTTTGGTTTCGCCGGCAAGAGCGGCATAAATTCCAACCAAATTATCAACTTCCGGACGATCGCTCAGGCCCTCAACATCGCCTGGGATCGGCTCGGCGTCGGTGCGGGCCTTCTTGAACTTTTTTGCGATCGTATCGGAGTCATCGATGAGGTTGATCCGGCTGAGATCAGATGGGTCCGACTTGGACATTTTCTTCGAGCCATCTTTCAGACTCATGATCCGCGTACCTGGCCCTTCGATTAGGGGCTCGGGTAGGGGGAAAAAGCCCGGAACATCAAACTCGCGATTGAAACGCTCGGCGATGTCGCGCGAGAGTTCGAGGTGCTGCTTCTGGTCTTCGCCAACGGGCACATGGGTGGCCTTGTAGGCGAGAATGTCTGCCGCTTGCAGAACCGGATAGTCGAACAGACCAACCGAAGACCGTTCGCGGTCCTTGCCCGCCTTCTCCTTGAACTGTGTCATCCGCTCCAGCCAACCCATGCGGGCGACACAGTTGAAATACCAGGCGAGCTCTGTGTGCGCGAGTACGCTCGATTGGGCAAAGATGATAGTTTTCGAAGGGTCCATTCCGGCCGCCAGAAAGGCGGCTGCGATCTCACGGGTCTGGCCAGCAAGCTTTGCGGGATCCTGAGGCGTGGTGATGGCGTGAAGGTCAACGACGCAGTAGATACAATCATACTTTGCCTGAAGGGCCGAGGCTGGCTTGAGCATGCCGAGATAGTTGCCAAGGTGCAGCGCGCCGGTGGGCTGAACGCCCGAGAATACGCGTTCGGCACCGGAATATTGGGGAGTATCGTCAGTCATGGCGCGCGGCATACCCCGTCAGGCTAGCGCCGCATAGCCCCGCGAAGATCTGAAACACGAACCGCTCCAAAGAGGATGGCGGCAACCGCGTAGATTAATCCGCCAGTCGCAACAAACGCGACGGCCTCCGACAGTGTTCCCCCCGGCATCAGAACCTCCAGTCGGACCCGTTCCCTCAGCATGAAGGCGAGTGCAAAAGCCATTGCGATCGAAGCAGCCAGAGCGCCCGCAAGTCTGAACGCCAGCCTTGCGCCTGGCCGGTAGATGTCCTTGGCCATGAGCGCGCCAACGAGCAGCGCGACATTGATCCAAGCCGCAACACTCGTGGCGACAGCCAGCCCGGTATAGCCGAGCGCGCCCGATGACCTTAGCCAGAAGAACAATCCCGCCCCGAGGAGGGTGTTCACAAAGACGCTGGCAAGGGCAAAGCGCATTGGCGTCACTGTGTCTTCCCGTGCAAAAAAAGCAGGGGCCAGAACCTTGATCAGAACAAACGCCGGCACCCCCCAGCCATAGTGGATAAGGGCGTCACCCGCGCGCTCTGCGTCCGACAACGCAAAAGCGCCGCGCGCGTAGAGGCCTTCAACGAGGAAGCTCGGCGCGACCATCAGCGCTGCGGCCGCGGGCAACGTCAGCGCCATGGCGAGACCAATTCCGTCATCCATCAATCGCGTGCCGCTCGCTTTGTCGTCTGATCGCGCAGCCTTGGAAAGCCGCGGCAGGATGGCCACGCCAATCGCGATCCCAACAAGCCCCAGCGGCAGCTGATAAAGCCGGTCAGCGTAGAAGAGCCACGATTTTGCACCTTGCTCAAAGCTAGCGAGTGCCTGCGACACTAGGATGTTGATCTGCACACCGCTTGCCGCAATCACGCCAGGTATGGCGAGCGCGGCAACCCGTTTCACCGATGGCGTGAGCGTTGGAAATCCAAGCGACAGTCGCACACCCTGGCGAGAGACCCCCCACCACAGCAAAGCGGCCTGTAGCACACCTGCGAGCGTCACTGCGCCCGCAGCCAGGTGCGCCGTTCTCCAAGGCGTATCGCCAAGCAATGCCGCACCGATCAGACAGATATTCAAAAGCGTGGGCGCGCCTGCGGACAGCACAAACCGCCCCGCCGAATTCAGGACGCCAGCCAAGAGCGCAGAAAGCGCCATGCAGGCGAGGTAGGGCATCGTGATCTGTGTGAGCGTGATCGCAAGCGGGAAATGCACCGGATCGTCGATGTACCCCCCATGCAGCGCGCGCATGATCCAGGGCATGGCTATCTCTGCCGCGATGACGACGGCCGCGGCGATAGCAAAAAGCCCGCGCATCGCCTCCTCGGCGACTTTTCGCGCAGCGTCTTCTCCCTCCGCCTCGAGTGTGCGGGCGTAGAGGGGCACGAAGGCCTGGCTGAAGGCCCCTTCTGCAAGAACTCGCCGGAACAGGTTCGGGAACATGAGCGCTGTAACGAACGCATCACTGACCGGTCCTGCGCCGATCTTGGCGGCAATCAGGACGTCCCGCGCGAAGCCGAGAATGCGGCTTCCGAGCGTCAGCGAAGATTGAACGAGGGTGTTTCGAACAAGGCTCATGCGGAGCTTAGAAACTATCTGCGGCCGCTGCGCGCCTGAGGCTACGGGCCGGCGTTTTCGGGGCGTCTGGTTCCTCCCTTCCGAGTACGGCGAGTAGTCTTTCCTTCAAGCGCTCAAGAGCGGTTTCGTCGACGGCCTTACCGCCGCTGCGAGAACGGACGTAAAAAGCGTCAAAGACGCGTTCGCCGTAGGACGCAATATGCGCACTATCAATGGACAGGTCCGCCTCAGCAAAGACCGACGCGAGATCGTAGACGAGGCCAACCTTGTCCCTGCCGGCAACATCGACCACGAGGCACGTCGCCGATTTGTCCGTGTGAATTTGCGCTTGTGGACGCACAAGAAAGGCTGCGCGGCGGCGTTCGTTGCGGGTCTTCAAGTCTATGCCTGGCCCTGTGCCCTCAATTGCAGACAGAACCGATGCTTTCAGCCTGCCGAGCCGCTCCGTGTCCCCTGCAGCGTAGGGCGCCCCGCGTGCGTCCTGGAGAATGAATACGTCAAGGAACCGTCCGCTTATCGACGAGAAAACCTGAGCTGAAGCGATGCTTGCCCCTTCCCAGGCGATCATGCCGGCCACATCGGCAAAGACACCGATCCGGTCTGGCCCTGAGGCAACCAAAACCGTTCCGCTGGTTTGTTCCGACACATCGACCACCGCTGAACTCCCCGCAGAAGAGACCAGCGCAGCGTGCTCTGACAGGGTGTCGAGATCGAAGGCGGTCCAGTATGCCGTGTCGAATTCAAGCATGGTGGCGGGCACCGAGCCAAGGCGATCAGCCAGAGCTTCGCGCTGTTGTTCTGCGCGGTCTTCCAATGCGGCAGCCACGCCGTACTCATCGCTGCGCCCGCCGCGAAGTGCGGCTGCGGTTGCGTGATAGAGCTCCGAAAGCAATTGCCCTTTCCAGGCATTCCAAACCGTGGGCCCCACAGCGCAGATGTCTGCAACAGTCAGCACATAGAGGAGCCGCAAGCGTTCGAGCGATCCGACGAGTTCTGCGAAATCGGAAACCGTGCGCGGATCGGAAATGTCCCGTTTCTGGGCCGTCTCGCTCATTTCCAAATGATTGCCAACAAGCCACGCGACGAGTTCGGTTTCAGCCTTGTCGAGGCCGAGCCGTTTGCAGGCACGCCGCGCCGTCTTCATGCCTTCAACTTGCTGGTCACCCAATCCCTTGCCGGTATCATGCAAGAGCATAGCGAGATAAAGCGCGCGGCGTCCTTCGATCTCACCGAAGATCTTCGTGGGCAGGGGATGGTCACTGGCCCGGCCATGCTCAATGTCCGAGATCGTCGCCACAGCCCGAAGCGTATGCTCATCCACCGTATAATGATGATACATATTGAACTGAGTTTGGGCGACGATACCGCCGAACTCCGGCACAAGTTTGCCAAGAACGCCCGCTTCATTCATTCGCATCAGGGTTCGGCCCGGCAGACTGCCGCTTAGAAGGGCGTCCAGAAACGCATTTCGTGCGGGGTCGGATTTCCGTAAGTCTGCTGTGATTAGGCGAAGGTTCCGCGTGACGTCGCTCAACGCGTCCGGATGGATGTCAACATCCTGCCGCTCAGCCTCCACAAAAAGGCGGATCATGTTGACCGGATCGTCCTGAAATATACTGCCGTCCTCAACAGATATTCGTCCCGCTTCGATCAGGAACGGCGTCCCTTCTATGGGTTTCGGCGCGGGGGAGGGGAGGAACTTGCGTAGTCCTTCAGGCTTCTTCTTCTGCGCCGCCTCAAGCTTTGCCGCGAGAATGCGCGTCAGCCCACCCACATCTTTCGCCGCGAGGAAGTAGCGCTTCATAAAGCGTTCAACACCAAGCTGTGCCCCGCGATCACTATAGCCCATCCGGGCCGCGATTTCCGGTTGCAGGTCGAAGCTCAGGCGTTCTTCTGCTCGTCCGGTCAGGTAGTGTACATGGCAACGCACGGTCCAGAAAAAGCGCGCAGCGCGCATGAACACCTGATACTCATGGCTCGTCAGCATGTTCGCGCGCATGACTTGCTCAAGCGTGTCGCCTCCATGGATGTGCTTCATGATCCAGAACAGGGTTTGAAGGTCGCGCAGGCCGCCTTTGCCCTCTTTTATGTTTGGCTCGACAACATATCGCGCATCGCCCTGCCGGGTATGCCGCGCGTCCCGCTCAGCCAGTTTGTCGGCGATAAATTGTGCGTCATGCCCCGATACGGCCTCCCGGCGGAACAGACGTGATGTTTCTTTGGACAAGCCTTCGTCGCCGCAGATAAGGCGCGCGTCGATCAGAGACGTCTTGATGGTGACATCAGTCTTGGCAAGGCGCACGCACTCTTCGGGAGTGCGAAACGCGTTGCCGACTTTGAGGCCCATGTCCCAAAGTGCATAGAGCATGAATTCAACCACGCTCTCTGTATGCGGCGTCTGCTTATAGCTTCGGATGAACAACAGATCGATGTCAGATGAAGGAGCAAGTACGCCGCGCCCATAGCCACCGGTTGCAACAATGGCGAGACGCTCCCCTTCGGTGGGATTGCGCGCCCGAATCATATGGGTGGTCGTGAAATCATAGAGCGCAGAGATGACCTCATCCTGGACCGCTGACAGTAACCGCGCTGTATCGAGGCCATCGGCGCCCTGTTGCAGGCGTTCCTGTGCAATGAGCCTGCCGCGAAACAGCGCACGATGGAGGTGTTCCAAGGCGGCCTTTCGCGCAGCAGGTTGGTCTGCAGCGTGCTGTTCAGCAGCAGCGGTCAGCTTCACGCGAAGGGCGCGCCCATCGATGATGTTGGCAATCTTCCACGCGCGAGGCTTGCGGGCTGCGGGCGTCTTCTTGGAGACGAGTTCGGCGTCAGCGGGTGTGCTCATGCTTACGGTTCATAGGGCACGCCGCGCCTTCCGTCAGTCCCCTTCAATCATGGCCTTCATATCGTAAAGCGCGGCAAGGGCGTCGCGCGGGGACATATCATCCGGGTCGATCGCTGAAAGCGCGGCTTCCAGGGCGCTGGTCTCTTTGGCTGTAGCATCAGTGGTGCTGGCCGCGAAAAGTGGCAACAGATCCGGTGCGGCAGGGTCTGTTTCCAGTCTTTTCAGAATTTCGCCGGCCCGCCGTACAGCTTTTTTGGGCAGACCCGCCAGTTTCGCCACCTGTACCCCGTAAGACTTGTCTGCCGGTCCGGGACAGACCTCGTGAAGGAAGACCAGTTGGTCTTTCCATTCCTTTGCCCGCAAGCTCGCATTCGCAGCCGCCGCCAAGTTGTCCGCCAGCCCGGTCAATTCATGATAATGAGTAGCGAACAACGTTCTGCAGCCATTGACGTCGTGGAGGTGTTCAACGGCCGACCAGGCAATCGCAAGGCCGTCATAAGTGGATGTGCCGCGGCCGACCTCGTCCATGATGACCAGGCTGCGATCGGTTGCTTCTGAGAGGATGGCAGCCGTCTCGACCATTTCGACCATGAAGGTCGATCGGCCCCGTGCCAGATCATCTGAGGCTCCGACCCGGGAAAAGATCCGGTCACACAATCCAAGTTTAAGGGAGCGGGCAGGGACAAACCACCCCGCTTGTGCCAGCACCGCGGCAAGCGCGGCCTGTCTGAGATACGTAGACTTGCCGGCCATGTTTGGTCCGGTGACGAGCAGCAGCCTTGGCGCGGAACCGCCGCTGGCGTCCAGAGAAAGCGCATTTGCCGTAAACCCCTCGCCCTCAGCTTTCAGCGCCGCCTCAACGACGGGATGCCGCAGGCCTTCAGCCAGGAAAACGGGGGTCTCAGAGAGTTCAGGCCGGGTCGCACCAACTTCATCGGACCACGACGCCCCGGCTGCAGCAACATCGAGGGCAGCAAGGGCGTACGCCGCAGCTGACAGGGGTGCAGACAGGTCTTCGAGACGCGCCACAAATCCATCGAAGAGAGCCAGCTCGCGAGCTTTTGCTTCCTCCTCGGCGCGCGAGATACGGCCCGCCAGTTCAGCCAATTCCTGCGTTGAGAATCGCACGGCATTGGCCAGAGTTTGCCGGTGAATGAATGTCTCGTTCAAAGGCGCTTGTAACAGCGCGTCGCCGTATCTGGCCGAGACTTCGATAAAGTACCCAAGCACGTTG
>JBCBWQ010000103.1:3507-9047 GCA_039817025.1 Pseudomonadota bacterium | reverse complement strand
TCATCGTCGAGGCCCTCAAACAAATCGTGCAGCCAGTCGGGCAGTGTCGCCTGCACCATGCTCGCCATGCGCTTCAAGCCCTTGAAGTTCGGCTGCAACAGGATGCCCGGCACGATGGGCATGGTTACACCGGCCGCCAGCGCCCGGTCCAGCAAGCGAAAATAATCATCAGGCTCAAAGAAGAATTGTGTAATCGCGCGGTCTGCCCCGGCATCCTGCTTGGCCTTTAGCAGCGCCATGTCCTCGTCCCAGCCCCGACTTTCAGGATGCGGTTCCGGGTATGCGGACACCGAAATCTCAAAACACTTGCCAAGCTCAGGCCTGTGGGCGCGCACACCAGCGATCAACTCGATGGAGTTCTGATAGCCATGGGGGTGCGGCTGGAATTCGGCATCCATGCCATCCGGCGAGTCACCACGCAGCGCAACAATATGCTTCACGCCCGCCTGCCAGTAGTCCTCGATGACGGCATGGACGTCGTCTTTCGTCGCGTCGACGCAAGTCAGGTGCGCAGCCGGCACAAGCGTTGTTTCCTCCACCATGCGTTTGACGGTGCGATGGGTCCTGTCGCGGGTCGACCCCCCTGCCCCGTAAGTGACCGAGACAAAGAGCGGATCGACGGGCTCAAGCCGGCTCACCGCATCCCAAAGCTTGGTCTCTGCGGTTTCAGACTTTGGCGGGAAAAACTCGAAAGAGACATTGGTGGCACTCATGCTGCCGCCTCCGTTTGTGCGCCGGCGGTTTCGGCGCTGATGATCTGAACCGCGAGCCCTTCATCCGATGAGGAGGGCGGTGCAAACTCGGTCCTTGCGACGAAGGACAGTCCCGATTCGGCGGCCCACTCCGACACGGCATTAGAGCAGAGGCCGAGATGCCTATGGGCGTGCTCAATCCTGAGGAACTCCAGCGCATGGGGCGCAAAGTCGACAATCAATAGCCGCCCTTCCTTGCGCAACACGCGTCCGGCTTCAGCAATGACGGCCGAAGGATCTTCAATGTAATGGAGCACTTGGTGGATGATAACGAGGTCAGCGCCGTTGTCCTCAAACGGCAGCGCTGTCGCATCGCCCTGGCGCACCTTGGCATTTGTAATTCCGTCGCGCGCCAGGTTCGCGCGGGCAACCGTCAGCATTTCATGGCTGCGGTCGATCCCCTCCAGCGTTTCCGCAAATGGAGAAAACAGCGCAAGCATCCGACCCGTGCCCGTGCCGATGTCAACGACCCGCTCAAACGGGCCGGGGCCGGCCGCATCCAGAAGTGCAGCCTCGATCGCGTCATTGGGATAGTGCAACGCACGAATGGCATCCCAATCGCCCGCAACGCGCTCGAAGTATGTATCTGCAGATTCCGCTCGCGCCCTGCGAACAGCGTCGAGCCGAGAGGCATCGCGTGCAAAATCTCCAGCAGCAAGATCGACCTCACCAAGGATCGCGTCGAGCATCCCGCCGCGGCCCGCATCGCCGCCGACGGCACGATAGAAGACAAACGAGCCCTCGGGCAGCCGCTCCACCAAACCGCAGGCCGTCAGCGTCTTGAGGTGTTGTGAAATGCCCGGCTGGCTTTGGCCCAGAATATCCACCAGTTCTCCAACGGAGAGGTCATTCTGGCGCAGCAGCGCAAGAATCCGCAGGCGCGAGGGCTCCCCCACCGCGCGCAAGGATTCAACCAGCGCATTCAATTCCGATTTCATAGTTAGATATAAGCATACACTTATATGTGACCTCAAGCCCACCATCGACAATTTGTTGTCATCGTCTCACGTCACTGTGTGTTGAAGCCAAAGGCGCGGATCTCATATTGCGCTCAACCCGAGGGGATATCTGACGATGAAAACGACAACCCTGTGCGCCGCCTTTGGCGTCTTGTGCGCCGGATGCGCAACGCCGCCGGACGCAGTCGAAGCTGGCGGAGTCTATGACCCCTATGAGAACTGGAACCGGCGGGTCTTTGCGTTCAACGAGGCCGTCGACAAGGCGGCGTTTGAACCCGCTGCCAAGGTCTACCGCTACGCGACACCCGCCGTCGCACGGCAAGGCGTGCGCAATGTGTTGTCGAACCTCAACGCGCCCGTGGTTTTTGTAAATGACGTGCTGCAAGGGGAGGCAGACCGCGCAGGAACCACGTTTTCGCGGTTTGCAGTCAATACGGTTTTCGGCATTGGCGGCATTTTCGACGTTGCTTCAGCGTCTGGTCTGGAAGGTCACAGCGAAGACTTCGGACAGACGCTGGGTGTCTGGGGAGTCGATAGCGGCCCGTTCCTTGTTGTGCCACTGCTCGGCCCGAGCACACCGCGCGATCTCTTCGGCACCGGTGTTGACCGTGCGTTCGATCCATTGACCTGGACGCAGTTCGAGGACGATGACACGCAAACCACCGTTGCCATTACGCGCGGTACGCTGGGTTTCCTGTCGGCGCGTGAAGGCCTGATCGAAGTGTTCGACCAGATCCGGGAGCAGCCCGAACCTTACATCGCGTATCGCCGCGGCTACATTTCTCAACGCGAGGCTGCGATCAGAAATGGGCGAGATGACCCTGACGCGTACAAAGATTTGCCCGATTTCGATGATTTTTCTGATTTCGACGATTTCGAAGACACCGACGAATAACTGGGAGGGTCCTGATGTCCATGAAAACTGTTCTCGCTGCTTTAGCGCTGTCCATAGTCGTGTCACCGGCCGCCTTCGCGGACGCTGCGACAGAAGCATACGTCGAGGAAAACGCGAACGAAGTCCTGCGGACACTCAACGATCCGTCGCTGAATTCCGAAGAGCGTACGGCCGCGTTCAACGCCTACATGGACGAATTCACGGACATGAAGGCCGTTTCGAACTTTGCCATCGGCAAGTATGCCCGTCGGTTCGCACCGGATGAGCTTGCGCGCTATCGCGAGGCCTTCCGCACCTACGCACTGGCCGTCTACGAAGTGCAGCTCGACCAGTATCGCGGCGAAGGCGTTGTTGTGGAAGGCTCCACGGACCGAAATGAACGGGATTCCATCGTCGATACCACGATCCGCCGCGGCGACGGCGAGGACATGGACGTTCGCTGGCGCGTGCTGACGCGCAATGGGCAATATCAGGTTGTTGACGTAGCGCTGAATCTTGATGGAAACCTGATCTGGCTGGCGATTGAGCAACGCGCGCAGTTCCTGTCCTTGCTCGACAAGAACAATGGCTCGGCTGACAACCTCATCGACAAGATTGAAAGCATGACTGCCAAGCTGCGCGCCGACCAGGCCGCCGGACGCAATCCTGGCATCGGCGCAAACGATGCTTCAGAAGACTAGCGCTGCCTACGGGATCCAGACGGTGTAGGTGACTTCGGCCTCGACCTCGTAGATGCCCTCTGCGAGGTTCGTTGGCTGGACGGCAAGGTGGTAGCCCGACCAACTGCCGAGCGTGTAAGTCACATCAAATCGAACGGACTGCTCAGCGATTGAACCCGCTGAAATCGCCGTTCGCCTATCACCACTAAACACGGTCTGGCGCGTCTTGAGATCGAGAAGGTTCGCTACGGCTGCGATCCCTCCATCCGGTCCAGCTGTGTGCGGCAGCTGCGCGGATGTTCCAAACCCGACGCCGTCATCAGCGCCCGTTGGTGTCACGGACATATCCCAGAAGATCTTACCAAGCACCCAATCTCCGCGCCCGACCACGCGGATGGCTTCCGCGTCGATATTGAACGGTGCATTCGACGCAACGAAAAAGCTCGACGGCGTATCACTGTCAGCCAATCCAAGGTTTGTTCGGTCATCAAGCGTAAAAGGCGAAAAGGTATCGCCACCATCCGTTTGGCCGTTTCCGTTGGAGTCGATCTGGCCGCCACCGCTGGGAGACCGTTCCACAGTGATCAGCCGGCTTTGAACATCGCTGGTACCGCTTACGTCAAACGCGGGCGCAAGCGTGCCCGTAACGACAGTGTGAACGTCACCAGATAACAAGTCCGCATCGCCAGACCCTGTATCCGTATCAACAACGAAGTCTGAGATAATCGGGGCAACACCCGTCTCATCGGCCGCCCAGACAATAACCATCTTTTCCACATCGAACCCGACAGTCTCAGACACACGGGCGTGCGCCCAAGGCTGCGCCAGTGGCACGAACAGGCTCGTGATCAGCCCAAGTCGGATAGCTGTCGACAACAACACGGTAGAAAGAGGCCCTTCTTGAGCCTCCATAAAACCACAGGCAGCGATAAAGTGACGCTAAGCGGTGCGGGCAATTTCCTGATCGGCCATTAACCCTGTATTGAGCTGTCAGGGCAGGTGATCGGCGCTCAAACACCGATCTCCAGCATACGTTTATACGCTGGCCGCGCTTGCACCGTATCCAGCCATCGCTGGCTTGACGGCGGCAGACTCCCGCCGCGCAGGGCCTGGTTCTGTATCTGGAAGCCCATCAGGCAGTCTGCGGCCGTGAACTGTTCACCCGCAAAATATGTGTTCGCGCTGAGGTGGGCCTCTATATGCGCCGCTGCTTTTGCCGCTTCTGCTCCCATCATCTGTGCGAGCGGCGTTTCGGTCAGCTCTGATCTCATCAGGTAGAACGCAATGAGCCCCGGAAGGAACGGCGCGCCTTCAGCGGAATGCACCCACTCCAGATAGCGCGGAAAATCGGGGCTATCGGGGGACGGGTGCAGCTTGTTCGCAGTATCAAACTTCGCCAAAAGATACTCGGCAATCGCACCTGTCTCCGCGATAACGACGCCGTCATGCTCCAATAGGGGCGACTTGCCCATGGGATGGATCTCAAGAAGCACCGGCGGTGCCAGATTCGTCACTGAATCGCGTTGGTAGTGTATGATTTCGCAGTCAATTCCGAGCTCCTCGATAAGCCAGACCAGCCGCTGCGATCGTGAGGCATTGAGGTGGTGAAGTTTCAGGGCCATGGCGGGCCTCCCTAGTCTGGTTTCTTTTTGACAATCTTGAAGGTGGCGCTAGCGCGTGCAATGGGCTCCCCGTCGGCGCTAAGCAAACAGTCCGTGAAGCACAGCGATCCACCGGCGCGGACAAAGTGTGTGTCCGTCGCGAGCCATTGCCCGATCTGCGCTGAGCCAATGAAGTCCGTCGACAGGTTCACGGTGACCAAACCGCCGATATCATCGCGGCCTTGCGCCGCCAGAACGCGGCCGCTGGAGAGTCCCATCGCATTGTCGGCAATCGAAGCGATCAGTCCGCCATGGACAAACCCGCGCGAATTGCAGTGCCGCTCATCCAGCCACAGTCCAATCGAGACCTGGCGGTCATCAACGCGGCTATAGAGCGGTTCCCAAGGGTCGGTGAACCCTGATTTGCGAAAATGCGGCGCGTAGCCTTCAGGCGGGGCGGGCTCTGTCATGGCTCGTGTTTGGGCCTATCTTGGCAGCCATGCAAGCGTTTGCGGACCTTCTCGACCGGCTCATCCTCACACCATCGCGCAATGGCAAGATTGCGCTGATGGTGCGCTACTTTGCCGAAACACCAGACCCCGAACGCGGGTGGGCGCTTGCGGCCATTACCCGCGATCTGGACATACCAAGCGTGAAACCCGGCATGGTGCGGG
>JBCBWQ010000103.1:0-3409 GCA_039817025.1 Pseudomonadota bacterium | reverse complement strand
GGCCTCGTCGAGCAACGCATGGACCCGGTGCTGTTCCGCTTGTCGTATGATTATGTGGGCGACATGGCTGAAACCATCAGTCTCGTCTGGCCGGAAAAACGCGGTGCCAATCGCGCGCCGGAGCTTCCGGAGATTGTTGAAACCCTGCTGGAGGCCAGCCGCGCCGAAGGTCCGCGCCTGATCGAAAACTGGTTGGATGCGCTCGATGCGAAAGGCCGATGGGCGCTTTTGAAACTGGTCACAGGCGGATTGCGCATTGGCGTTTCGGCGCGGCTTGCAAAAGTGGCGCTTGCCGAGCTTGGTGGCATCAAGGTCACCGAGATCGAGGAGATCTGGCACGGCCTAACGCCGCCCTATGAGAGCTTGTTCGCATGGCTGACAGCAGGTGCAGAGAAACCGACGTCTGACCTTGCCGCGCCATTCAGGCCGGTCATGCTGGCCCATCCTCTCATCCCGAAATCAAAACGCGAGGACCCCGACGCCATTGATCCGTCTCTGATCAGGCCAGACGTGTTCGCCGCCGAATGGAAGTATGATGGCATACGCGTACAGGCGGCGGCATCAGGTGGCACCCGCCGCATCTATACCCGAACCGGCGACGATATCAGCCACACGTTCCCGGATGTGCTTGCCGCCATGGATTTCGACGCGGCGCTTGACGGCGAGCTTCTTGTGCGACGGCCCGATGGCTCCACTGCCCCCTTCAACGATCTTCAACAGCGCCTCAATCGCAAAACTGTCTCTAAGAAACAGCTCGCCGAGCGCCCCGCCTTCATCCGCGCCTATGACATCCTACAGCTGGGCGAAAACGACTTGCGCAGCCTCGATTTTCGCACTCGACGCGCGCGCCTGGAGCGCTTTGTCGCCGGGCTTGATACCGATCGCATAGACCTGTCACCGCTCGTTCCCATCACCGATCTCGACCAGCTTGAAGCCCTGCGAAACACGCCACCTGCACCAGAAATCGAGGGCTTGATGCTCAAGCGCTGGGACAGCGTCTACGAGGCCGGTCGGCCCAAAGGCCCCTGGTTCAAATGGAAGCGCGACCCGTTCCTCATTGACGCCGTCATGATGTACGCCCAACGCGGTCACGGCAAACGCTCGAGCTTTTATTCCGACTTCACCTTTGGCGTTTGGCGGGAAAAGGATGGGGCGGACGAACTGACCCCCGTTGGAAAGTCGTATTTCGGGTTCACTGACGAAGAGCTGAAACAGATCGACAAGTTCGTGCGGGACAACACGACAGACCGCTTCGGGCCGGTCCGCGCCGTTACCGCAACGAAAGATCATGGCCTGGTGTTCGAGGTCGCCTTCGAAGGGCTACAACGCTCACCTCGCCACAAATCGGGAATTGCCATGCGCTTCCCAAGGGTGAACCGCATCCGCTGGGACAAACCATCCGCCGAAGCCGACCGACTTGAAACCCTGGAATTGATGCTGCCAGACCCATGAGTTGCAACCGTTGTCTGGCGTGTGCGTTGAGTGCCTGATGATTTCTCCGTTGACACTCCAATCTGCCTTGGCAGGCTGTCGGCCGTCCTGTAGCCCCCAGCCATGACTAGACATTTGCTCCTCCCGGTTGCTGCGGCTCAGTTCCTTGTGCCGGCCCTGCCCGCATTTGGTATCGGAACACCAATTGGCGATGCGGCCCGAGCCGACTATGGCGGCTTGCCACCGGAGCAACCGCTCGGCATTGCATTTTCCATCTGGGGCGTGATTTTCACGCTTTATGCCGTTTTCGCAGCCTACGCGGCTTTCAAGGAGGACGCGCTAGTGCGACGTATCGCACCCCCATTCCTTTTGGCTGGGGCCGCCAATGTTCTCTGGATGTTAAGCGCGCAGACGATCGCACTTCAGCTCCTCAACGCCATTCTGCTTGCGCCCATTCTTTATTTCTCGTGGCGCGCGGCGGAAGCGTTTGACCAGATGCGCGGCATGGGTGGATCCTGGATAAAGCTTGTTGCCGATGCCGGCACCGGCTTGCTGGCAGGATGGGCCACCGTTGCCGTAGCCATTTCCGCACCCTTGACCGTTCGAACGCTTACCGGCCTCGGCGCGTCAGATTACCCTTGGCAGATGCTGATGCTGTCGATGACTGTAGCCGCCGGAGCGGCCTGGTTCTTCGCGACGCGCATAAGCCGCAGCCTTTGGTATTTTTTAGCGCTCGGCTGGGGCGTCCTGAACATTGCGTTGAACAACTGGTTCGTCACGGAGATGACACTGCTGTCGGTTTTTGCAGCGGTCGCAGGCTACGGCATCGTGCGCATCCGCTTCCGATCATCGCCTGCGGGGTCGGCGGCCTAACGCCAAAAGAACCGTCATTAAAGTCCACTAGATCGTCGCCTGCGAAAACCGAAACCATGGAGTCCCTTGATGCCTGAAGAACTCGCCCCACAAGTCCTATGGGAAGCCCATAGCGGCGCCATTCTGGCTTTTGGCCTGAAAGCGCTCGGGGCGCTTGCCGTCATCTTGATTGGGCTGCGGATCGCAGGCTGGCTAGGAAATACCGTTAAATCTCAAGCTATTAAGCGCGAAACGATCGATGATACGCTCGGCACTTTTTTTGGCTCGCTTGTTCGCTGGTTCGTTACTGCCGCCGTGTTCATTGCTGCGCTTCAGGTCTTTGGCGTTCAGGCGACCAGTTTCGTTGCCATACTTGGTGCTTTGACGCTGGCGATTGGCCTGTCCTTGCAGGGTGCACTCGGCAATATTGCGTCAGGCGTGATGATCATGATTTTCCGCCCGTACAAGCTTGGGGACTATATCGAGCTGGCTGGCGTCGCGGGCACGGTCAAGGAAATCAGCCTCTTCCAGACAATCCTCGCCACCGTCGATAATGTGAAAATCATGGTTCCGAACACGCAAGCGATCGATGGCGTCATCAAGAACTATTCAGGCTACCCGATGCGCCGGGTCGATATGACATTCGGCATCGATTACGACGACGATTTCGAGAAGGCGAAGCGTCTGATCCTCGACATCATCGATGCCGATGACCGGATCAAGTCCGATCCCGCGCCCTTCGTTCGCGTCTCAAATCTGGGTGACAGCTCAGTTGATATCGTCACCCGCGGCTGGGTGGCGGCGGGTGACTATTGGGACGTTGCTTTTGACCTGCGCGAGAAGGTCAAGTCTGCGCTCGATGCAGCAGGGATTTCGATCCCTTACCCACATACGACCATGGTTCAGAAAACCGTCAATTAGACAGCGGAACGCTTCGGTACCGGCGGACCTGATTTCCAATGCGAACATCAGCGCCTGCCGGAATGCCAAGAGCTGCAAAGCTCCAGACAAGCGTCACGCCTTCGGGAACGAGCGCGCGGCAATTGTCAGCCTGCTCGCGGTCTACGGTGACGGCGTAGCGATCATCATCGATGCGCTCGACGTACACATCCATGAAAGTCTCATC
>JBCBWQ010000102.1:0-9055 GCA_039817025.1 Pseudomonadota bacterium | reverse complement strand
CGCTGTTCAGGCTTATGTCACGGGGGAGCTCGCTGTGGCGCAGGCAGACTTTGACGGCGCATACGCGGTCTCTCGCGAAGAGCTCAAACGCCGCCTTGGGCGCACTGCGTCGTCCCATTCAAGACTGCTGTATTTCCAGCGTACGATTGAACGACTGGGCCTTGCGAGCCAACCAGCCGTCGCCTTGCAAATGGAACAGACCTACTGGAGCGCATTTCTCGGCGCCGCAGAATTGTTCGACAATGTGAAGGACTTCCTCGACGATCTGCGAATTGCTGGCATTCCAGCGGCGATCGTAACGGACCTCACAGCGCAGATTCAGCACCGCAAACTGATCTTCTTTGGACTGCACAGGCTTGTTGAGTGGGTGACGACGTCGGAAGAGGTGCGTCATGACAAGCCGTCTCCTGCGATCTTTGAGTTAGCGCTCGCGAAGATGGGCGGTGTTGAGGGTGTGATTTGGATGGTGGGGGATAACCCGCATTGTGATGTGAAGGGCGCGCGAGACGCGATTGGTGCGAAGACGTTGCAAAAGCTGCACGGTGACAAGTCTGTGAGCGATGCAGCGGATGAAAAGCCCGATGCCACGTTTCGGGACTTCGATTCGTTGAGAAAGCTGCTGGCGCGGCTGCCCGGCTAAGCTGTACGAAACACCGCGAACTTCAGCCCAACAAAGTTTGTAATGGCTGACGCGCCGGTGGCGATTGTGAACGCCAGAGCGGTATCCATAGGCCATCCAGAAACAATCGATAGAGCGACGGCGTTGACAGCGACATTGACCCCTAGTGACGCCGCATAGACGGCTGCGAAGCGAACAAAGGCACCGTCGCCGCCGGATTGCCTAAAGGTGAAAAAGCGGTTGCCCGCATAGGCCCAGGCAGCGCCGGTTAGAAAGCCTATGGCTTTGGCTGGCGCGACCGCGATGCCGAGTGCATGAAGACCGAGATACACGGCAAAATCGATCAGAACCGCGCAGATGCCGACCAACCCAAATCGCGTGCCTTCTGAGGTCAACGCGTGTCGCATCAGGCCGCGCCCACCGCGCGCAGAGCCCGGGTCAAGAAGCCGGTTTCTGTTTCTTGCGTTGGGGCGGGTTCAACCCCCTCCGGCAAGGGCGGGGATATGTGGGCATAGGCCCGTTTCAAACGCTCTAGATTTCCTGGGGCAACCCGCTTGTCCTTGTCCAACCTATAGGGATGGGTGCGCCATTTGTGGAAGCAACTTTGCCAATATTGGAATGTACGCAGATCATCTGGCGTGCCCCACCCGATGTAATGGTCAATGTCGAACACTTGCACATCAAGACCCATGGCAACGGCGTCCTCGATGAGGCTGTCGACGTAGAACTCTCCATTGACCCGGCCATCGCGGTTCACGAGGGCTTGAACGCAAGCTTCGAAATCTGCGGCGCGGCGGAACGTGAAGGCTCCCACGATCATTGGTGCTGTAGCAGGATCTTCCGGAGACTCTTTCACGCGCATGCGCAGAATTCGTCCATCCTCATCCGTTTCCGCCCAGCCGAATTGTTCCGGGCGACGCTTGCCATCGGAATGGCCGCGAATGGTCCATGCCAGAACGTCAGGGCCGCCTTCGGCCAAAAGGGTTTCAAACTTACGCTTGTCGTAGAGCATACCATTGTCGCACGCGCCGATCGTAAGCGGCGCTTCGCGGTCGAGGCCATTGAGGCCTTCAAGGCAGGTAATCGCCTGGCCCTCGGTCAGTTTGTCGAGGATCATGGGTGCGGCTGCCACGAAGGACGTCTTCAGTTTACCGACAATTTCTTCAAGGGCGGGCAGGTCCTTGCGCAAGACGAAGCGCGTGACCGGAGCGTCGGGTAGATCGCGTGTTGCTTGCAACACCATAGCGCGGCCTGAGACGGGGAGAAGGGGCTTGGGCGTGGCGTAGCCCGCTTTGGAAAAGCGCGATCCGAGACCGGCCATGGGGACCAGCACCGCCCCGTTCTGCCGCGCGCGTTCGATGTCATCTTCAGCGAGCCTGCGAAAAGCGTTGGACCACCCCTTGTATTCTTCGAGATCCTCAGGGGTGCCCCACTGCATGAAGTGCTGCAGGTCATAAATTGAGGTTCTGGCACCCGCTTGTGCGAGGATGCGATAGGCGAGGCTGGCATAATACTCACCATTGACCTTAAGGTCGGCCGCAATCTGCGCCTTGAACGCCTGCAGGCAGAGCTGGCCAGACTTGAAATAGTAAGTGCCAGACGAGGCATATTCTTGCGTGGGCGTATCGGTCCAGGGCTGCTTCTCCTGGATGTCCGTCATCCAGAGACCGTCATGCTTCATGTACGCATAAAACGTCGATCCAAGACTGTGCGGGTGGAAACCTTTGTAAGCCGGCACGCATCCATCACAATTGGTCTGTTCAAGGAAGGACTTGAATTCCTCATAATCCCAGTAGCAGGTGAAGTCGCAGTAATTGACGATGATGGGGCGTTTGGGATCGATATGCTCTTGCGCGCGGAGGACGGCGTCGACCGGGCCTTTCTTGTGGGTCGTCACGGGCACGATCTTCGCTGTCGGGCAGTGACGGCGCAGCGTCTGTTCCATGGCATAGTCCGGATTGGACAAGTGGACGCGATTGCAAATGAACGTCACGTCCGATGCGCCAGGAAACATGTCTAGGACATGTGCGATGATCGGCTTTCCGTCGACTTCGATCAGCGGTTTGGGTAGTTTATAGCCCGCGCGGCGGAAGCGTTCGCCGTGGCCGGACATTGGGATCACGATTTGTGGATTGATTGAGCTCATGCCGCGCCCCTGTCCCTTGCCGCTTCGACAGACTGTCTGTGTTGCTCGGCATCCCAGCCAAGCAGGGCCCGGTCGTCCTCCAGGCGGAGCGTTGTCGCTTTAGATGGGGCACGGGCGGCAACGGCGAGCACAAAGTCGGCAACGGCGCGCGCCCCGCCAGACAAGTCAGATCGACGATAGATCGCCGTTCGTTCCAGCAGAATGAGCCCCGGTGTAACCCCGCGTTCGCGCAAAAAGCCGGCGATTGCCGAAGGCGCGTCTGCCGCGCTTTTCGTGCGCACAGCGGGTCCGCCGAGATACACGGTCTGGTCCGGCGCAAACGATCCTGCGCACAGGGCTTCGCTGGCGTCCGGTCGTTCGAGGATCCGTTTCGCGTCGAAGGAAACAATCGGGGTGTAGCCGGAAATGTCTGGCAGCGCTGGCCGGGTAATGCGATCCCGCCCCACCGTGTCAAACCGTCCCGCGAGTACGCGCAATTGGAACGCGGCGGTTGCGATATCCGGGCCGCCGACGATCAGGCCATGATTGGCGAGCACCAAGGCATCGACAGGGTGCTCGTCGAGGGCAGAGACGACCGCTTCGGCGAGGGCCTTGCCGGGTTGTACATAGTCGATGAAGGCATGGGGCGTGTCGGACAAACAGTCTGCGACGCGGCTTCTGGCATCTCGGTGCAGTGTGGCCGCGACAAGAGCCACAGGATGGGCATGGACGACGGCAGCCTGCGGCATGAGGGCGTGCATCGCTGTTTCAATGGACGGTTTTTGTCCGTCTTCATCCAGCAGCGCACTTGAGAAGTCTTCGCCGCCCGCGCGGGCGATGGAGCGCGCTTTGTGCAGGTCCAGCCGTGTGAATACATCCCTTTGTTCGGCGTCAGCCAGCCAGTGACCGGACGCTTTTACGGTCAAGACGCCGTTCAACTTGATGGACGTATTGCCCCCGCCGCCCTGAACCAGAGCTGGATCACGGCCGAGTTTGGCGGAGACGGAGCGAAGCGATTGGGAGGCGCTGGGATCGAGTGCAGGCACGGCGGTTCCACTGAAGTGTTTCATTCAGGGGAGAGTGTGACCGCTTAGCCTTTATATCGCGTCAACGCGCTGGGAATTGTCACTCCGCTGCCGTGACGACGGGTTCGGAATCGTCGTTTGCAGCGGTTTGGCTGGCCGGGTTGCTGAAGACCATGGCTCCGTCGTCGACGGGCCCGTCGCGGAACATCTTTTTATCCTTCTGGTAGTTTTGCGGGTTGATCCACGGTTCTCGGTCACCCTGTTTGGGGAAGAGATGCATGACGCGCTGCATGTAGCCGGCTGAAAAATCATCGATCCATGGTCGCGCCGGCATCGACTGGTCAGAGTCCCGAAGGCGCGGTGTGCATTGGCGGGTGCCTGTTTCATCCATTTGGTTGATCAACCGGCAGACATATTCGGCGGTCAGGTCTGCGCGAAGCGTCCACGACGCATTAATGTAGCCGAATGTGGAGACGAGATTGGGCACGTCGGAGTAGCCCATGCCTTTATAGCTCCACGTGTCAGCGAAATTCACTGGCTGGCCATCAACGGCAAAATCGACCTCTCCCAGAATAACCAAGTTGAGACCCGTTGCGGTTACGATGATATCGGCATCTATGCGCTCGCCGGACTTGAGTTGGATGCCGGTCTCATCGAAGTGTTCGATATGGTCAGTGACGACGCTCGCCTTGCCTGACTTGATGGATTCAAACAGGTCGCCATTCGGAACAAGGCAGAGCCTCTGGTCCCACGGATTATACTCTGGCGTGAAGTGCTTCGCGACGATATCGGCGTCTCCAAGCTCCTTTTCTGCCATCTGGAGCAGGGACGTTTTTACTTTCTCGGGCTTTGTCCGTGTGCGGTTGTAGAAAAAACCCTGCATCACAACATTCTTCCAGCGCGTGATCGAATAGGCGAGGGAGTCGGGGAGGATCTTGCGCAGCGTGTTGGCAACTGCATCCCGATCCGGCCGGGCAACGACATAGGTCGGTGACCTCTGGAGCATCGTCACATGCCCAGCCTCGTCCGCCATGGACGGAACCAGCGTCATGGCCGTTGCCCCCGATCCAATCACGACGACTTTCTTGCCGGCATAGTCGAGGTCTTCTGGCCAGTGCTGCGGGTGAATGATCCGGCCCTTGAACGCTGTTTCATTCGGAAAGTCTGGTCGGTAGCCGCCCTTGTAGGAGTAGTAGCCAGCGCACATCGAAAGGAAATTGGCCGTTGCGGTATGGGTCTCGCCAGTCGTCTTGTCTGTGTAGGTGACAGTCCAACGCGCCTCGTCGCTCGACCATGACGCAGAGATGACCAGGCTATTGAATCGAATATGCTCGCGGATGCCGAACTCATCCACAGTTTCGTTGAGATAGGCCATGATGGACGGGCCATCTGCAATCGACTTTGCCGCCGTCCAGGGTTTGAAGTTGAACCCGAGCGTGTGCATGTCGCTGTCCGAGCGGATCCCGGGATAACGGAACAGATCCCACGTGCCGCCGATATCCGCGCGGCCTTCGAGGATCGCGTAAGTCTTGCCGGGGCATTTGTCCTGTACGTGAAACGCTTGCCCGATGCCCGAGATGCCGGCCCCTACGATGAGAACGTCTACATGGTGTGCTTCGGTCATGGCGCAGTCCTCCCAAACGTGACGCTCGTGTCACTATTTCATGGTCTGCAGCGGTAATCCAGAGAAACCGGACGGAAGGTGGTCGCCAAGGCCCTGCGGACTACAGTTTCCGTAACGAAACACCAGTGCCGGAGATCCTTCATGAAGATCATGGACCGCCCCGAATTCAAATCCAAACCGAAGCCGCTGACCTGCGCCAAATCCGACAATGTTCGCGACGTTGTGAAGAAGATGGCAGCACAGAATTACGGCTCTGTGGTTGTTGTTGACGGGGACAACAAGGTTATCGGCATGGTGACAGAGCGTGACATCCTGCGCCGCGTGGTCAGCGCTGGTGTTGATCCGGATACCGCCTCCATTGCGGACATTATGACAGCTGATGTGCGCATGGCCCGCGAGGATGATGAACTCGTCGACTGGCTCCGGATGATGTCAAATGACCGATTCCGCAGGCTGCCCATCGTTGACGATCACGGCCGGCTCGTTTCGATCATGACCCAAGGTGATTTTGTCTCCTACACCTGGCCGGACCTGATCGAGCAGGCCAAGACGCTGGCGCGGTCGACCTTCTCATCGAACTACCAGATCTTTTTCATCCTCGGTGCCGTGCTGCTCTACACGATTGTGATCGGTGGAGCATTGCGGGCAGGTATGGGGTAGGGCGCTTCAGGGGCGTGGTCCAAACACTACCGGTCCGGTTTTCAAGATTCGATAGGCATGATGGGCGAAGTCCACGATCAGCGGACGGGTGTCGCGCGGATCGATGATTTCTTCCGCATAAAAGGACTCCGCGGTTCGGAAGGGCGACCGCATGGCTTCGAATTTCTTGTTGAGCTGCGCGAGAAGGGCTTCTGGATCGTCGCTTTCGGCGAGTTCCTTGCGGAAGGCGGCTTCAATGCCGCCGGCCATGGGCAAAGACCCCCAGTCGCCAGACGGCCAGCAGTAGCGCCACTTCGCACGCGTGGGGTTGAACATTGCCGAGCCGGCAAGCCCATAGGCCTTTCGGATGACAACGGCGCAGACCGGAACCGTCGCCTGGTAAACAGCAGCCATGGCTCGAACGCCCTTTCGGGTGACGCCAGCGGTTTCGTGTTTCACGCCCACAGCAAAGCCGGGGCAGTCGACGAAATGCACAACCGGGAGATGGAACTGCGAGCACAGGTCCATATGGCGGATGACCTTTTCGCAGACGTCGGCGGTCCAGGCCCCATCAAGGAAGAATGGGTCGCCCGCTAGAATGCCGACGGGGTAACCATCGAGCCGCGCGAACCCTGTGACAATACCCCGGCCCCATAGCCGGCCGGTTTCGAAAAAGGAGCCCGTGTCGACACAGGCGTCGATAATCTTCCGGGGCTTATACGGCGTCGTACCATCGGTTGGGACAACAGAGATAAGCCCGTCATCCTTCCTCCCGGGATCATCGGTTGGACCGGTCCGTGCGGGCAGGGCGTCTACGCTTGGTGGCAAATAGGAGAGGAACCGGCGAGCGGCTTCGAATGCCTCAGCTTCGCTGTCGACGGCGTCGTCTACAGTGCCGTTGCGGGCCTGGATTTCCCAGCCGCCCAACTCTTCCTTCGTGACATCCTCGCCGAGGGCGCGCGAGACCGGAGGACCGGCGACGAAGACCTGAGACAACGCCTTGACCATGACCGAGTAGTGGCTGGCCCCGACGCGGCCGGCGCCCATGCCGGCACAGGGGCCAAGGGCAAGTGAAACAAATGGCACCCGGCCCATACCGGCAACAATGTCGTCCCATCCCGGCGTTTCGGGAATGTAGGTGCGCGGGTCCTTCTCCAGCATCTTCACGCTGCCGCCCCCGCCCGTTCCGTCGATCATCTGGACGAGGGGCATCGCATAATCCTGAGCCATCTGTATGGCGAGGACCATTTTCTTCCAGATCGAAGCATCGGCCGCACCGCCGCGCACCGTGAAGTCGTCAGCAAGGATCATCGAAGGCCGACCTTCAATCGTGCATCGTCCGACAACGGAGTTTGATGCACGAAAGCCGGTCAGGTCGTCATTTGCGTCATAGGTTGCGCTGCCAGCAATCTTGCCAATTTCGTGGAAGCTGCCGGGATCGGCCATGAACGCTACGCGCTCTCTGACGGTCAGCTTTCCGCGCGAACGCTGTCGTTCAACGGGTTCGTCACCGCCCATTTCCTCAGCAAGCCGTTCGCGCCGGCGAAGGTCTTCAATCGATTTTTCCCAACTCATGTCAGCCAGTTGGACGCCGACCGCACAGACAGGTCAAGCCATGCCATCGCGTCGTCGGCCAACGTGGAAACCCTTTCGAGCAGCGAACAAAACAAAGTGTCTGGCGGCAAAATGCAGCGGCGCACCTTTTTCCTTGCCTGACCAAGTCGATGGCTGCTTTAACTGTGGGCAGACCAATCCCAGGAGGCTAAGATGGATCTGGCTGAACTCACCCAAAAGGCATCAAGCGCCGTGACGGCTGGCGGAGACTTCACGAAGAAAGTGAAATTTGACTTCGGCGATGTCGGTAAGCTGTTCATCGACGGCGCAGCGGGCAATGTCGACAACTCTGATGCTGAAGCTGACGCAACGATCAAGGTTGACTGGGAAGATTTCAAAAAGCTCTCGGCTGGCGAAATGGACCCCACAATGGCGTTCATGCAAGGCAAGCTGAAAGTGCTTGGTGATATGTCCGTCGCCATGCAGCTTCAGGGCCTGATGTCCAAGTTCCAGTAAGCGCTATCGCTGTCACTGTACTTTGCGCCGCGCCTGGGCTTGCCGCCTGGGCGCGGCGTTGGTTTTGTAACGCACCATGCCTGACGATTTGACCAGAAGTGCTTTCGTGGATGTGCCAGGCAATCCTGCACCGGACGGTGCGGAGATCGTCTGGTTCAAGGGGAGCGAGGGGCGCGCCCTGCGGGCGTGTCTGGTTCCCGCTACGGCCGTCACGGCACGGGGCACCGTCATTGTTTGCCCGGGGCGAACCGAGTTCATCGAAAAATATTTCGAAGTTGCGCGCGACTTACAGGATCGCGGCTTCGCTGCGGTCATTCTCGACTGGCCCGGTCAGGGCTTGTCTGACCGGCTGCTCGAGGATGGCAATAAAGGCCACATCGACCGATTTGAGACGTATATGGGTGCGCTCGCTAACGGGCTGGAGACGTTGCAGGACCGGCTACCAAGGCCTTACGTCTCGCTCGCGCATTCCATGGGCGGGGCAATCGCGCTTGCTGCAATTGCGCAGGGCCTGGTCAAGGTAAACGCGGCTGCGTTTTGTGCCCCCATGTGGGGCCTTAAAACCGGGGTCTTTGGCATCCGTTATCTCGTTTGGGCGATGCGTGTAATGGGTCGTTCCGGCGACTACGCCCAGCAGCCAGGGCCGCCCGAACGGTTCAAAGACAATATCGTCACCCATGATGAACGACGCTGGCAAATGCAGCGGGACCTGACCGACGCTGCGCCGGGGCTCGCGCTCGGGCCAATTACCTGGGGTTGGCTCGGGGCGTCATTGGCGATCTTCGATGCTTTCGCAAAGGCCTCGCAGCTCAAGGCTGTGAACATTCCGATCCTCGTTGCGACCGCCGAGGAAGAAAAACTCGTCGACAATGCGTCCCATGGCCGGATTGCGGGCTGGTTGCCCGATTGCGAGCACATCCATGTGTCCGGTGCCATGCATGAAATCCTGATGG
>JBCBWQ010000101.1:0-9432 GCA_039817025.1 Pseudomonadota bacterium | reverse complement strand
CATGACCGTCCGCATGGCGCAGGACATCGGCATGGACGCCGTGTCTGAACTCGCCGAGCGCGTTGGCATTTACGAGACTCTGGATCCGTTCCTTGCCATGTCATTGGGAGCGGGCGAGACCTCGCTCTGGAATATGTCCAAGGCTTACGCCGCGCTGGTGAATGGTGGACGGGAAGTGACGCCGACCTTGCTGGATCGCATACAGGACCGCCATGGGAGAACGCTCTATCAGCACGATACGCGTCCGTGCGAAGCGTGTCAGGAGCCTTGGAACGGCGGTCCACCACCGGAGCTGGAAGATACGCGCGAGCAGGTTCTCGATCCGATTGTAGCGTACCAGGTGGTCAACATGCTTGAGGGCGTTGTCGAACGCGGCACAGGCGCGCGAGCAAAGCGTGTCGGCAAGCCGTTGGCCGGGAAGACCGGAACCACAAACGACTATTTCGACGCAACATTCTATGGGTTTTCGCCGGATCTTGTCGTCGGTATCTGGGTCGGGTTCGATAGTCCGAAGACGCTCGGAGAGGGTGAGGCTGGCGGCTCCGTCGCTGCGCCGATCTTCACCGAGTTCATGGAGAAGGCGCTTGCCGATGAGCCTGCGCTGCCATTTCGAATCCCCTCAGGCGTGCGGCTCGTTCGCATTGATGCGCGTACAGGAGAGTTGCCGGGGCCTGGTACAGATGTCGTCATCACTGAAGCTTTCCGGCCCGGTACGGAGCCCGGCGTGGACTTCGACGATGATGAAAACGGCCTTGGCTTGTTCCAGTCCGGAGACTCCGGGTTTTTCGGCCGGTCTCAGCCTGAGCCGCAATCGCCGCCAGATGCGAATGCCGGCGAAGGCGACGCAGGTGAACTCGGTCTGGACCCCGAAGCGGTTGCGCTCCCCGTTGAGCCGCGCGTGCCAGAAGCCCCCACTGACCTCGACGATGGGATCTACTGACCTTTGCCGCTGTTGACGGCGCTGAAGAACAGCGCCATTTCCACGCTCCAACGCTTTCTGGGAGAGACGGCATGTCCGCGGACCTGATCGCTATTGCAGATCAAATCAAGCAGTCGACCGAACTGCTGAGGAGGCGTCTTTGACTGGGACGTCGCCACAAAACGCCTCGATGAACTGACCGCTCTTTCAGAGCGCCCTGACTTCTGGGATGACGCCCAAGAGGCCCAGAAACTTATGCGGGAGCGCCAACGACTGGCTGACGGCATTGCCGCTGTGGAAGCTCTCACCGCTGAGGTCGACGATGGATTGGAACTGATCGAACTGGCTGAGGGCGACGAAGCCATGCTGGCGGATGTTGGTGCGAGCCTCGAAAAAGCGCTGTCGCGTGCCCAATCGGCGGAGCTGGAGGCGCTGCTCTCGGGTGAGGCCGATGGCAATGATGCCTACTTGCAGATCAATGCCGGAGAGGGAGGCACCGAAAGCCAGGATTGGGCATCCATGTTGCGGCGGATGTACGTGCGCTGGGCCGAGCAACGCGGCATGAAGGTCGAGGAACTGGATGAGCGCGAGGGCGAAGAAGCAGGGATCAAATCCGCGACGTTGATGGTGAAGGGTGAGCGCGCCTATGGCTGGCTCAAATCCGAGCAGGGTGTGCACCGCCTCGTGCGGATTTCGCCGTTCGACAGTTCTGCCCGCCGGCACACGTCCTTTGCGTCGGTAAGTATCTCACCCGTGATCGATGATACGATCGAGATTGAAATCAACCCCTCCGATGTGCGCACGGACACCTACCGCGCATCTGGGGCCGGTGGACAGCACATCAACAAAACTGACTCCGCCGTGCGCCTGACCCATGAGCCGACCGGTATCGTCGTGGCGTGTCAGACGGGACGGTCTCAGCACCAAAACCGCGCCAATGCGTGGGACATGTTGCGCTCGAAGCTTTATGAACTGGAGCTGCAGAGACGCAAAGATGCGACCCAGACCCAGCACGATGCCAAATCCGACATTGGCTTCGGTCACCAGATCCGATCCTACGTCCTGCAGCCATACCAGATGGTCAAAGACCTGCGCACGGAGGTCGAGACATCGAATACGGGCGCTGTGCTGGATGGAGATATAGATGTGTTCCTCAGCGCCGCACTCGCTCACGACGTCGAGAACGCCTAGTCAGCGAGCACGGCATCCACGGCTGCAGCGACGTGAAGGTGTGCTGTGTCGTAGACCGGAAGTGGGCTTTGTTCGACGGGAACAAGCATTCCAATTTCGGTGCACCCGAATATGACGCTGTCCGCGCCGCGCGCCTTCATCTCTTCAATAACGCCGAGATAGGCAAAGCGGCTGTCATCGCGGACAACGTTGCTGCACAGTTCCTCGAAAATGATCCGATCCACAATGTCTCTCTGCTCAGCATCTGGAAACACAACGCCGTCCCCGAGCCGATCGGCAATGAAGCGCTCGGTCATGGTCGTCATTGTCCCAAGGAGCGCCGGACGAGCGCGTTGATCGCTGTCTAAAGCCGCTCGGGTTGCATCGGAGATGTGCAGGAACGGCGCATTGAGCGCTGATTCAATGGCGTCAGCGCAACGATGCATGGTATTGCAGGCCAGCAACGCGACATCCACGCCGGCCCGATTCAATACGGTCGCAGCGTCTGCCATGAACGCATCCGCCGCATCCCAGTCCTCTGCGGCTTGCAGCGCCTGCACATCGGCAAAATTAAGTGAATTCAGGATGATTCGCGCACTATTGTGACCGCCGACGCGGGCATTCACAGCATCATTAATGGCGCGATAGTAGATAGCGGTTGAGGCGGGGCTAACCCCACCGATAATGCCGAGTGTTTTCATCGTGTGCCGTCCTCAAAGCTTGCGAGCGCCCAATCGGCGAAGGTTTTCAGATTCCCGCCGCTAAACATGAAAGCGCCGACCCCGGCCGCGCGCGCAGCCTGAAGGTCTGTTTCCTTATCACCGATAAGAAAGCTTGCCTCTCGCTTTACAGGGAACTCGGCCATGGCCTGCAGTAGCATTCCAGGCTTTGGTTTGCGGTCGAAGCTGTCTTTCCGGTACGCGCTGATCTCTCCCAGCTCATGGAACGGGCTATAGTAGATCTTGTCGATCGTTCCACCGGCGTCCGCGATGCCACTGAGCATGTGGGCGTGTAGGGCGTGCATGTCGTCTTCGGTGTAATATCCTCTGGCGATGCCCGACTGGTTGGTCACAACAAAGACAAACCAATTCCGCGTGTTGAATGCGCGGATGGTTTCGCGGGCACCGTCGATCCACTCAAAGTCTTCAATGCGGCTGACATAGCCCTTGTCGACATTGATGACCCCGTCGCGGTCGAGAAAGAGGGCAGGCCTTTGCTCCATCCGACTGCTTTAAGCGCGTGCGGCTATGCCTGCCAATGTCTTCGGCGGATCAATCCACTTAACGGCGCGTCTCCGCCGAATTAATAAGACCTATGACCGATCTTTTCTCAGCATCCGGGCTAGAGGCAGATGCGCCCGCGCCTCTGGCCGACAGGATGCGGCCGAGGCATCTCAGTGACGTTGTTGGACAAGACCATCTGCTCGGCGCCGGCGGTGCCCTTGGGCGCATGCTCGCTGCAAAGCGTTTGACATCGGTTATTCTGTGGGGTCCGCCAGGCGTTGGGAAAACGACGATCGCTCGTCTACTCGCCGATGAGAGTGATCTCGAGTTTGAAGCCCTGAGCGCTGTTTTCTCAGGGGTGAAGGACCTGCGCGCCGCGTTTGACAGGGCTGAAGCCCGGCGGGCCACCGGGCAGGGAACACTCCTCTTCGTCGATGAGATCCACCGCTTCAACAGGGCCCAGCAGGACAGTTTCCTGCCCTTTGTTGAAGCAGGCGTCGTGACGCTGGTTGGCGCGACGACGGAGAATCCGAGTTTCGAGATCAATGCTGCGTTGCTGTCCCGGTGTGCCGTGCTGACGCTGCGACGCCTGGATGACGAACCGTTAGCACTCTTGCTGACGCGCGCAGAGGCATTGGAAGAACGCGTCCTGCCCCTTGAGCCTGACGCCCGTGCAGGCTTGATCGGAATGGCGGATGGTGACGGGCGCTACCTTCTGAATCTGGCTGAGCAGGTGTTCGCGCTTGCCCGGGATGGCGAGACGCTGGGGGTGGATGCGCTTTCAGAGGCGCTTCAGCGCCGCGCCGCGGCCTATGACAAGGATCGCGACAGCCACTACAATCTGATCTCAGCGCTGCACAAGTCGGTCAGGGGCTCAGACCCGGATGCCGCACTCTATTGGTTTGCTCGTATGCTGGAGGGTGGTGAAGATCCGCTATTTCTGGCGCGGCGTCTTGTGCGCATGGCGTCCGAGGATATTGGCCTTGCAGATCCGACGGCGCTGATGGTGACCTCTGAAGCCGCGCGGGCCTATGAGCGCCTCGGCAGCCCTGAAGGGGAGCTGGCTTTGGCGCAGGCCGTCATTCATGTTGCGACAGCGCCGAAATCAAACGCCGCCTATGTGGCTTACAAAGCTGCCCGCCGCGCTGCGAAGGAAACAGGCTCGCTTGCGCCGCCAAAACACATTTTGAACGCGCCCACGCGCCTGATGAAAGACGAGGGTTACGGCGCGGGATACGCCTATGACCATGACGCCCCTGACGGTTTTTCAGGGCAGAACTATTTCCCGGATGAGATGCCGCGCGAACGGTTCTACGACCCCACGGGGGAAGGCCGGGAAGGGCCAATCGCTGAACGCCTGAAGCGTTGGGCCGCCCTACGCAAGGCGCGCGGACAATTGTGACCCGGAATCGCCCCATCCCCGATGTCTCCGACGCTGATCGCTCCTACGTGCAAGGCCTCGTCATCCATGATGATTCAGCGGTGCTTGGCTTCGCAAAACCGGCTGGCTTGCCGGTCCAAACGCGCGGAAACAGGGGGCGAAACCTGGACCATATGCTCTGGGCCTTTGCGCGCTCGAACGGTAAGCGGCCGAAATTGGTCCATCGACTAGATGTGGGCACATCGGGAGTCATCGTGGCGGCAAAAACCCAACCCGCCGCGGCGGCGCTTTCTGAAGGGTTTGCGAGTCGCACGGCGGAAAAGACCTATCTCGCTTTGGTGAGCGGGACCCTTCCTGAAGGGGACGCAGGATCGATCGATGCTCCGCTCGCAAGGGTAAGCGTGGACGGGCGCGACAGGATCGTCGCTGCACGATCAGACATCAAGGGGGCCAAGTCCGCGCAAACGCACTGGCGCCTTCTCCACCGCAGTGACGCATTTGGATTGATGGAACTGAAGCCGAAAACGGGGCGGATGCACCAGATCCGCGTTCATCTCGAGGCTCTCGGGTGTCCTATTCTTGGGGATCCAATTTATGGATCGGGCCGCATGACGGCGCCACGGGTGATGCTACACGCCCAGAGGCTCAAGCTCCCGCATCCTGATGGCGGCATGCTCGACCTCGAAACGCCGGTTCCACCGGACTTTGAAGCCTATGCTCGCAAAAATGGGTTGCTTTTGCAGCCAGCCTCGTCAGCCTGAGGGTAAATCGAAGAGGGACGTCTTCATGCTCAAATGGCTGATCGGACTGGGTGTTGTTGTGGCTGTGCTTCTCGGCACGGCATTCCTCTTCAAGGACCAGATTGGAAGAGCGGCGATGGCCAGCCAGTTGAAGCCGTCTGGGGCATTTGACGCGACGGACGTCCCGCCCACACCGGACTACTCGCAGATCAGTGCGTGGGCTGCGCTGCCGGAAATCGACGACAATGCCGATTTCACGCCGCAAGGGCTAAGTGAAGACCAACTCGCTGCTCCTGCAGCGGTCTTCTTCGTTCACCCGACGACGTACATTTCGAAAGACAGTTGGGTTGCACCGATCGATGCACCGGAGGCCGCAGCCTATATGGAGAATTTCGTCCTTCGCGGGCAGGCCAGCAGTTTCAATGATTGCTGCGCTGTGTTTGCGCCGCGCTACAGGCAGGCGACATTCTGGTCTTTCATTGACGAAACAGGGTCCGGCGAAGCTGCGCGTGATTTTGCCTACCAGGACGTCGCGCGGGCGTTCGATGTGTTTCTTGAGCGTATCGGCGATGCACCGTTTGTTGTTGCTGGCCATAGTCAGGGCGGTGAGCATGTTGCGCGCCTGCTGAAGGAACGAATTTCGTCAACGCCTCTAGTGGACCGGCTCGTTGCTGCTTATCCAGTTGGCTGGCCGGTTATTGCAGAAGATATGACGGCGTCTGCCCCCGACATTCCATTGTGCAGCGCGCCGGATGAGACCGGCTGTTACGCCACGTGGAATTCACTCGGCCCCAAAGCGCGGCTCTGGGGTGACATGGCAGACGCTGCTTGCGTCAATCCACTCAGTTGGACCACCGATGGAGCGCCTGCTGCGGCGTCTATTAATCCCGGCTCGTTATCGCTGACCGAAGAGGTGCGTTATGAACCAGGCGTGACGGGCGCTCAGTGTACGGACCGGCTTCTTGTCGGTTCGTTCCAGAACGACATGTTCGCCGACGTTCAGATGAACCTTGGTCCAGACAATTTCCACGTCCTCGACTACGCGTTGTTCTACGGAGCCATTCGGGAGAATGCGACTCGCCGGGTGACGGCTTACCTTGAGGACTAAGCGGCCCGGTCCAGATCGATCTGATCGAGCTCAACATCATAGCCCCAAAGCGTTTTCAAGTGCTGAACCACGCGCTCCGCATCGGCGTCGTGCAGCCTTGCGCCATCGCGACTGACGGCTTCAAGAACCAATGTCCGGTCGCCCAGCAGGTCGACATCAACAATTTGAATGTCGGGCTCGGCAACGGAGATATCATGGTTCCGAGCCAGCATTTCACGAACGGCTTCGTAGCCAGCCGCATTGTGGATGTCTGAAACGCGATAGTGCCGCGCGTCTTCCTTGTCGGCGATCGCGAACATCCTGAAGTCGCGCATGACGCGCGGACCCAGGAATTGCTGGATGAAGCTCTCGTCTCGGTAGTCCACCCAAATCGACTTGATGAGGGAGAGCCAGTCTTTCGTCCCCGCTATATGGGGGAACCAGGTCTGGTCCTCCTCAGTCGGCTCAAGGCACATGCGTTTGATGTCCATCAGGATCGCAAAGCCAAGGGCATAGGGATTGATGCCTGAATAGCGTGGATCATCGAAGGTCGGCTGAAAGACGACGTTTGAATGCTGGTGGAGAATTTCCAGCATTGCGCCATCGTTTATATAGCCGTCACGGTGCAGCGCATGGCACAAATGGTAGTGGACGAAGGTCGCGCACCCTTCGTTCATGACCTTGGTTTGCCGCTGGGGATAAAAATACTGTGCGATGCGGCGCACGATTCGAAGCAATTCGCGCTGCCAGTTGTCGAGGATCGGGCTGTATTGTTCGAGAAAGTAGAGAAGGTTTTCTTCCGGAAGCCTGAGCGTGTCTTTCCGCCTGCGCCATTCATCCTTTGCATTCTTTGACCGGCGCGATTTGGGCAGGCCCTGCCAGAGATAGTTCACCTCGGCTTCTTCCTGCGCGAGGCGTTCACGGTGGCGTTCCCGCTCTTCTCCAAGGGACGGCTCACTGCGACGGGCATAACGGAAAACGCCATTCGGCATCAGCGCGTGCGCCGCATCCAGAACGACTTCTACCTCCTGCTTACCGTAACGCTCTTCGCATTCAGCGATGAAGCTGCGCGCATATTCGAGGTAGTCCAGAATACCGTCTGCATCCGTCCATTGTCGGAAGAGGTGATTGGTCTTGAAGAAGTGATTATGGCCAAACGCTGCATGCGCCATGACGAGCGTCTGCGTCGCCATCGTGTTTTCTTCCATATTGTAGGAGATGCAGGGATTGGAGTTGATCACGATTTCATAGGCGAGGCCCCGAAAGCCTTTGCGGTAGGCGCGCTCTTCCTGAAGGAACGATTTTCCAAAGGACCAGTGCCGATACATCAACGGCATACCCGTCGAGCTGTACGCATCCAGCATTTGTTCTGATGAGATGATCTCGATCTGGTTGGGGTAGAGGTCGAGTTTCAGCTCACGCAAGGCGAGCCGTTCAATCGCATCATAGGTTCGCCGCATGGTCTCAAACGTCCAGTCGGCACCGGTGAACAGCGGCGTTTTTCGTTTGCGTTTAGCCACTAACGATCTCCCTGAGTTCGCGCGAGAACAATTCTCTAAAAACGGGATAGATGTCGGTGGGGCTCGCAATGCGTTTCATGGCAAAGCTGGGCCATTCCGCAGACACTTGCCTATAGGCCTGCCACAGTTCTTCTCCCGACGCTTCACTGGAAAGGAAGACTGCCTCGGCTTCGTCTAGAATTTCGATATAGGCAAAGTACTGGCACAGCTTCATGAGCTGCGTCGACATGATGTCCCGGCACTTCTGACTGTCATTGGGGATGTTCTCGCCGTCTGAAGCCTGCGCCCCATAAATGTTCCACTCAGAAGCCGGATAGCGCGACCGAATGATGCGCTCCATTTCAACGAGAGCGGTGGATACGACCGTGCCGCCGGTTTCGCGGGCATAGAAGAACGTTTCCTCATCCACTTCGCCAGCCAGATGGGTATGGCGGACGAAAACCACATCGATGCGGTCATACCGTCGCTGGAGAAACAAGTGCAGCAGTACGAAGAAGCGCTTGGCTAGGTCTTTCTCCCGCTCGCCCATAGATGCGGATACGTCCATGAGGCAGAACATGACTGCGTTTGCGTTCGGTTGCGGTTCGGGCGCGAAGGCGCGGTAGCGCACGTCCAAAGGGTCAATCCATGGGATGGCCGTCCGGCGGCGTGCGGCTTTCTCGAGCTCTGCTTCTATCTCCGACCGCCTGAGTCTTTGTTTCGCCGTTGGAGACGATACGGCCTCTAGATCGAACAACTCGCTCTGCAGTTCGCGAAGCTCGTCGTCTTTTGGTCGTTTCAGGGCAATCCGGCGGCCAAGTGCGTTCCGCATCGTATTCTCGACGCTGAGGTTGGCGGGGTTGCCTGCCAGGGTGAACCCGGCCCGCCTTGGCTTGAAGGCGTCAATTTCCTTTAGCGTTTGTTTGACGAGATTGGGGAGTTCCAGGTCCTCGAAGAAGATATCGAGGAATTCCTCTCGGCTAAGGACAAACATAAATTCGTCTTCGCCGCCGCCTTCGTCCGCGCCTTTCCTTCCGCGTCCACCCGCACCGCCTTGGGGTGGCTTGCGGATTCTGTCTCCGGGTCGGTAGTCCTTGTTTCCGGGAAAGACGCGCCGCGACGAACCCTTTGTCGGATCGTAGCGAAAGCGCGGTTCGCGGACGCCATCTGCAGGGACGCCCACGCGCTCGCCGCGATCGACGTCCTTAATACTGCGGTCACGCACCGACTGATTGACGGCGTCTTTGACGTGCCCGCGCACGCGTTTGAGAAAGCGCCTGCGATTGCCGAGGCTTTTGTCTTTTGGATTCAGGCGGCGATCAATGAAATTGGTCATGGAGCCGGCTCCTTAAAGGGTTCAGCTCAGCCCGCCTTGTTCACGCGCAGGTCCGGCGTCTCGTGGAATGGTACATG
>JBCBWQ010000100.1:0-9516 GCA_039817025.1 Pseudomonadota bacterium | reverse complement strand
CACCTGGCCCTGAGGATCGATGATCGGCTTGATAATCCGCGCGGCTTCAACCACGTCGAAGTTTTCAAGGGTCAGAACGGCCGTTTCGAACTGGTCACCAGCGACGGCTCGGCTTGCAAGACCCGCGTCAGCGCGCGCCGTATTCTCCGGAACGATCTTGTAGGCCCCGCCTGCAGCCGGGACAGCCGCAAAACCGTTCACGCGCAGCGTGCTCAGGAAAACGTCGAAGACTTCGCGCGTGGTCAGCGCCGCTTGGGAGGACACCGAGACTTGTCCTCGCACGCTCGGATGCACGATGAAGGTGTAACCGGTAATGCTTGAGACGTCGTCAATCAGGACGGAAATCTCCACGTCTTGGAGATTCATAATGTGGCGATTATCGAGACTTGCCTGGGCAATAACCGCATCGCTCGGTCCGAGAGACTGAGCAGCAACCGTGAATGGCAGCATCATCCCGCCAGCCAATGCGAAGGCAACGCGGCCGGACAGCTTAGGTTTGAATGTGCTGGTCATGGCAGGCCCTCGAAAAACGCGACAGAGTTGCAATTAGCTTTAGTCGGAAAGTCTAATGGTTAGAAGCCTTTCGGCTTCGTTTCTTATCAACAGCAGGTCCAGAGACGATTGATTCTCCAGATCGGCCAGAAGCTGCGCAAAATCGGCTTCACTTGTCAGTAAGACGCCGCCGGCCTCACGCACAATATCACCCGGCCTGAGCCCTGCTTTTTGGAAGAGTGCAGCATTGCGCGTGGGAAACACCGCAAAGCCGGGGCCGGCTTGTCCTGTGTTTGGATCAAACCAAATACCCGCAGCGAGATCGAACACCTCGGTGCGGGTGAGCTGGGCTGACGCTTTTGTGGGAGATGGTCTGGTTGGGGCAGGCGGTGACGTCGATGCAAGTGAGGCTTCGGTTGGGGGCGACGCCGCAGCTTGTGTGCCCCTGAGGTCGGGTTCTGCATCGCCAACGAGCGAAATCGCCGATAGAGCTCCGTCTCCCCGGAAAGGCAGTCGCTCAATCTCGCCGCTACGATTGATCAGGACGCCATCGGCAAAAATCCTGTGAATAGAGACACCAGATGCGTCTTCTATATCGTCGCCAATTGCATAGCGGATCTGCTCGCCGCTGCTGACAGAGATAACAGCCCGCCCGGCATCGACGCCGCTCGCGATTACGCCATGGAGGGTCATGTCGAGGTCAGTCTCAGGCGCTTCTTCCGCCTCGCTGGGCGCGATTTCGATGGCGGTTGCCTGAACAGGCTGGCTACCTGCCCGATAAAATGGGGTGATGCGCTCCAACACTGAATAGTCCGCGAGAACGCTCGGGCCGCCAGAAACCGCAGACGCGCGGGGAGGAGAGACTTGGTGTTCCGCTCCAGCGGCGACCAGCCAAACGATCCGTGCGCTGGCGAGCGCAAGAAAAATAATGCCCGCGATTGCAATGAGTTGGGAACCTATGCTTGCGGCGAACTGGCCATCTAATCGGGCCCAAAAAGGTGCGGATGTCATGGCACTATCGTCCGAGGCTTGGCGCGATACCTATCGTGGATCTCAACCGTCTTAGCCCGTCCCAAGGATTCCTCATAGCGCCAGCCTGTCAAACGCACCAGTCTACGGAAGATGTAGAGATAGACAGAAGCCGGCGATGCAGGGGGCACCGCCGGCTCAGAGTGTCGATCAGGCTGCGAGATCAAAAGGTCCGCTTGAGCGAAACGCTCGCAGCGCGGCCAAGAGAGTAGGTGTCCACGAGGACTTCGGTGCCACCCGATTCCTGGAATGCCTTGTACTCTTCGTCGAGGATGTTGTTGAGCTTGAAGCCAAACTGGTACTGGCCACCGGCAACTTCAAAGTCGCGTTTGTAGACCAGGTCCAGCGTGATTGGCGGTTCCTCGATAACGGCCGGGGTCAAGTCGTTCAGCGACTCCACAGACCGGATCCGCTCGGACTGGAAGTTGAACAGCAGGTTCAGGTCCGAATTCGCGACAAAGTCTTTATAGCCGATCTGGAAGTTGAACAGGTGCTCTGACTGACCCTGTAGCTGACGATCGGTGACGAAGTCGGCCGTCCGAATATCGACAGCACCGCGATCTTGCAGATCGTCAAGGGTAAACAGTGTGGTCTGGGCGACGTTGTTGATCTCCGTGACCAACTGGTTCGCTGCGGCCTGGCCCAGGAACACCACAGGTTCCTCAGCATCGATCGATGAGTCTGAGAATGTGTAGTTGGTGTTGATCGTGAAATCCTTGTTCTCAAGGAAATCCCACGTCATCCAATCCGGAAGCGGAATGGTCTGCTGGTACTCAAGTTCGATGCCTTGGATGTCGGCACTGTCGATGTTGACGAACGTCACCAGACGGCTTTCGCCCGAGCCCACGTTAAAGGCTTCGATAGGACGCGTAAGTTCCTTCGCGAAGGCACCGATGGTGATGAACTCATCGCGGCCGAAATACCATTCCAGACGGGCATCAAAGTTGGTGATGTCCGTCGATTTCAGGAACGGGTTACCGGAGAACTGCTCGTTGGTTGCCGTATTCGTGAAGCGGCTTGGGCCAATCTCGCGGAACTGAGGACGGTTCACAGTTTCTGAGTAACCGAGGCGCAGCTGCAGGTTGTCCGCAAAGTTCCAGGTCAGCGTCGCGGCGGGGAGCACCTGATCGTCTTCCAGCGGCGGCGTGATAATGCCGTTCGTGCTTGGAGCTGTGCGGGTTTCGATCGCCTGAATGAAGTCCTCATAACGCGCACCGAAGGCAACGCGCAGGAATGGCGTCAGCTGCGCATCAAGACCGGCATAGAACGCATCAACTTCCTGCGTTGCAATGTAGAATGATGGTGACTGGGTCGATCGGATCGACTGGAAGCCATCGGTGCCGTCGGCGAAGAGCGTCGCATAAGCGGAGTCGACGCGCAGGCCAGCCACGGCCGTCTGGTCCACTTGTGGCACAACGAGGAAGTTGCTCAGCGAGTCGCGGTCTTTCTCCACGTAGGCGTAGCCACCCTTCACGTCGACGAGCACATCTCCGAAAGTCAGTGGCAGCATGAGATCGACGCCGAAGTCCGTCGTATCATCCTGAATTTCGGAGAACTCAACACCCGACCCACGACGCAGCACGAACTGTTCGTTGATAAGTTCGTATTCGTGATTCACCTGGTACGGCGCGTCACGATTGGCCTCCGAGTAAGATCCGCGCCAATCGAGGTTTAGGTTCCAGAAGTCGGGGAAGGCGTGCTCACCCTGAGCCTGCGTGGTCCAGAGCTGACGCTCGACCCACTCGATGCTCTCGCGGCGAATATTGTCGTCATCGTTCGTGAAGCCGCTAGCGACTTCTGCTTCCTTATCGGTGGACCGGGTGCCGAAGGCGAGGAACTTCACCTCGTGATTATCGAAGATGTCAAAGCCGATAGACGCAAGGCCATTTGCGCCGACCGTGTTGGTCGTTGCGCGCCGGTCGAATTGGCTGAGTGCGAGCGCCGGTCCGGAGAATTGGCGCCCGTCGACAGCGGCTTCGCCGATTCCTTGGACGCCTTCTCGTGTCGTCCAGTCATTGGAGTAGGAGACGGCACCAAGAACGCCCATGGAGAGGTCGTTATTAATGTCGTAGCGGCGGCCGATCGAAGCGTCGACACCGGTATTCGGGCCGACCTTGCCCTGTTGCACGACCAGCAGTCCGGAGTCTTCGGTGAGTGCGCGAGAGAACGAGTTCCGCTCGGCGTTGGTCAGGGAATTGTACGTGCCGGCATTGAATACAGCGCCAAGTCCGGCTGGCAGGTCCCGCTCGCCATCGTCGTAGCCGAGCCAATCAGACTCGCCTCCGTCATAGAGCAGGGCATTGTCCTGCAGCGTGACTTCCGAGTTCATGCCGAGAGAGCCGCCAATCTCGAAGAAGTTTTCCAGCGGGACCGCTTTGGTGCGAATATCGACGACACCGCCGCCAAACTCTGCGGAGAATTCTGGTGACCAGGTCTTCTGGACCAGGGTCGACTCAAGAACTGAGGTGGGAAAAAGATCGAGTGGCGCGACTTTTCTCAGCGGGGCCGGGGAGGGAATGACCGAACCGTTGAGGATAGAGCTTGTGTAGCGTTCGTTGAGGCCGCGGACGAAAACGAATTTACCTTCGGCGATAGAAACGCCGGTGACGCGGCGGAGGGCGGCGGCGACGTCGCTGTCGCCACGGATTGCGAAGTCCTCTGCATCGACGAGACTCGCGACTTCAGAGGTTTCGCGTTTTTCGTCCGGGATGAACTCACCGCGAACCACAACCGGGCCGAGGGTCAGGTCTTCAGCCGCCGTTTCCTCGGCGGTTTCGGCTTCCTGGGCGTTTGAGATCCAGGGCTGCGTGAGAGCCGTGGAGGCGAGCAGCGCCATGGCGCCGTGGAACAGTCGATTGTGCATGGAATTCCCCGAAAACTTTCCCAATAGGTGCGATTAGGCTTGGCCCAGATCGAAAATAGAAAACGAGGCCCCGGCGGTTGGTCGCCAGGGCCTCGCCTGTGTAGGCGGCTTAGTTTGCCGACGTCACGTTGCCGTCGGACGCAACCGTCCAACCGAGGTACCAATCATCGGTGCCGTTCTCGACAGCTCCGAGATAGTCCGCGCTTTCGAAGAAGGTCTCACCGGCTTCGTTCAGCGTGGTCGGGTTGGCACCCGTCGTTGCCATGCTTTCGGTCATGCCCGGCTCAACGCCGCGCGCTGTGCTACCGAAGAAGGAGAAGCCCGTCATCGTGCTCGTGCCTTCGGTCAGTGCACCGATAGCTGCCGTAACGGCGGCCACGTTGCTGTCATCATCATCGATGTTTTCAGCAGTGTCGAGGAACAGACCGTCGATTGCGAGATCGCCACCGGCCTCAGGAGCAGTCCCGGTGCCCAAGAGCAATTCGTTAGAACGATCATCAATGTCCAGACCCTTTGAGGTGTTCACGATGATACCGTTCACGAAGTCGCCACCCATGCCTTCGCGGAAGCGCGCACCTGGCGTCGTATCGTTGAAGCCGAGGATCGTGTAGTTGGCTACACGCGGCGTAGAGCGGGGCAGGGTGTCCGGTGCCGACGTCGAGCGGTTGTCACCTTCGAAACCGTAGTCGTCACCCGACTTGGCTTCAACGATGAGGTACTGGATGCGGCCTTTCCAGCCATCGGTCCAGTCAACAGCATCATCCGAAGCGCCCGTGATCACAACGTTCTTGGCGTCAGCGGTGCCACCGAAGAATTCGATGCCATCATCGCCATTGTTGTGGACCTGGATGAAGTTGATGTCAGTGCCCGAGCCAACGCCCTGGAAGGCAATGCCGTTGGACTGGTCTTCCTCGGAGAAGAAGATGCCGGAGAATTCGACGCGGACATAGTCCAGCACGCCGCTGTCGTCGGCATCAAAGCCGCCACCGAAGATGCCGGAAGAGGCTTCACCGTCGTCCTGACACTGGGCATCTGGCGGCGTCACGGCGACAACATCACACTTGTTGATGCCCGCCTTGCCGTTGATTGAGATGCCGAGCCACTGCGCCGTATCCGAGGCGTAGTCTGCGGTGCCGCGAACGGCTTCACCTGAGGTGAAGACCACTGGCAGCTCTGCCGTGCCGTCCGCAACGAGTTGCGATCCGCGGGTGATGACCAGACCGTCGGTCGGGCCGTTACCGAAGACGGTGACGCCAGCTTCAACTGTGAGCGTTGCCTGGACCGTGCCGGAAGCGTTGGCTTCGAGCGGCCCGCCGTCGGTACCAACAAAGACCTGACCGTCGAGCTGGTACAGGACATTGTCGAAGCGCTCGAGCGTGAGGTCAGACGTGATGTTGCCTGTGACGGAGCAGACGAGATCGTCGCCGATCTGGCCAGCCGTGGTGGTGCCCGTCGGGCAGCTGTCAGCGGTTGGAGCCGAGTCGGCGGTGAACACCGTGCCAGCCTTGGTCCAGTCGGCAGCCCAGTTCTCAGAAACGGTCTCGGTCGGCGAGAACGCACCGATGTATTCGAGGTTTTCGAGGTTGCTGTTGCTGAGCGAAGCTGTGTCAAAGACGTTCGTGCCAGCCGTTTGCGTGACCGTGAGCGGATCGCTGTAGGTCGGGGCCGTCACGTCGTTGGTCAAGTCGGCGTCGTCGTTCAGAGTTTCCACCTGGTCGGTAATCGTTTCGATCTGGCTGGTGGAGACCTGAGCGCCGACAGCGAGGCCAAATTCGGCCTGGAAAAGGCCATCGGGGTCGGTCAGGAGCTCAAGAAGCTGCTCACCGGCAGCGTTACGAAGCGTAACGTTTGCGGTGGACGGGCCAGGCACGAAGCTGAACGGCGTAGCGACGTCGCCGGAGCCGGTCGTCACATCGTCCAGTGCAGCGGCAACGTTTGCGGCCGTTTCCGTGGTGACGTCGTTCCCGGCGGCATCTTCTTCGACGACGTCTGCAACTTCAGTCGTGTTGTTGAAGAGGTGCGAGGCAATCACGGTCTGGACGCTGTCGACCGCGCTTGCCGGACCTGTCAGCAGATCAGACGTTGCTTTGTCGCCGAAGACGAGGCCGGTGGAGAAGCCGGTCACGATGCCGTTGATGAGCGTTGCGCCGGTGCCTTCGCGAAGGCGGATGGCGTTCTCGCTGGAGTTACCGATGAAGGTAAAGTTGGCGATGGTTGGGTTGGAGCGTGGCTGCTCGTCTGGTGCGGACGTGGAGCGGTTGTCAGCCTCGATGGCGTAATCGGCAGCATCGTCGGCTTGAATAACAAGAACGCGCTGCAGCGTGCCGACCCATCCATCCGTCCAGTCGATCGAATCGTCCGACGCGCCGGTGATCACAATGTTGCTGGCGTTTGCCGTACCACCGAAGAATTCGATGCCGTCGTCGCCGTTGTTGTGAACCTGGATGTTGGAGATCGTCGTGCCCGTGCCAACGCCCTGGAAGGCGATGCCGTTGGATTGGTCTTCTTCGTTGAAGAATACGCCAGCAAATTCGACGCGGACATAGTTCAGCGTGCCGGAGTCATCGTCGGCGTCAGCGCCGCCGTAGACGCCAGAACCGGCTTCACCGTCATCCTGACAGTCAGCGTCGCCGCCCATTGCCGTGTCGACGACGTCACATTTGTTGATTGGCGCGGTGCCGTTGATCACAAGACCAAGCCATTCGCCACGTGCGCTTGCATCAGCGGGCGTGCCGGCAATGTTGCCGCGCTCGTACTCAGCAAGAGAGGTGAAGACGATTGGAGCAGCGGCGGTGCCGTTTGCTTCGATCGTGCCGCCGGTTGCGACGACGAGGCCGGAGTCAGCGCCTTCGCCGTAAATTTGCGTGCCGGCTGGGATCGTCAGCGTTGCGCCGTCGCCGACGAAGACTGTGCCGGAAAGGAAGTAACCTGCCGCAGCATCAAGCGTGATGTCGGACGTGATTGTGCCCGAGATCTGAACGACTTCGATCGTGTTGCCAGCAGCCGACGTGATTTCCACGACTTCGAGGTTGTCGCTGCTCTCCGAGAAAGTATCGGGAACAAGGTCAGCGTCTGCGCCAGCTGGCGTTGGTGTTGGTGTCGGTGTCGGTGCTGGTGCAGCGACAGCGCCGGGTGATTCAATATCGGTATCGGAGCAGGCGAAGAGCGCCAAGCTGGCCGCGCTGACCATAAGGATGCGGCGGAGATTACGTGCCGGTTTCATGTGATGAGGCCCCCTCGAAAAGGCTTGAGTGGCAATGCCGTTCCTCAGGAGGCTTCATCTTCCCTGATGAAACCCCCGGAACTGATTGCGCCTATGGCACACCTACGTGACGGTAATATTACAAGCCTGACATTGAATTCCGGTGTTGCTTAGCGGCCACTATCAGGTCATCCGCAAGCGGATGAAATTGCAGAAAAAACAGAAAATTACAGGCTTAACTGTAAGTTGCACCTTAGGGTAATTCTGGGTTCCGGCCCCGAAGTACCTATCTAGAAATCGCGTCTACATTGAGAGCAATAGAGATGCGTTCCTTTTTGCCCGTATACGGACGGACGCCGTGTCTCAACCAGGCCGGGAACATAATAAAGTCACCCCGTTTGGGTTTCAGTTCCGGCTGCCAGGCCGCTGCCTGGCCGTCGGCACCGGGATAGCGAAAGCGCGTATTGTGCATGGCAGCGGCGGGAAAGCGGGGATCCTCAAAATAGAATTCGCCGCCGACCTCTCCAGCGGTACCGCCTTCGTCCCCCATGTCGAGATAAAGGACAGCAGACCACAAATTCCCCGGATGGATATGCATATGGTTCCAGGCTCCGGATCCGGAAACATTGGCCCACATCTGGCACCACCAGTCGAAATCCTCATGGCTGGCATTGGCAAACAGTGACAGGCGCTTGGCCATGGCGATGGCCTTTTCCGACAGGGTCTTGGCGGCCGGTCCACCCCAGTCGAGCATGTGTGTATCCGAATGCCATCCGCCCACATTCGAGCGCTTCACCCCTTCATCAGAGGCCATGGTTTTGCGAATCGCCGTCTCCAGGTCGGTCAGCAAGCCTTCGGCATTGTTGAATCGCGCCAAAACCACTGGCGTCTCAAACATGGGAACGCGCTGCGCTTCGATCTTGAGGGCGGCGTAGTCGCTCATCCGTCTAGTTCGCCGTGCAGTGGGCGTCCGACCAAGTGCTGCCGGTATCGGTGTCGCAGAGGAAGCGCTCAGCGGCTGCTTCGATCGTTGCCGGGCTGTCCTCGCTGGCAACATTCACCATAACCAACCGGATGCGTTCCCGCTCTGGCGTTTCTTCGGTCACGGGAAGACCCTTCGCGTGGGCCTGGTGCATGTCGCATTTGGCGACCCGGTTGCGATTTACAGCCAGAACATCTCCGGCTGACATCCGCTCAGTCCGGACAATGGCGTCGAGCGCTTCGTCCGTCGCTTCGACCTGCTCGACGTCGAGAACCATATGGCGATCGAAAGCGCCGCGCTGGATTATGTCCGCGCAGCTGCCTGCTACGACATCGGCCGCTGCGGTGTCTTGCGCCGGTGCTGGCGCTTCATTGTTGCCGCAGGCCGCAAGGGCGAGGACGGAGAACAGGGCTGCAGAACGAAACATGGTGGGCCTCTTGGCTGTGCTGGCGGGCTTCGCCGCGCTCTTAGCGCCGGCTTGCTTGGGTTCCAAGGGGTGTCTGGTGCGATCCGGTAGAAAAGCGTAGCTAGGCGTCATGGATCCTAGCATTCCGACCTTTGCTGATGTGGAGCACGCCGCTCGCAGGATTGCAGAGACGAAGCTTGCCGCGTGCACGCCGGTTTTGCGGTCTGATGCGTTGGACGACGCTGCGGGGTCCACTGTTTTTGTGAAGGCCGAGGCCCTGCAAACGACAGGCAGCTTCAAGATTCGCGGCGCAACGAATCGCCTCGCGCAGATAACCGATCCAGACCAGAAACGTGCGGGTGTGGTTGCTTTTTCATCGGGAAACCATGCGCAGGGCGTCGCCCGCGCCGCCAAACATTTTGGCCTTCCGGCACTGATTGTCATGCCATCGGATGCGCCGAATGTAAAAGTCGAAGGCGTCCTCGCCGACGGAGCCGAGGTTCACGCGTATGATCGGGAGACGGAGTCCCGCGAAGCTATCG